>NZ_CP047023.1:727500-1032918 GCF_009796765.1 Paraglaciecola sp. L3A3
AGGTTATCAATGGGTTATTGAGAGATAATAACGGTATGCCTATTGATATCACCTCTCTCCCAGATGATCCAGCAGCACTCAAAAAGCTGTTGTCTGAAGTTGTTGCCCGTAACCAGTTCTTAGAAGAGCAGTTCCGCTTGGCTCAACAAAAACAGTTTGGTGCCAGTAGCGAAGGCTATCCTGGTCAAGGTGAATTGTTTAATGAAGCGGAAGAGCTGGTTGAACAATCCGAAGTTGAGCCAGAGCAAGAAAACATCAGCTACGCCCGCAATAAACCTAAGCGTAAACCGTTACCAAACAACTTACCTCGTGAAGTTGTAGTGCACGATATTGCTGATGAAGATAAAGTCTGCGCTTGTTGTCATGGTGAATTACACAAGATAAGCGAAGATAAAAGTGAAAAGTTGGAATTCATCCCAGCCCAAGTCAAAGTGATTGAACATATCCGTCCCAAATATAGCTGCAGGGCCTGTGAAAAAGATGGGATAAGCAATCACATCAAACAAGCCCTGGTACCGAATTCTGTTATCCCTAAAGGCTACGCTACTCCAAGTTTACTGTCCCAAATCATCAGCAGTAAATATCAATATGGTTTGCCACTGTATCGCCAAGAAGCCATGTTCAAACAATACGGGATTGAACTAAGCCGTAAAACCATGGCCGATTGGGTGATAAAAAGTGCTGACATCCTGCAAGTACTGTATGACAAGCTCAGGCAAACCTTATTACAGCAATCTGTTATTCAGGCCGATGAAACCACGTTAAAAGTGGTAAACGAAGACAAAGCGACCAGTTATATGTGGTTATATGCCACAGGCGCCGACTCGCCAGAAGGAAAATTAGTCAATGCAGACATACCCAATATCGTGCTGTTTGATTACCATAACAGCCGAAGTGGCCAATGCGCAGTAGACTTTTTAGGGGCGTACTCAGGCTATCTGCAAGTAGATGGTTATGCGGGTTATCATAAAACCCAAGCCACACTTGCAGGCTGTTGGGCTCATGCGAGACGTAAATTCGTAGAAGCCAAAACTGCGCAAGGCAAGAAGCCAAGCGGCAAAGCCGACTGGGCCCTGAATCACATTCAAAAGCTGTATCGAATTGAAACCAGTATAAAAGACAAGTCTATTGATGAACGCTACCAAACACGGCAAGAAAAAAGCCTACCGTTACTTAAGCAATTTGAACAATGGCTGATAAAGTCAGAACAACAAGTACTGCCCAAAACTAAACTGGGCGAAGCAATTACCTACTGCTTAAATCAATGGGAAAAATTAACCGTTTACCGCAAAGATGGCAGATTAAGCATCGATAACAACCGTGCTGAGCGAGCCATAAAGACCTTCGTGATAGGCAGAAAAAACTGGTTGTTTAGTCAAACAGCCAAGGGCGCAAAGGCCAGCGCAGTTCTCTACTCAATTATCGAAACTGCCAAAGCCAACGGCCTCACGCCCTTCGATTACCTAAATCATCTGTTAGAGCATATCAGCCAACCGGATTACGACATCGAAAACCTATTACCATGGAATACCAATAACAACTAGGTGGGATCACCGGACGCTTACTAATGAACAGCAAGCTGTTCTACCCCGCGGTCATCCTTCACGAAGTGGATTCCCGGACCTAAGCGTAGCTTAGCTCGTTCCAGCGGCAGGAACTGCGTTCCTAAAAGACTCCGCTTCCACCCCCATGCGAGAGTAGCACACTGCCAGACTCCTATTTAAGTACTAAGCCACCTCATTGAGGTGGCTTTTTGCGTTTTGGAACATTGATAAATTTAAAGTAGTCAAATACACGTCCTTGATGATATGCACCCGGTCTTGCCATCCTTGGCAAGCCATTCAGGCAGACGGCACATGCGCCTAAAGAGACTGCCTTCATCCAGACTCCCAATTAATACCAATCCATCTTAATTTGTGATCATATTAATACCATTTTCACTAAGTTTGTGATCTAATTGAGTTATGTATTCTTATCTTAATTCTTCTCATGCATAGCTTAAAAAATATCGATTTTTCGACACTCATAGCGAAGGAAAAAAATGCTCGGATGCGAGTCAGATTAATGGCCCTTTCACATATTCAACAAGGCGTTAATCGCACGCAAGCGGCTCGGTATCTGCACGTCAGCCGTAGAATGGTGAATGAGTGGGTGAAGCGCTTCAACCAAGATGGTTTGGACGGATTAAAGGAAAAGCCGCGCTCTGGTCGGCCTTGTGCTTTATCAGCTGAGCAACTGCAGACGTTGAAAATTTACATTGAGTCTCATGCCATAAAACCTGATGGTGGAAGGCTCAAAGGCACACTCATCATTGACTATGTGAAGCAAGAATTTGGTATTACCTATGGCCTGACTAACATATATCGTCTACTGCATCAGCTAGGGTTTTCTTGGATAACCAGTCGCTCTAAGCACCCTAAGCAGTCCCAAGAAGCTCAAGACGAGTTTAAAAAAACTGCAGATTGAAACGATCAAATTGATCCCAGGCCATGTCACACTGGATAAAGTCGATATTTGGTTTCAATATGAGGCTAGAATAGGTCAACAGAACACCACTACACGTTTATGGGCAAACAAAGGTAGTCGCCCTAGAGCGGTCAAGCAACAACAGTTTGAGTATGCGCATTTATTTGGGGCTGTATGCCCAGCGACAGGTGAAACAGAAGCCTTGATAACCCCTGTGGTGAACAAAGACATTATGAGACAACATTTACAATTAATATCAAATCGCACACAACTGGATCGCTATGCAGTAGTGATTATGGATGGTGCGGGTTGGCATACAGACGATATTGCGCATGACCTAGATAACGTGAGTATCATCAAGCTTCCGCCCTATTCTCCAGAGCTAAACCCAATCGAGCAGGTATGGCAATGGCTTAGGCAAAATGAGTTGGCCAATCAATGCTTTGATAGCTATGAGGATATTGTCATACAATGCAGTCGGGCATGGAATAACTTTATCAGCGATAAAGAAAAGGTTATCAAATTGTGCGCCAGAAATTGGGCACAGGTGGGAAATTAATTATCGTGATTGGTATAAGCCACTCTCTAGAGCACATTTTTGTGACTCTTTTTGTACAGTTTAAAAATTGATTCCAAGCTGCACATACTTTTGAAACAATGTCCTCATAATCTCTAAAACTCTGATTGCATAAATAGTGTTGTCTCAGCCAACTCCATACTTGTTCAGTTGGGTTTAAGTTCCGGTGAATAGGGTGGTAATTTAATAATACTCATATTGTCGATATCTTTGGCAATGTCATTTGTATGCCAACTCGCGCCATCCATGATCACCACTGCATGTCGCCCTATCTCGGTCACTTCTGATATTTGCTTCAAATGTTCATGCATGATCTCCTTGTTCACCCAAGGCACTACCATTGCTTCTCCAACACCTTTGCTAGGACAAACCGAACCAAATAAGTAGGCATACTCAAATTGTTGTTGTTTGACCGCTCTTGGTCGTGTTCCCGTTCTGCCCATAAGCGTGTGGTGGTATTCTGTTGGCCGAAGCGGGCTTCATCCTGAAACCAAAAATTGACCTTATTGAGGGCCATATGGCCTGGGATCCTATTGATCATTTCAATCTGTAGTTTTTTTAAACTCGTCTTGAGCTTCTTGGGATTGTTTAGGGTGCCTTGAGCGACTCGTTTCGTTATCCAGCTAAATCCCAACCCATGAAGAAGTTTATATATGGCATTGGGATGATAATCGACCTGAAAATTTTCAGAAATGTAAGCACGTATATCTTGTCCAGTTAAACGACCGCCCTTTGTATTTAGACTTTGCGCTTTTATATAATCTGACAACTGCTGCCGTTGTTTTTGTGATAGATAGTAATCACGTTCCTTTTCTTTTTTAGCTTCAAGCCCTGCTACACCAAGGGATAAATAGGCGGCAACCCAACAATTGACACTCCGACGGCTGACCTATACGTGCTATTTCTGTTCGGTTTTTACCATCAACAAAGTGAGAAACCGCCAATAATCGAAGTCGTTTACGAGCATTGGTTTCAGCACTAGACAGTGAGAGTAAATGTTGTGAAGTATCAAGTTTCAAAATCGTATAAAGGGTGAGTAAATATTAATGTAATTAGATCATAAATTTAAACTAATTGGTATAAGGCTTTAGAGGCGAATTTATCAGATAAAGGCGTCATGCTAATCACCATAGTTCGTAAAAATATGAAAGCAAAAGCCATGTCATTGTGGGATAGGGCCATGCTTTTAAAACGCTTTATTATTGGGACAATAAATGACCAACTAAAGAACATTTCGTTCATTGAACACTCAAGGCTCCGCAGTATGAATGGATTTATGCTCAGTTTACTCGCATGATGGGTGGCTTATTGCTTAAAGAAAGATAAGCCATCCCTGATAATATTGACGTTGAGAGAAATTCGATGGTCGTTGCTTAAACCTATTCTGGAGTTAGGTATTACTATAATATTTTGTATTTCATGTGACATACAAAATATTATTGTAATACAATTGAAATTTTAGACAAACTCACTTAGTCTATCTAACCTGAACTCAGATTAACAAATGTCATGTAAATTTAATAAATACCTAAAATTCAACAGGTTAAAAATATACATTCATTTTGGTTTACATCAACGCTAACTCGATGGTCAAATTTTTCGTGGATAGCAAAGCTGATTTTGTACGCAATAGCTGGCTGTTGTTAGAAAATCAAATGCCGCTAGGCGCAAAAAGAGCGTTATTGAGAGGCTCGGCTTATCCTGAGTTCAGGTTATTTATCGTAATTTAGCAGGTTAAAGAATTTTATTTAGTTATTAATAACGAGGATTTATGAGAAAAAAAATAAGCATATCAATTTGCTGTGCGTTGTTATCGTTAGCAGGAGTGCAGCAATCAGCTATAGCTTCAACGGCTAATAATACAATTGTTAAGGCTGACGAAAAACTACAATTTGATCGTTCTAAGGATTTGCTATTACTGCAATACGACAGTAAGCCTGATCCTGATGATATTCATGCTATTGCTGCTACAGCTAGTATTTTGGCCCACCCAGATTTCCAGGATATCAAATATTATGCTGTGTCTGGGGCTTATGGTAAGCAGGGCGGAAAGTTTATGCATTCACCGGACTTATTTACTCTGGCATTCGGTGAAAAAAATATAAAATGGACTGACAGACACACCGACAATAAAGGGTCTGTTATTCGTCTTAAAAATAAAGTTCAAGAAATTATCAATGCCGGAGGTTATGTTTGGGTGGCGGAAGCTGGGCAGTCAGATGTGACTGCAGATTGGATTGCTGCACTTATTGCTGATGGAATGTCTGCAGCAACCATCAAGAAAAAGGTGATAGTAGTTCAACATAGCGATTGGAATGAAAAAGAAACGACCCCAGAAGATTTAGCTTATGTTATGGAAAAGTCTTGGTATGTGCGAATTGATGACGGTAATGCATCATACGGTATAACTGAATGGGGCGATCGTAGTGATTACAGTACCCCTGGCTATCAAGAAAAAGACAATACTTTTATACCAGCAGCTAAGAACTCTCCGCTGCCTAAAGCTAATGCTTTATGGAATAAAGCTGATGAGGTGATTTGGAAATATCACCCCGAAGGTTTTCAAGAAGAATGGTCGGCGCTTCATCATGGTGGGGTCGATTTTTCTGATACATCTGAAGTATGGTTTATTCTTAGTTTATCTGGCTTACATACTATAGATGATTTCTGGAAAGCTTTTGTTGTAGGAAATACAGGTACTACAATTAACCCTAATGGTGGCATTAAGCTTTCTGCTACAAAACAATAAAGCTGAGCAATGAATAAAAACAAAACGGCTAAATCTTCGATTAACTTAGCCGTTTTTTTGTTCCTGTAATAAGTTTACTACATACGATCTTTTGCATAAAAAACAAAGCCACGCCAGCCCAACAAAATAATAAGTAAACCAATGTTTAAAGCCAAGCTTCCACCACTACTTGTAGTAACAGGATCAAGATTTTTTATTATTTCATCATTTGTTTGTACCGCTACTCCACCCGGATCATCAATTGTACCATTAGCTATGCCATCAGCATCATTAGGGCCGCCGTCTTCAATAGTGAGTCTCAGGCAGATATCTCCTTCAGTTAAGCCAGCAGTATAAGCTGAGCTTTCTGGGGCTGGACAAACACCGTTAACTGCTTTAGTGGAAGCTAAGCTGTTATTGGCGTCTTCGACAAAATCTTGCCAGTCTTGGCTATCCGCATATTTTCGATAAGTGCCATATTTAGGAATACTATTTTGTAATGGCAGCACAATTTTTACCGAACGGCCAACAGGTAAAATATCACTAATGATAAAATCGTAATATTCATTTTGATGGCCAATATCATCAGCATTAATTAAGCCTGTGGCTTTGATTTCTTGCGCTGACAGCATGATCCCATCTGATTGTTGCAACCTAGCGTACTTTCCTAGTGTAAGATTTAAACCTGGCTCAGTTTCAACGAATTGAGTGATAGCAGAATTAACATGTATAGGTTGCACATAAGTGATGTCAGAAATATCCATAA
Source organism: Paraglaciecola sp. L3A3 (assembly GCF_009796765.1). Classification (NCBI taxonomy): domain Bacteria; kingdom Pseudomonadati; phylum Pseudomonadota; class Gammaproteobacteria; order Alteromonadales; family Alteromonadaceae; genus Paraglaciecola; species Paraglaciecola sp. L3A3. The sequence goes on from NZ_CP047023.1 coordinate 734,038, forward strand.
AGGCAGGCAATCCATCAAGATCTTCATCGACAAAACCTTCTGCTATATCTGATAATCCATCACGATCAACATCCGTTGAGGATAATGCTGGTTGGGTTGCTAAAATAGGGATATTCACTACTTCTGTGACATTTAATGAACCAGTGCCACTGTCTGTTACTTTTACTGATAAAGACAAAATTTCCCTATTCGTAATGGGTAAGCTCAGGTCGTCTGGGTCGATTACTGTTACTAACTGATTGGCACTCACTTGCCCTTGATATTCAGTGGGGATATTCCATTCAATAATATGGGTATCACTGGTGTTAGAATCATCAATTTCTATGGTGATAATGATATCACCATCGTCTTTAGCTACATTTGATAACCCCACATTTTGTTGAGTGACTGTTACCGTGAGCTTAGGTGCGAGGTTTTCTTCAGTGATAGTTATAGTATGGGTAGGTTGTGAACCTTGGTTGATACCGTCACCAAACTCCATCACCAGTAGTTCATCGCCTTCTACTTGAAAATCTTGGTTTAACGTAATATTGATATAAGCCACAGTTCCCTGTTCGAATACCACAAATTTTTCATCTAATTCATAGTCTAAGGTGTCTACATTTCCGACCACAGCAACTGGTATGTTAAAGGGATAACGGGGTGCGGTACCTGATAATACAATTTTGACTTCGCTGGTATCTCCTTCAGCAAGGGTTTGGTCAGGCTCAAAATTGACTAATGGGTAAATATTAATAATTTGTTCTGCATAGGCAATGTTGCCTGCTTTATCAATTGCCTGCCAAGTAATGGGATAACGACCAGACTTTAATACTTGATCTCCAGACTCAAAACCTAGTGGTGTTAAACTGCAACAATTGTCTCCATCTAAGCCGTCATTAGCAGAAATATTGGTAGCCTCCACTAATGCCGTTTTGGTTAGCGTGGTGAAAATATGCTCGGCATTTAAATGTAATGCAGGAGGAATATTAATTATCGGCGGATAATCATCAATTAATGGATTTTTATTATCCTGTGCTTCATCACCGTTAATTGCGCCATCAGAATCACTGTCTAGTAGTGCATCGGCAGGATCTAAAGGATTAAATCCGTAAGTGTTTTCAAATTGATCACTCATACCATCATTGTCATCGTCTAGATCAGCGTTATTACCCAAGCCGTCATTATCGCTATCGGTTGTTTCCGCTGCATCTAATGGTAAGTCATCTAGGTAATCTAAGACCCCATCACCGTCATCGTCTAGATCTTTATTATTGCCTGTACCGTCATTATCAGTGTCAAGCCATTCAGTTGGATTTAACGGAAAGGCATCATCAGTATCTACAACGCCATCATTATCGTCATCTACGTCGGCATTGTTGCCTATAGTGTCATTGTCAGAATCAAGCCATTCGTTGGGATCTAACGGAAAGGGTTCGGCTGAATCTACAAAGCCGTCACCATCATCGTCGTTATCAAATACATTACCTAAGCCGTCATTGTCGGTATCGGTTGTTTCAACAGGGTCTAGCGGAAAGGCGTCGTCTATGTCTCTGACCCCATCGTTATCGTCATCACTATCAGCATTGTTGCCTGTACCATCGGCATCTGTGTCTAACCATTCAGCACTGTTTAACGGAAAAACATCGACGTTATCTAATACGCCATCCCCATCATCGTCAGTATCTAAATTATTACCTATACCGTCGCCATCGGTATCAAGCCATTCAGATACATCTAGAGGGAAAGCATCATCAGTATCGACTCTACCATCGTTGTCGTCATCGCTGTCAGCATTGTTGCCTGTGCCATCAGCATCTGTGTCTAACCATTCGGCGTTATTCAAAGGAAAAATATCTAAGGCATCATCTACTCCATCATTATCGTCATCTTGATCGGCATTATTACCCACACCGTCATTGTCTGTGTCTAACCATTCTAATAGGTCGAGTGGAAAAGCATCTTCTGTGTCGACAAATGAATCATTGTCGTCATCACTGTCAGCGTTGTTGCCCACACCATCACCATCTGTGTCTTTAGATTCGCTAGCATTCAATCGAAAAGCATCTTCACTGTCTGGAGTGCCGTCACCATCATCATCTGTGTCTGAATTATTGCCTATACCGTCGATATCAGTATCCAGCCATTCTGAGCTATCCAAAGGAAATGCATCCTCACTATCAACTATGCCATCATTATCATCATCGGCATCACTCAGGTTATTACCTAAGCCATCGCCGTCAGTATCGTCCCATTCATCAGGATTTAACGGAAAAGCATCAAGAGCATCGTCTACTCCGTCGTTATCGTCATCAGAATCTGCATTGTTACCGATACCGTCGCCATCTGTATCGGTGTTTTCAGCCATATCTAAAGGAGCGGGATCTACAGCATCTGGCACGCCATCACCATCGTCATCAGAGTCAGCATTGTTGCCAATGCCATCACCATCTGTGTCTAAATATTCTGTATTATCTAGCGGAAATGCATCTGAACCATCGTCTACGCCATCAGCATCATCATCAGTATCTGTATTGTTGCCTATACCGTCATTGTCGGTATCAATATATTCGGTTGCATCTAGTGGAAATACATCATCGCTATCAACTACGCCATCGCCGTCATCATCACTATCAGCGTTATTTCCCACACCATCGGCATCGGTATCAAGGTTTTCAGCTGGATCCGTTCTGAAGGCATCAACCCCATCGGCAAAACCATCATTGTCATCATCTGTGTCTTCATTGTCGCCAATCATGTCGCCGTCATTGTCAAACCATTCGCTGGGATCGTCGGGCCAAACATCATTGATATCGACTATGCCATCACCATCTCTGTCTGGATCAGCATTGTCACCAATACCATCATTGTCTGAGTCTAAGGTTTCTGAGGCCAGTAAAGGAAAAGCGTCATCAACATCTTCAACGCCATCGTTATCGTCGTCAGCATCTGTGTTGTCGCCAATACCGTCATTATCAGTATCGACTTGTTCATTTGGGTCTGTGGGTAAATCGTCATAAAAATCTATGACCCCATCGTTATCGTCATCTGAATCAGCATTATTACCAATCAGGTCGCTGTCAGTGTCTTCCCATTCTGAATTATCTAAAGGAAAGGGATCGTTTAAATCTACCACTCCATCATTGTCATCATCTAAATCGGCATTGTTACCTAAACAATCTCCGTCTGTATCCAACCATTCAAGTGGATCTTCCGGAAAGGGGTCATAAATATTGATAACAGGGTCAGCATCGAGGTTATTGTCAAAAGCATCTAATACCCCGTCGCCGTCGTCGTCAACGTCATCTAAGTTACTGATCCCATCTAGATCATAATCATAGTGGCGGGAAGGATCCGTGGGAAAAAGATCAATACTGTCATCATAGCCATCACTATCTGTATCTGCGGTAGTTAAGGGGGGAGGACCAGAGCAAGTGACAACTTGAGAATAACTTTGTTGCGGCCAAGATAAAGCAATGATCAGGATTAAGTTAAAGCTAAAAATCTGCAATCTTAGTCTGTTGGGCCAAGACGTTGCGCTGCTTTGTGTTTTTATTTTATACATTAACAATACTCATTCTTGGCTTATTTTCTGGGGTGCTTCTATATGTCTTAATTAGCTTAGCGGCCGTAATAAGTTGGACTAAAATCTAAATTAAACTTAATACCTAAAAATACAGAACTGAAACTGCCAAATTCAGACAACTTGGGATAATGCTTTAATCCTAGATTGGCTGACATTTTAGGAGATATTTTATAGTTTGCAGAAATGGCGACAAATCCATTAAGGTCGCCGGTTTCTGAAAAATATTTTTCTTCATTTAATTCGGTCCAAGTAAATTTGTTGTCAGTTAAAGAAGCGGCGACACCTAATTGATACTCCATGCTTATGCGTCTCATTGTAGGATTTCGCGATGAGGGCGGCGGACGATAAGAAAAGGAAACTTCGGCGCTGTTTATGGGAAACCTTAAATCACTATTGTTCCACTCAACGAATATTTCATCGTAACGGCTAAACCCTAAATTCCAGTAGAATGGACTTCTACGAGAGAAATTGTCGCTAACAACAATTGAAAAACCTTGGGTTTCATATTCAGTCCCTTGCTGTGCATTGACGCCAAGTTCTAGCGCTTGTGTAGGCAAAGAAACCGTCAATAAAGTTAAAACTGTGAAAAAAACGGCGATGACTTGCCCCTTTATTCCTATGTATTGCCTTAGCAAATGACTAGTACAGGTCATAAATTCCTCAATTCATAAAAAACAGCAGTATTATTAAATTGTATGAAGCAAGTATTAAACCAACCATGCCCATAGGCTGCATGGAGAAGTTTAACACTGCCCGTGATAAAGCATCCAACTATCTGTGATTGCTTGTTTATTTAACCAGATATTGCCTAAAAATAGCTGCTGGTTTTTAATTTGGTAGTTTGCTCTAAAATGAGTAAGTGTTTTGCCTCTTAGTGCAACCGTCAAATATTGGGCTAGACGCCAGTCAATTAGACGAGGAAATAAACGTATAGCTTTACCTTTTACCGCATAAGCGTTTATCAAGTGGCGCTCTTTTTTAGACAAACCACCTTGAGCTACACGTATCCAGTCACTGTAATTTGTTACTTTAGTTCGATTTAGCTTAGTAATTTGGTTGCCGTTTAATACTGCAAATTGTAACCCTACACACTGATACATAAATTGTATCGCGCCTTCTCGCTCTTTAGTATTTTCTGGCCAGGCAATTTGCATATCTAAACCTTCACCAGTTAATTGTTGATAAAGCAGCTCAACTGTTTGAGCATTTTTTGCTGGTGCTGCAGCCACTTTCGGTTGAGCAGTCTGTTTAGTGGCTACTTTTATGCTTTGACTGGGGTTTGGAGGAGGCGGCAAAACTAATGGCTCTAACAAAATATGCGGTTCAGACTGCTGCACCACCATTTCTAGCTTTTTTGGCGGACTTAGCTGATTATATTTAATTAATATCATTGCCAGCCAAGACATAAAAACAACGGCCAATATACTCCGTAAAATCTTACCAGCTAGCTGACGGTTGACTGAATAGAGCAACATTTTCGTGAGTTTTATTCAGCTTAATTAACGAGAGCTTGTAGTGAAGACATTTCCATTTTTTCGGCGATGTCTTGTAATCTCGCTTGTCGATTTCGTTGTATTTTTGGGTTATTAGTGACCATTTGTGTATTTCGCAATTGCACACCTAAGGGAATATCTTGGGGTTTAGTTAAAGGAACAAATTCTTCTGCATCAATAATATCTGTTGCAGAGGGAGCATCTACTATAGTTTTGTCTGTTTTTTGTTGCGCAATACGACCCATGATCAGTTCGTTTTCAAGTTCTGCAATCCTACTTTTAAGCTGCTTAATTTGCGTTTGTTGTGTCTGATTAAGATGCAGAGCCTGTTCTGTCATCTTGGTTTCTAGTGTTGCCAGTGTTTGAACATTTACTTGTTCCTCATTTGCGGTTTCATTAATGGCGGTTAGTTCAGGCTCGTTGTCTGCTAACCAAGATTGGCCTGCTGGACTTTGCATCACTAAATAGATTGCGCCAACTAAGGCTGCGATAAAAAATAGAGTTTTCATCTGTTATTCCTTTTCTATACGTGTATATCTTAAGCTAACCCAAGCTCGTAATATTGCTGAGCTGGGGAGACCCACTACTGTGGTCATAAAAGCCATAGAAAATTGTCTAGTGAGTTCACTAATAATGTTATTGACGGAGCTAGGCGTAAGGGGCTGATCTGACAAAGTACCAATGCCTAAACTGATACCCAGTAAGGTATAAGTAAGAGCTAAAGTTGAAATACCATTTGCCGCTTGGAGCCCCGCATCATATAAAAACTCGTTATTTTTTCCGGCTTTGATTGAGGCTCCGGCGACCACGGCCATTGAAAACAAGGCGCTAAAAAATAATACAAAACTCCAACTGAAAACGTTTTGTAGCCAACTGACTAAATCTAATACCGGCATTTGAGTCAGATAACTGGCAATGGCTAATAAAATGATACCTGTGCCAACAAATATGCCAATAGCATTACTGGTGGTAGGTAACGCTTTAAATGCCAGCATTATCTGTAGCCAGCTTTAGTGGCTAAAATAGCATCTGAAGTTAGCTGTAATTCAGACATCCAGTGTGACATAGGTGGCAGCTTTTTTTCGGCACTAGAATGCACTAAAAACGTTAACTCATACTTGTTAAAAGCATTCTGTGCTAACTGACTACTGTTAGCAGTGACTCTGTCATCACGTAACACCATGCGCTCCATATCCACTAAACGTCTATAGATAGTTTGCACCTTTTGTTGTCGTTGATTTAGGTCTAATTTGCTATTTAGTTGTGTGTTTATTAAGGCTGCTCGTTCTCTTTCTAAGTTTTCTAAACTTCGTAGACTATTCGCAGCCACTTGCGTACTCAGTAAGCTCGTCATAGCGGCAATCGTAAGTATGGTTTTCATAATGTTTTCCTTTTTCAAATAGGCCTTCAAAAAATCTTTTATAAAAATAAGTCAGCCACTTCAGCGGTTTTAGTGCGATTACCTTGGGTTAAGTCAATATTCTCATCGCCATAACTGATTTCGTATTCCAAAGCTTGTGCATCTAGAGCCACCAGTTTTGCCATATAACTAAACATCAGGGATTCTTGGTCCAATAGCGACTGCTGTGTGGAGGCATCCATTAATAGCTGGCGTACATATTCTTCACTCGTCACTTCTACATCACCTAAAGTGGGAGATGCATTGGCTTTGTGTTGTGAAATAGCATTTTTTAGACTTTCAACTTTAGCCAAATTCACTGCAAATTCATTGGCATAAGGAGAGCGCTGATCTAAGCCAGTATGCATCAAACTACTGTCAACTTGGGCCATCACGTTTTGCATTCTTTCACGGGCCTCGGCTTGTTTTTGTTTGAGTTGAAACACTTCCCCTTGAGATATGCGGCCATTTTTGTTGCGTAACTTGCCTAATACACTTTCATATAATTCTTGTTTCTTGGTTAAAGCATCTTGCCTTAATGTTTGGGCTTCTTGCATCAAATCTAAATAAGCAGATTTTTCTTGAACTAACTGAAAACGTTGGTCAACTAATGCTTCACCTTCGCTGTCTTTCATGAGGGCTTGCAAAGACTTTAGTTGAGAAAGTTTGCCTTGCATTTGTTGTTCAAGATCCACTAAATGCAAAGCCATGGGCGACGCTGCAAAGTCTTGTTGAATACGTTTTTCTATTATGTTGGCAGGTAGTTTGATTAACTTGTCACTGGCCACAGGATCCCAGTTTCGCCCGTCACTGGCTAATACTATTTGCGAAGCACCGAGGCTGATAGCTAGAATTAACGAGGGTATGACTAGATGCGTTTTCATCTTATATGCTCCTATTAGTGGCGTAGCCAATATTGATTACGCTCAATTTCAGCCCGTAAGTCAGGACTAATATTTAGAGCGGCTAATTGTTGGCGAGACATTTTTTGCTGGTTTAACAAGGCTTTTGCGGTATCCATAAAAGAGCTGTAATCGGCAAAATATAGATCTCTATCCGGAAATGTCGACTGGGTTTTTCTCAGTGCGACACTGGCCGCATTGATATCACCTCCTTTGACAAAATTCATCACTGATAAGGCCATTAACCGTAAGCCTTTGTCTGTATCTGGATGACCTTTTGGAAATTGAATGCCATTCACGCAACGCAACATGGCTTTAGCTGAAGCTAAGTATTGGGCAGGTTGTCCTGAGCGTTGAGCATAGCCATCCATCTCTATGGCTTGTTGCTCACAGGCTGTATCTATCGACTGATAATATGAGTAGTCAGGCTGTTGATTGATAACCTTTACCACAGGTGCGCTGGATTGGGTGGAAGAACATGCACTGATAACCACCGCCATGAATATGGCCGATAGCATTCGAGTGGTATGTTTGAATATTGCTGAATTAGTCATAAATAACTCCTGTTACTGGTCTAACAGGGGCTATAAAAACCTTAGAGGAGTTTTTTATAGAAACAAAAATGTAAAGTAAATTTTGTTTGTTGGCAGTATTCTAGATGTGGCAATATTAATCTTTACAATATAGTCAGTTGCCCTTCCTATAAGAGAAATATCTTGTACTTAACTTTATTTTTAAGCGCCTTTATCTCTGCCACTTTATTGCCAGGCTCTTCTGAGGTGGTCCTGAGTGCCATGATTTTGCAAGGTAATATTAATTTATTACTTATTTGGAGTGCGGCTACTGCGGGAAACGTGTTAGGTAGTTGCGTGAATTATTGGCTCGGAACCCAAGTTTTGCGTTTTAAAGATAAAAAGTGGTTTCCAGTGACTGAGCAAGGTCTTGAAAAGGCGGAAAAACAATTTAACCGATACGGTGTGTATAGTTTGTTGTTTGCATGGTTGCCGATTGTTGGTGACCCGCTAACGGTAGTTGGCGGCATATTTAAAGTACGATTCAGGACCTTTTTATTGTTGATCACTATCGGTAAAGGCTTGAGGTATTTAGCTATTATCGTCCTTGCAGTTGGCTTGTTTAGTCGCTAAAACGGCTAGTGGTAAGTCGTTTATTTTTACTGTTCTTTTCTATCAATCATTGATTATTAATGTCAACTACACAATTTCGCCCCTTATCTTTCGCTGCATATAAACGTTTATCAGATTTTAACAGTAGCTCTTCGAGAGTTTCGCCATCTTTTCCATAAGTAGCAATACCTGCACTGACAGTAATTTTTATGGTTTTATTGTCATGAATAAAAGGTGAACCTTTGAGTTGTTGTCTTATTGAGTCTACTAGTTTAAAGCAGTCTTTTTCTTCAGAGCCAACAATAAGTAAAGCAAATTCTTCGCCCCCAAATCTAGCTAATAAATCAGTTTTTCGTATTTTAGTTTGAATAAAACTCGCGATATAACGCAGGCTTGCATCGCCCACATGGTGACCATATTGGTCATTAATATTTTTAAAATAATCTAAATCAAAAAGCACAACGGCTAAAGGGGATTTATGGCGTTTGGCGTATTCAGCATATAGTCTAAAGGTTTCTATTAACTTCATGCGATTTGCTAAACCTGTTAATTTATCTGTACCAGCTAATTCAAGTAGTCGCTCTTCATTTTTCTCTCTATTAAGTTCATAAACATGCGCTAATGAAATCATCAAACATGCGCTAAAAATGATGTTCAGAGAATCAGCGATATTGACTGCTGTATCACTTTGTAAAAAACGGTAATGGTAAACAGTTGCTCCACAGATTATAAAAAATAGTGAGGCTAAAAAACCTTGTCTTCGCCCCATTAATAAGTAAGAAATCACAGGTATAGTTAGTATCCAAACAAAAATCGATACTGATGAGTTGGGTATATACATGGCATATACCATGGTAATAAATAATGGGAATAAGAAAACCATCACCCATAGCTGGAAGTGTTCAGTTAGTAAAATCCTACGCCATAAAAAAAATGAAAAAAGACCAAACATTAATTCTATTGTCGCCAATGACCAGAGGCCTCGATAAAAATTAATCACAGCAAATATCAATCCACCTACCATGGTCAGGAATAACAATACTCGCATAACACTGCGTCGATATTCTAGATTTTGTTGCAAACTATTCAGCATATAATTCTCTGGCTGGTGCTCTGTTGTCACAGAGTCTTTAAAAAACTACTTTTTTACCCACTTGCCATTTATCCAAAGATAAAGGCCTCTATCGGTTTTTTCATAAGCTTTTTGCGCGGCTAATTTTTCAACTTGTTGTACGGTAATACCATTTTTGGCAGCTAGTTTTACATACACTGCTTTACGCTTAGCATTAATATCATTCACTAAACTCTGTACATCGCTTTGTGCAACGACAATGCCTAAATAACCATTATCTTTTTCACCTACTAGGCCTTTTTGTTTAGCTTCATCTAAGCCTATGGCAAAAACAAGACTACTAAATAGTAGGCTAAGAATGATTAAAGATTTATATATTATTTTATTTTTCATGGGGTTACTCCTAAATTGGTTTAAAACAAGCTACTGTCGTCACTAAATACATTATCCAGTTCTTTATCAACCTTAACCCGAATTTCATGATCTATTTTTACATTGATATTGATTGTAATGGGCTCTTTTGTTTCCACTTGCACTGTGTGTGTACAAGCGCTAAAAAATCCTGTGGCCATTAGCAGTAAATAGGTTCTTTTCACTTTTTTTCACCTTGGGTTATTTTCTGTTCAATTCTGTTTTCAACAGAGTTGACTAATCGTATCGACTCTAACAAAGAAAATATATTTTCTTCATGACTATAATTAAAATTAACTGCCTGTTTTTTATCAGGGTTGCTGCCTTGTAAGGCTAAATCAAAAAATACCCAACCATCGGGAGTGAATTTCACCTTACTTTCTAGTTTCGTAAAATCTAGGTTTTCCAACAGCGCCAATTCAGGCTGTTGGGCTTTAATCGAATCAAAAGATGGGTTATCCACTATAGTTAATTTCCCACCAGATAAACTCGACATCCAACCATCTTCTACTCTGATCCCTTGTTGGTCCATAATCATCGGTACATCACCGTCAATAGTACCCGTTATTTTTATTCCAGGTTGTTGTTGCAGCGCCATAATTTGTGCCAAATCAATACTTTTGAAATTGACGTTAAATTGCTGATCTCGTCCATCTAACCATAGGTTAGCTAAAGAAAACTGACCATTGAATATTTCACCTTTTAGCTGTTTCATTGTGAATAAGCTATTTTGCGCAATAATCTGTGTTTCAATTTGTTCAATGGTTACACCCACATCAATTGATTCTATGAGTAGATTAGATTGAGCTAACTGAAGCCCTGCTGAATTAAACATAAGCGGCGTTTGGTAATTTATATTATTGATTAGATAATCTTTATATTTCGCTGAAACATTGTGGAACTTGACCTCACCTTGGGCCATAAACTCTTGGTCTTCTTCAGATAAAGTCAACTTAACATTGGCTGAAAGTTTACCTTCTTTAAGTAATGTTTTTGGTTCTAATTGTGAAATTATTTTTTGTAGATTAACAATATTTTGTTGCTCTATAAATATACTGGCTGCACTTTGTTGCTGTTGTAAAAAAATTAACCCCCCTTGTTCTAACTCAATAGTATGTTCACTAGATAAAGTTGAATTATTTAAATTGGTTTGTCCTGTATGACTCACTGATATGGGCTGGAAGTCTATGTTTTGTGCAACTAAATTAATGATTTTTGTGCTGCCAGTAAAGTGTATATCAGCCAATTCTTTGATGTTTATATCCATATTATTACTGATCGACTGCAGACTTAAGTTTGTATGCTGTAAATGAAAAACTTGGCTATTCACACTTAATTGTAAATCGGCTAAATCTACTCCGCTAAGTGAAAAATTGCTCATTGTTTTAGTGATATTTAGCTGCTCTAAGTGTAGTTTTTCACTATTAATCATGCCGCTCAGAGTAAGTTGATTTTGGCTGGCTTGGTTAAAAGAAAATTCACTAGTTAACTTAGCCACAGCCAATGCACCTATCTGTAAGTTGTTCACTAACAGTTGCTGTTTGTCATCACTGATTGTAAAAACAAGGGGGGGGTTACTAGCTTGATTGGTCGACTTTTCTAAATTGAAAAATAGCTTGCCCGAGCCCTGCAGATTAAACATTTCTGCTGTAAAGTGTGGGTTTTGTATGGGCTGCTTAATCGAAAATTTGTAGTGGCTTTCAAATTCGCCTGAAGTTTTATAATGCAGCTGATTCAGACTAATCGCTCGGTTGGCGTTTTGTTCATCAACTATTTGTAATTCTGCCAGACTAATTTGTTTGCTATTGACTGATATAGGTTTGGGGGCAACAAAGGATAATTGTGGTTGGTCGTTTGTTACAAAATAATTTTGTACTAAGGGACATTCTAGCGCCAAAAAATTGTTTGTTAGTTGGCTTAAATCAATATTCATATCAAGGTTGCTCAGAGCGACATCTATCAATAAATTTCCTTGCAATACAAGATCAATTGGGCAGTTTGATAGGTGAAAACGACCACTGATATCTAAGCTGTTATCTGCTTGTATTGTTTTGCCGTCATAGCTTAGGTGACTGCTGATTGTTGCCTTTTCTAAGGCGGCATCTTTTAATAACTCATGATTAGCTTGGGCTAAGGTCTGTGCTTGTGGGATATATTTTGTTAAATCAGATAATCGCCAGTGCAAGTTAGTCATTAAAGCATTAGTCGATATTGTGACAAGTGCATTTAAGTCGCCAGTGATATTTAATTGGTTATGGCTCTTAGACTGCAAGGTTAAATATATGGGTTGTAATAATAAGTAAGAGTCGATTTCTAAGTGAGCTATTTGTACTGATGGCAAGCTACTTGGTAAAGCCAGTTCATTAGTTTGTGTTTCTTCAATATTGTTGGCGGGTACAGGGGCTTTAAAATGTGTAACTTTGACCTGTTCTATATTGATTTCATTGCTCCAAGGTTGCCAAATAGCTTGGTTGACAATCAGCTCAGCCATAGGAGATGTTACACATACTTGCTGAATATTCAGCTTTAATGGCCAATCAAATGAAAAGTCTAGGCAACTAATATGTAACTCTTGCTCTTGAGTAAAATATTCTATGCTTTTGCTGACAATCGGTCGGCGAAAAATAAAGAACAACAAAAATACAGTGATCAACAATACTGTGACTTTTAAGGTTTTAGATAGCTGAACTTGCCTAAAAAATTGAGTCATTAGTCCTTGAGTAACTTATGTGTATATATGGTGGATTTAATATCTTGTTCTGTCAGCCAAGTAGTCAGTTTGGCTCTAGTTAACATATCAGGTTGCGCCATTGTTTCGCGGTATAGCCTGAGTTGTTCGACTTTTTCATCGATTAGTTTTTTATCTAGTGTGACTAAAAAATAACTGCGGTGCGATGTGCGATTTTTAGGTAGGGGAACCTGCCAACCTTGAGCGATCTTTTTTAGTGGTAATACTGTATATGCATCTTGAGCGACGAGCAAAACTTGCACTTGGGATTGCTCAGTTTGTAAAGATAAAGCACATAGTTGTTTAAGTGAAAGTTCAGCAAAGGACTGTTGAGTTAAATTGAGTAGCTGATTAGTGGTTTGATTGCAGTCTTGATCTTGTTGAAGATGGGCCACTAGCTCTGTGTTTTTATCTGTATTAATATTTGCAGAACTACTTTCTATGGCACTTTGCGGCAGGGAATTATGCTTTGTTTGAGTAAAAGTGTTACCCCAATAAAATATGATCAACAACAAAATAAAGCCGCTTAACATTAAGGGGGATGCCAAATTAACCTTGCTCAGTAAACTGTTGTTATAGGCTGACGTTGGCTGAGTGTTTTTAGCAGGCAAAGTCGCCGCAGCTTGTTCTAGATTGCTAATAAGTTGAATAACTTCATCTTTAGCAAGCTCAGCTCGGTTAGCTAACGGCACTAAAAATAGTACTGTAGCACCTAATCTTGTCCATTGTTTTAATTGTGGCTGAGCCAGTTTATATTTAATGGCTACTTCACCCACTGGCAGCACATGCAGGTTAGAGGTATTGACTTCACCTGTGGCACAAATGACCTTATCACCTCTTTTTATATCGCCATTACCCAACATTCCTTGAGCTTGGGCTAAGTGGGCTAAATACATGGCAACTTGCCAGCTATTACCTTGGTCAATACGGGCGCTGATATCGACTCTATAACTGCAAGCGCCGAACATTTGATGGATTATACCTACACCCTTTTTCACAAAGTTATGATAGCTGCTGCTGATATTGGCTGTAGTAGAAGTACCATTGACCGACACCACTGAACTGATGTCTTGGTCATCAATAGCAGTGATATTTTGGATTGCCACTAAACCTTGAGTGGTGGCAATAAATATATGAGTCTTCATCTTGCTAGTGATCCTAACTAAGGTCTGAAATTAGCATGGCTGACAGCAAAGACGAGTCAGAGAGTTTTGGTTATGAAAGGTATATAGCAAATTCGGCATCAAACATATTAATAAATTTCTGATCTGATTCTTCCATTAATAACTGGGTTTTACCATCTTCAATTGCTGGAAAGTGAAGAGAAGATATCACTTTCTCAGAACAAGCATTCAAACAAACCCCTTGATTATGATGTTTTTCAATAGGGTGAGGAATTTTTAGAATGACATACACCTGCCCCAAAAATTGTTTGTCGCGCTTAAACAGCAACTCAAATTCTGCTGATTTACGGCTAGTTATCTCTGTGACGACCGAACTGGCAGCTGCTTGAACAGGACTAGTAGCAAAAGCTAATGTTTCTAAAAGCTGGATATACTGACGGCGTAAAGGCAGTGATTGATTAACTTGTTGCATCACTTTTTGTTGTTCAACCTGTAGGTTACCTTTGGCCAGTTGTACCAAATCGTTAAATAACACTGTATTCGTATTCTTACTATCAATTGGGGTATGTATCTCGCGGTACAAACTTTTCGCAGCAAATACTTGCTGTTGAAGCTGACTAATATGTTTAGCCATGAGCGGCTCCATAAATTTGCTTAAACTTATTACTGAATATGCATAGGTCAGAGCGATAAATTTCTACCAACTGAGTATGTTGTTTATTTAATTTTGCTATGACTAACAAATAGCGGGCAACTAACTCTTGGCAGTAGTCGAGAGCTTCGCTGCCATCTTGGTAAACATCTAGCTCTGTATCTGATGGCAGTTGTTTAAAACCATCCTTATTGTTGTTTTTAAATAGGTTGGCCGCTTCAGATAACCAAAATTGTGCCTTAGTGTGCTGAGATAACCACTGCTGAATGAGCAAAAAAAAGTCTTCTTCAGATACTGTGGCATTACTTATTTGTGATCTCATCCATATTTTAAGAGTTTGTTGTAAATCGGTTGGCATTTGTTTGAGCATAATGCCAATAAATAACGGGTTATCCATACTATAAAATATGTGGGCAATCACTTGTTGTACTTGTTTACACTGTGTCTCAGAGTCATTTAATTCGGCTACATAGTCTTGGTATTGCCGAGCGGGGCATTGATTAAGTTTATCTGCCAGCACCTGAGGGGATTTTCGTTTGGCTTGTACCAGTACTGACTGCCAGCCAGCAAATATGTTTAAACGTAAAAAGGACAAAGGTAATTGCCTGGCTAACTTGCCGTGACTTAATAACGATTTCATCGGCTGATATTGCGCTAAAGTTAAAAACTTGGGCGATTGGCATAACCAAGTTAAATCTGAATGGCTTTCTGCTTGAGCAAACACAGTTTCTTGCACCCATTCGGCATTAATTTCGCCCGCTTCATTATTGTTCCCAAGGCTAAGGGCATAATCTACGTTGACTGTGTTTTCGACTATTTCTGTGGCAGTGATAGCATCCAGTAGGTCATCTAACACCGTGGAAAATTTAATATAACTGGGCTGTGCTGGTGGCTTTAACCAAAAGTTAAGTACATCTTGATCGGTTAAGGTTTCGGCAGTCAGCTTATGTTGTTGTAACCAACTACTGACTGCGCGAAAACGTTCTTGGGTGCTGGCTTCAGGAATGTGCTCTTTGAGGTAAGCATAAATTAGTTTTTGCAGCTCAGAAGACAGCTGTTTGATGGCTTGGCTGTTAGCACCTGCTAAGGAGTGTTCTATTCTAGTTAATTGTACTGGATCAATACTAATAATAAACTCTAACATTACAGCCAATACACTGATTCGAGTAGGGGAGATGGCGAACTCAGTATCGTTAATCTGCAGCTGTAAATAATTATCGTCGATACAAATCTGAGCTGTTTCCATTTGGATAGGATGACTAAAAGCTTGACGAAAACGTTTGGGTTTAATGTTTTCTTCTAACCAAAAAAAACTCAGTAAGGGCGAAGATGAAAACTGTGGGTGGTTTACCACCGCCCAACATAAAAAACTCAATTCGTAACATACCGAACCATAGTTGCGACAAACTATATCTTGGGATAGCTGGTCGACATCTTTATGATGATATTTGTAACCGGTAAGCCCTGGCGTTTCTTTTAGTTGGGCAAAAAGCGCTTTTAAGGTTTCGCTAATACCGTAATTAATAATACTGCTCATTCGGCCTAACTAGGATGGTGGTTATTTATCTTTAATTTAACTAACAAACACAGTGCAATCAAAGACTTTATAATATTGATTTAATTCTGATAAATAGACTCCCACTGACGAACTTTGGCTATTCTGTTATCTATGCCTACCTGAATCGATAGAGGTGTTGTAAATTTAATAGTTTGTGCCGCCATGTTAGGCGTTTCTTTATTTGGCTTTTTATTTTTATAGTTACGGGTAATGTTATGTAAACGTATTGCTCGTAAGGTTTTTACTTGTGGATTTTGAGTGTTAGGTTCGTCATCAATTACTAAAGATGCTTTAGATGTTACGGCTAGTAAAGAGTCATGATGTAAAAACTCTTGTTGGGTGGCCAACACTTTATCTACATAACCCCGAGTAGCGGGGATCACACTCAACTTACCATAACCATTTCTTACCGCAGAACCGCCGTTGTAATGAGACAAAGCTATGTCTAAACGTTCATCATAACGTTCAAGTAACTTTTTAATAAACTTTACCCCCACCTCTATATTAACTGTCGGATCATATAATCGTTGACGATTAACCCCAAAACCTAACTCTGCGGTGCGAGGCATTATTTGCATTACCCCTTTTGCGCCCGCATGGCTTAATGCTTGTGGATTAAAGTTTGATTCTACTTTGGCAATGGCTAAGGCTAAAGACGGTGCAAGGTCTTGGCGAATTGCTTCATCTATTACTTTGCGCTGGATTTCTTCTGGGTCATAAGAAAAAGACGCCAACACTGTATGCGAGACAAAAATGGCTAATATGCCAGCTATTTTGCTTATTAAGGATTGTTTCATTACATTTTCTCCAGCTGATCTTGCCAATTGTTATTTAACATTGTGATAGACAAATTAGGGTGATTGATTTGTTTACGTATAGCCATGACTTGCGACATAGGTAGGCTGTCTTGAACCGCTAAAATTAATGGTTTATCTAGGTTGAAGCTGCTTAGGTTTTTAATACTAAGCGGCTTAAGTAGTTGATCGTAAAATTGGCCATTAAAGTAAAAAGCGTATTGTGGCTCGTCACCTGCAGATTTAGAGGCGGATTTATTAGCAGCAGTCTGTGCATGATTCGCCGCCAGTTTTAATTGCTCAGCTTTCGGCATCATAATTTGTGATTGTTGCTGCTTTGCAGATTGCAAAGCTTGTTCGGGTAAACCAATAGAAAACAATGCCAAAATCAACAGTGAAAAAAAGGCCATAGATAAACCCAACGCCACCTCGGTCATTGCTTGAGTACTAGTGTCATGATGTGATTGATGCATAAATTACCTCCGCTTGAGGTTATGCAAAGGTTAGAGGAATAAAAGCAGAATAAAGCAGAGTGGCGCAGACTTAACAGCTTAAAGGCACTAGGCAGTCAATGGTGTGAAGCTAATTCTATTAAACTTTGTTCTACCCCAGATATTCTCAGACTAAAATTTAGTTCTTCAACATACGCAGATTAATTCTGGCCATTTGATGACCTTGATCGGCTGCTTGTTGATAAAGGTTTTTGGCTTTGAGCATATCTTGGTTTACGCCTAGGCCTCTTTCATACAGTTTACCTAGGCTATTTTGCGCATCAGCATCGCCTTGCAAGGCGGCTTTTTCAAACCAGAACGCGGCTTTTTGCTGATCTTTGCTTGTGCCTTGCCCTACAGTATATAAATAGGCGAGGTTGTATTGGGCTTTCATATAGCCTTGTTCTGCAGCTTGGTGATACCAGTATACGGCTTGTGCATAATCCTGTTTGATGCCCGTTCCTTTGGAGTACATAAAGCCTAAGGTTGCTTGAGCTTGTGCATGGCCTTGTTTAGCTGCTTGCAAATACCAATGGGCGGCTTGGCTAGTGTTTTGGTCTGTGCCTTTGCCATCTTGATACATTTTAGCTAATGAAAATTGTGCCTGTGCATGGCCTAATTTAGCTGCTTGCTGGTAATAATATAACGCTTCGGGATAATCATTTTTCTGATAATAATTATCGGCCAAGGCTTTGGTTTCTTGCTGCTTTTGTTGTAATTGTTGTTGCTCTCGTAAGCGGGCTAACTGTTGTTTGGCTTGTTGCCGGTATTGGCCTTGAGGTTTGATATTTAGGTAGCTTTGGTAAGCTTGACTGCTATTTTGATTTGCCGCTTGTTGCCATCTGTTATTATCCTCTTGAATACGGTTGATTGCCCCTTGGGCCAAAATAACAAATTGACCTTGAGGCCATATCGCTAGGTATTGTTGATAGCTGTGAATAGTGTTGATAGTTTGTGCTTGTTGCCACATTTTTTGATCTTTTTGGGCGGAATTCTCTTCATCAGTTGGTTCTCTAGGTTCCGCTATTTCTGTTTGTTTGGCGTTTTCTTCGGATATCGCTAGTCTTGGCTCTTGCTGAGTTTCTTGTTGAGTTTCTAGCAATGAAAAGTTAGAAAATAACCCCGTCATAAATTGGCTGAAATTTTTCCAAGATTCGATTGGCTCGTTGGCAATCAAGTGGAACTGGCGCTCAGTATTATCGTATTGCAAGGTGAGTGATTGGGATAATTTCTGGTTTAATTGTTCCAACTTAATGCTTAACTCTGAAGCGCTGAGTTCAGATATATATTGATAATTACGGGTGAGTTTATCTGATTTATTATCAGTTTCATTGAGTGAATTAGTGATTAATTGGTCAGCCACATAACCTTGAATTTTTTTTAAATGACGGTCGATTTTTTGCAGATCTTGAGTCGTAAAATTATTCAGGGTTAATTGATAGTGAAAACGTCTAGGTAGAGCCGCTAACTTTTCGCTTAATACCGCGCCTAAGTCTTGAGTTAATAAGCGTAAATTGTTATTCAGCCACTCAGTTAAACATTCGCTAATGCAATTTTGTGCAGGTGGCTGAACTTGGTTTTCAACCATAAACGCATCTTGTTGGGCACTGGTTTGTAAATCTAACAAACGACCGGCTAAACTAAAATACCATTGCTGAGATGCGGCTTGGCGTTGTTGAAATGCTTTGAGTTGATATAACAAAGCTAGGTTGACTTCTTTGCCTGATTTTATGGCGGCTTGGCGAATGGTTTGGTCGGTTAATTTTGCGCAATCTTCGAGAATACAATTGGGTAAACCCAAGTAATGAGTATTCAACACATCATAGTCGGCATTGCTCAGGGCTATGGTTAAACCTTGAGAAATAGTACTATGTAAATCGCTTAATGGTGGCAGTTCAGTCGGCGCGCTGTAATTTCTGTCGGGCAACACAATAATTTGCCAAGACTCGGCTGCGAAACAAGTTTGCATGCACAGGTATAATAGGCCAAACATATAGCCTATTTGCTGCTTTTGAATGTTGCGATTAAATATATGCGCCATGTTCGATTGGTTGCTGCTTAAGTTTATTTGCTTTGTTCACTATAAAACGCATTGGTCATGGAGTTCAATGTTTCACCAACCTTTACTAATATCTCTTGTGGTATTTTCGCCTCGTAGGGTAATACGTTTAAAGCTAAATTCATTACCTTGAAAATGACTGGTAGCACGCATCTTCAGTTCTGCTAATACTTTGTTTAAATTACGATTGAGTTTTGCACTGCTACTAGTGGTTCGATATAACAAGGTGCTACGAGTGTGGCGTTGTTCGGTTGGCCGATGCGAAACGTAGCCAGAAAAAACTAATAAATACTCTTCAATACTGGCTACCTCTTCTGGACTGAAGCCATCAAACTCCAAGTAATAGTCATTAAATATTACCGTGGCGGTTGCACTGGCATCTTCTGCAGATTCACCATAGATGAGCCAGTTGAGCTTTTCAGCTAACACTACTCCTAACTCGTCACCTAATACTTTGGCTTCATCGCCCATTTTTTCTAGGATGCAGGATTGTTTGATGCAGGCGTAGGGAATGGCCCAGCCGTTAGGGCTTTGCACTTCAAAGCTATCTAAAAACTTTCCAGATTTAGCGTTTAACATACGGCCTTCGATCCGGGCTTTGGCTTTTTTTATATAGTCGCTAGTTTGCACCGAGGCATACGTGCTAAATACCACCACTACATCAATAGGCGGGCGAGTAATAGAGCGAGCAATATCTAATAATTCTGCATCAGTACGACGTGTGCGGCCTTGCTTAAATGTATCTAGGGTGATGCTGGTTTCGTCGTATATATCTGCAATATGATTGAGTTGCTGGCTAATACTGGTATGTACCCGTTTACTGATCCGGTTATCCCGGGCAATGGCGTCTTGATCGGCATCTTCTATCATCACCAGTAAATTAAGACTATCTGCTGCATATGAAGATGTGAATACCCCAACTGTGACACATAATAAGATAAATTTTGATAACCCACTCATGAATGGTTCCTTGCTTTTAGCCATAACAAACGATTATCCATGGCTATGCAAAACTTAGGGACAGTTTTGGTTTGTAAGTTAAAGACACTTTAATTTATCGGCGTACATATTTTGGTCTGCTAGTTTCAATAATTCATTCGGGGCTTTATCTTTAATATTACGAATAGCACCACCTATTGCGATTGATATAGGTGCATGAATTAATTTTTTGTCCGCTATTTGTAGAGTATAATCTCCATTTATTATGTTGCGTTTACTGTCAATTATTTTTACTAATTGCTCTTCAGTTTCAACATTAGGTACGATCAATATAAATTCATCACCACCGTAGCGGCAAATGAAATCGCTTGCCCGATTGAACATCTGAAATCGGTCGGCGACATGTTGTAAAATTTTATCACCTGCCAGATGCCCATATTCGTCGTTTATTGTTTTAAAACCGTTTAAATCAAACATAATTAACGCATAAGGCCGTTGATAACGAATAAAGTCAGCTTCAAAATTTGCTAATCGCTGATCAAAGGCTGCACGGTTATATAATTTAGTTAACTTATCTTTTATCGCCCTTTGCTCTAGGGCTGCATATAACATGCTTCGTTCTCTAGCAAAACGAATTGCTCTTTTTAACGTTGAATAATTGATTTCTTCCTTTAATAAATAATCTTGAGCACCTAATTGGATGGCTTGAATTCCTAAAGATTCATCATTACCTGTGAGAACAATAATAGGTGTGTCGTTAGCCATATGTTTGACTTCAACTAGGGTTTGCAGACCTTGAGATTCAGGTATGTTGAGGTCGATGACAAGCAAATCAGGAGTAATAAAATGGATCGCTGCTTGAAGTTTAGTCAAAGAACTGAAATCCACAATAACGTATTGGAAATTGTCGTCTAAATGTACACTTTGGTTAAACAAATAAACGTCATCTGCTGAGTCTTCTAATAAATATATGGTAAGAGTATTGGGCATAGTAGACCTTTAAATTCTTCCTCAGTAGGGAATGATTAATTTGGGGTGGTATTGTACTTAAACCAATATTCCGAAATAGTTGAGACTAAAGCTGATAGTTCTTCTAGATTATCTGGTTTAGTTAGGTACGACTTCACCCCAAGCTGGTAAGCGGCTTCTATATCCTCTTCATTATCTGAAGTGGTATAAGTGACAATAAGCAATTGATTTATTTTACCTAATTCATTCAGTTTTTTTAAAACCTCAAACCCGCCTAACTTGGGCATATTTAAATCGAGTAAAATAATTTTATTGGCACCATTATTAGTTTCAAGGTATTCGATTAGTTTAGTGCCATCGTTTAATATGGTGATATCTGGTTTTTGTGGAAGTGTCTCGCAGGCCATTTTAAAAAAATAGACATCATCTAAATCATCTTCTACTAATACAATATGAACCATATTTTATATACCTTTGATGTTTATTTTGGGTAAAATAATTTCAAATTCAGCACCTTTATGTACCTCACTAGAACAGCTAATAGAACCATTATGTATTGATAAAATCTGTTGGCACAATGCTAAACCAATACCACTGCCTGGATAACTATCTTTGCTGTGCAAGCGCCTGAATGGGTCAAATATTTGTTCGGAAAATTTAGGGTCAACTCCGATGCCATTATCTTTAAAGATGATTCGAATTACGTCTGCTTCACTTACTACGCTTATATGAATAACCGGTTCATCGCCTTTCGTTTTAAATTTAATACTATTGGCTATTAAATTTTGGAACAATTGGATAAACAAACCTTTATCGACCGTTAATAATATGTCTGTATTAGTAGTCTCGATAACTGCATGTTGTTCTGCAATCAGGTGGCTTAATAAATCGAGACTAGCGACAATAATATCAGAACAGGGTACTGCGATAAGATCAATTTCTGAGCTATTTATTCGTGATAACTTTAACAAATCTTTGATCATAGTTCGCATACGTTCAGAGGCATCAATTAGCCTAGAAAATTCGAATCTTATATGTTCATCGCTACTAATTTGATGCTGTAACCTTTGGGTTAATGAGGAGGAAAATGCGGTGATTTTACGTAATGGCTCTTGTAAATCGTGGCTGGCTACAAAAGCAAAACGTTCTAAGTATTCGTTAGAACTTTGTAGTTTTTCTAATAACAAGGTGTGTTCGGTTATGTCTACAAAAGTCCCTAACATCAGTTCAGGTTGATTTTCATGGTTAAACTTAACAACACAATCAAAGGAATAACACCAAACCCAATGACCGTCTTTATGCTTAAAGCGATATTTTAGTGAGAATACTTCACTGTCTACGGCGTGAGTAATTTTAGTTAAGTGTTGCTCGATTTTTGGGCGGTCGTCTGGATGATAAAATTCATCAAATTTACTAATACTATTTAATTCTTCAATATCGTAGCCAAGGATTTCGGTATATCGAGTATTTATGGTGGTGTTTAAATTTTCTTTTAAATCAAATAGGTATAATCCACAGATCGCTGAGTTAATTATTTTTTCTAGGAAGAGTTTACTATTCTCTGCTTCAATTTCTAATAATTTACTCTTGTGAATATTTCTTAAAGAACCAGACATTATTAGAGGATTATTGTCTTCATCAAATATTGAATTTCCGATACTAACAAACCAATTATACTCACCGTATTCATTTAAACCTAAATATTCAATTTCATAAAGTTCGCGGGTTTTAAAATGTTGTGCTAATGCCTCATCAACCTTGTTTTTATAATCGGGATGAATATGGTTATACCAGTCTGAAAATTCAGGAGTAGGTTCATCTTCTTTGCCTATCATTTTCATAAATCTTGGGGAGTAATTAGCGATTTTTTGTTCTACATTCCATTCCCAAATACCATCTTGCGTCGCGGCAACAGCCCTCGCTAATTGTTCATGTGATTTTACCAAGCGATTTTGAATCAGCATCACATCACTAAGGTTTTTATAGGTAACTATTCTGAACACTTGACCATTGTAGTCATAGGTCGATATATCCAATTCAATCGGAATAAATTGATCATGTTTAGGCTTAAGTTTGGCTAACATGGATAGTTTTATATTCGCTTTAGAGGTTTGTGAAGTTACCACTTTTTCAAATACTATTTGGTCTTCAGTTTTTTCAAAGTCTATAAATTGATTAAAAGTTAAAGTGCTTAATTCTTGTCGAGAATAATTGGAGTCAGTAATAAATTTATCATTAGCTATGAGTATCTTACCTTCAAAACTATACAACAAAGTACCTAAAGGTAAATTGTCTAACATCAGGCTAGTCATTTTGGTTTCACCAAGACTAACTTGTGCTTGTTTTAGCTTTTCGTAATTACTTTCTGAAGTGGCAATAGTGGCTTTTAATTGGTTTTCTGTGTTAATTCTGGCGCTAATATCCCTAATAGTCGCTGTGCTGATTTTTATTCCGGCTAGCATGGAACTGCTTAAATTAACTTCAATTGGAATTAAGCGTTGGTCTTTATGTAACCCTTGTAACTTTGGGTTGCTTTGCCCCATTAAACGTTGAATGGGTGATTTAAAATAATCATGCAAATATTGGGAATGTGATTTGATAACAGTGGCGGGTAACAATGTAGATAGGTTTTTGCCAATTAATTCTGCTTGAGTATAACCAAATAAAGCTTCAATTTTTAAATTACAACAGACTATTGTTCCGTCTTTGGTCACACTAATCATTGCATCTGGGGCGTGTAACATTAATAAGTTACTATCATCTAGTGCACTACTTAGATCTGAGTATGCTGTTTTTAACTTTTTAATGAGTTTTAGTAGCAGAATCGGAAACAATAATATTAGAATAAATAACAAACTGCCTACGTATAACCATTGAATGGCTTGTGAGAATGCAAAACTAGTACTTTCCCTTTGTTGTGTATTTAATTCAAATGTCCTTGTTTTTAATAACGATATAGCGGCTAGTGCATCGGTATCATCGACTTTGGCGATTAAATCTTGTTCTTTGATCGTATTTTTTGGAGCATTTTTTAATTCAACTAGTTTTGATTGATAGGCGAAAATAGTTTGTTTAATTGTTTTTAAAGCTTTGAGTTCGTCTTTAAATTGAAAATATTTAGATAACTGAGTTAATGTTGATTCTAGTGCCGTTATATCTGTTTCGATAAATTCTAAATATTGAGGATCTTGGCGGATAACATAGTTTTTAAAATGATGTATCAGTCCTCCATAACCTATGGCAGCATGTAGCTTGGCTATTTCATCATTAATATTTGCCATACGAGAGTGATATTGTTGCCATGAGTTCTCAATAACGGTGAACCGGTGAACCAACTCTGCAGTATAAAACGAAAATATAATGACAAAGATTAAGGTGAATCCAGCGACACATTTTGTGTAATTCTCTAATCTGCCAATCTGACTATTTTTCTTATTCACTGGATTAATTCTATATCTAAGTACTTTTATTTAACTTAGCACATTCTTGTAGGGAAAGTGGTACGGCTAAATCAGCTAAAACGATAATAAAATGAAAAACATAAAAATATTG
Organism: Paraglaciecola sp. L3A3; assembly: GCF_009796765.1. Taxonomy (NCBI): domain Bacteria; kingdom Pseudomonadati; phylum Pseudomonadota; class Gammaproteobacteria; order Alteromonadales; family Alteromonadaceae; genus Paraglaciecola; species Paraglaciecola sp. L3A3. The sequence goes on from NZ_CP047023.1 coordinate 758,870, forward strand.
TGCATAATTATGTATTAATAATTTGTCTCGTATTTTATGCTGAATTTTGATTGTGAAGTAAACCTTTAAATACTGTTTAACACCCATTGCACGTTAATATTTCTGCTTATTTTATAATTTTTGTCTAAATAATAAGAATTAAAATAATCAGAAGGTATTCATTAGCATAAAAAAAACTGTTTCTTCACAGAATTGGCCTAATAGCTGCTTCTGTAAAAGTTTAGACCTGATTAGATTTGTCTTACCTAAAATAAGCAAGTCCCTTCATCCCTTTAGTTATAAGCCTAGGAAAAGATATGACTGGATTAACCTCTCGCAAACAAGCAATAAATGAAATTACCAATCGCGCACCAAAACAGTGCAATATGACTGACCCTTTGAGCAAGATTTGGGCAACCGATGTTTTCAATCTTGGCGCGATGGAAGAAGCATTATCAAAAAATGCTTTTAAAGCCATTAAAAAAACAGTACAAACGGGTGAGCCCTTAGACGCCGGCACAGCTGATGTTGTTGCTGCGGCGATGAAAGATTGGGCTATGTCGAAAGGCGCTAAATTTTTCTCTCATATCTTTTACCCTATGACTAACATTACTGCTGAAAAGCATGATGGTTTTATTATCACTAATTCTGATGGTGGGGCTATAACTGAGTTTACCGGTAGCTTGCTGATTAAAGGTGAACCAGACGGATCTTCGTTCCCGAATGGTAGTTTACGTATGACTAACGCTGCACGAGGTTATACGGCTTGGGATCCATCTAGCCCAGCCTATTTGATGCATACAGCTAATGGCGCAACCTTGATGATCCCAAGCGTATTTATGTCTTGGACAGGTGAAGCGTTAGATAAAAAAATTCCATTGTTACGCTCGAATAAAGCTATGGATAAAGCCGCACAGAAAGTATTAAGCTTGATGGGCGAAACAGAAATCGCTACCCTTAATTCTAGTTGTGGTGCAGAACAAGAATATTTCTTAGTGGACGAACATTTTGCTAATGCTCGCCCCGATTTATTATTAGCAGGACGCACATTATTTGGTGCACCGCCAGCTAAAGGTCAACAGTTTGATGATCACTATTTTGGTGCAATACCAGCGCGCGTACAAGTTTTCATGCAAGACTTTGAAGATAAACTTTACCGTTTAGGGATCCCTGCCAAAACTCATCATAACGAAGTAGCCCCTGGCCAGTTTGAAATTGCCCCTTATTATGAAGCCGCCAATGTGGCCGCTGATCATCAGCAATTATTAATGACGTTGATGAAAAGCACAGCTAAAGAACATGGCTTTTTATGTTTATTACATGAAAAACCTTTTGCAGGTGTCAATGGTTCTGGTAAACATGTTAACTGGTCGGTAGGTAATGCCACTCAAGGTAACTTACTTGATCCTGGAAGCACTCCTCATGACAACCTTAACTTCTTGCTATTCTGTGGGGCAGTGATCCGTGGTGTACATAAATATGGTCCGTTGCTAAGAGCGGTGATTGCTTCTGCTGCAAATGATCATCGTTTAGGTGCGAATGAAGCGCCTCCGGCTATATTGTCAGTCTATTTGGGAGACCAATTAGAAGGTGTGTTTAACGACATTAAAGAAGGTAAGTTACTAGAAAAAGCAAAAGGTGGCTTAATGGATCTAGGTCTGTCACAAATTCTACAATTTGAAAGAGATCCAGGCGATCGTAACCGTACTTCTCCGTTTGCTTTCACGGGTAACCGTTTTGAATTTAGAGCGGTAGGTTCGTCTCAATCCGTTTCTGGTCCTTTAGTCGCCATGAATACTATGTTGGCTGATTCTTTAAATTGGATCGCTGAAAAATTAGAAGCAGTGCTTGTTAAAGGTGAAGATAAAACCGCGGCAGTGATTACCGTACTACAAGAATTAATGTTAGAACATGGTAACGTTATTTTTGGTGGTGATGGGTATTCAAGCGAATGGCATAAAGCTGCAGTTGAAGAGCGTGGACTTAAAAATATCCCCACTACTGCTGATGCATTACCGGCATTTAAAGAAGCCTCTGTGGTTGAATTATTTGCATCAACGGGTGTGTTAACGCCAGCTGAACTAGCGAGTCGCTTTGAGGTGTACGCAGAGCAATACGTCTTATCTATTGAAGTAGAAGCTAAAATAGTTATTGGTATGGCCAGCACTAGAATCTATCCTGCTGCAGTCCAATACTTAAACAGCCTAGCTGAAACGGCTAATAATTTGAGCAAGCTAAATGTTTCAATTAGTCACCTTAGTTTGGCTGAAATTGCTGAAGAAACTGATGCCATGATGGCCGCTGTTGGTAAACTGAAAGATGCGATGTCGGTTGAAGACTTTGCTAGCGAAGAAGCACATATGGATCATTGTGCTAAGGTACTTTGCCCGCTTATGTTAGAAGTGCGAACTCATGCCGATGCTTTAGAATTAGTGGTTTCTGATGAATTGTGGCCATTGCCTAAGTATCAAGAGATGTTATTTATTAAATAGCTTCAATAAAACCAAGTTACATTTCAAAAGCAAAAGGTTTACTCCTTTTGCTTTTTTTTTGCCTATAGAATGCTCACTTACTGTTTTGCTTAGGAAATTTTCAGCTGAAGTAAAGCCTGAAGAATACGATCAAACTTGGTGGCAGTTAGGTGAAAGATGCCCAGATGTTACAGCGCCCGTGGGTAGACCTATCGACACATTTGTTCCCGAAGCTAAATAACCTGAATACTGGATAAGCCGAACCTGTCGATAACGCTCTTTTTGTGCCTAGCGGCGTTGGGCTGCCAAGCCGCGTTGGAGGAGAGTCTAGCAATAACACGTTATTACGTACGACAATCCGCCTTGCTATACACAAAAATTTCGTCACCGACTAAGCATTCAGGTAAGGTGATTTGGGTGAACGTTATTAAGCTATTGAATTGTAATGATAAATTTAGATTAGACGATACTTCTTATCCAGAACTCAGGTTAAATAACCTGAGTTCTGGATAAGTCGAACCTCTCGATAACGCTCTTTTTGTGCCTAGGGGCGTTGGATTGTCTAGCAATAACACGTTATTACGTACGACAAATTGCCTTGTTATACACGAAAAATTTCGTCACCGAGTGAGCATTCAGATCGGGGATTTGGAAGAATGTGATTAAGCTATTGAATTAGTATTATCTGGAGGGGCCGATAAGGCAGCAGATTTTTACTAATTACTTGTATAAGTGAAGTGTTGTTAATTGTTTATTAAAGGTGCTTTATTGTGATTAGGTCAAGGGCCGTTTTTTTGTTTTAAAGATGCCTACCCAAAATGCGACTTCTACTAAAATACCCATTGTGATGAAAGCTATAGCACCGGTTACACTACCCACAAAGGCGCATAAAATACCTAAACAAATTAATGCCGCAAGCATCAAAATTTTTCCAAGTCTAGTCATCTCAATTCTCTGTTTATTCTGTTTAACTAGAAGTAAGTATAGCCTACTGGCGAAGTATTAAGTTACTGTAAATTGTGTCTAAATATTTTTGCTAGCCTAGTAAAGTTTTCAATGTCTTCAGGAGCAATATCCTTAACCATTGCATTAAATACCTGACTTTCTATTTGTTTGAACTTACCCATGAATTCTCTGCCACGGCTAGATAAAGATAATATTTGGCTACGACCGTCATTTTTATTCTCAGTTTTAATCACTAACTCTTGGCTTACTAGTTCTTTAAGTAAGCGATTAACTTGGGCTTTATCGCGGCCCATAAAATCGGCTAATTTTTGGCCTGTACAATCTTCAATTGTGGAAATGACTTTTAAAGATTTCATGTGCATAGGTGATACATCTAAATCCAATAATTTTACTTGTTGGCTAATATTATTGCGTACGTTGTGAAATAAACTAAAAAGTACTTCGCTTAATTCCATTGCTGCTCCAAAATTTATAAACTACAAATTAAATTTAGTTGACAAAGTCTACTACTGTAATTATAGTGGACTTTATCAACTATAATTCACTGGATTTTATAATGCAAATTAAGTTAAAAAACCTATTCATGATGTTACCGATTATGCTGACATTAATCGGTACTATTACCGCGATTATGACCTATGTGAATTTGTCTGCTGAGCAAAATTTTGTTTCAGCATGGGCAACTTCTTTTATTTTTGCTTTCGTGGTGATGTTACCTGCTGGAGGCTTAATATTTGCGGCGATGAATAAATTAGTTAACCGATTATTTTATACTCTGCCTCAGATGCAAAAAAAATTATTACAAGGTGTATTAATGGCGGTGGTAATGGAGTCAATTATGGCTATCGTAACCACAGTGACTAATCATGAGCAGTTAGCTTTTCAGCAGTTTGTTGCGGTATTTATTAACAGCTTTTTATTTGCATTACCTGTGGGGATAACTTTTGCTTGTTTGATGACGTTTGTTCTGCAGCCTAAGCTTGAACGATTTTTGGCTACACCCACCACTGAAACAGAATTATTAAATTAAAAGGAGCAAAGCATGGGGCCTAAAATGCGTATGACAAAGGTGTTGTCTGTAACTGAGCTTTCTCCTCACATGAGGCGAATTATTTTAACGGGTGAAGCATTAAATGATTTGCCTGAAGGCAAACAAAGCGCCCATGTTAAAGCGATTTTTCCTGATCCTAATGACGTCAATAAAATGCCTAGGTTAGGTTTGTACTTTGGATTTAAGAAATGGATGCGTTCTTATACAGTCAGGGCATTCGATAAGCAAAACTTACAACTAACCTTAGATTTTGCGGTAAATGATCACCAAGGTTTAGCCAGTAATTGGGCGCTAAATGCACAGCCAGGCGATCATTTAGGAATAGCTGGATCTGGTGGCGATACCAAACATACTGATTTACACGCTGATAGGCATTTATTTTTTGGTGATATCACTGCCTTACCCGCTATAGCTGCGACTTTAGAGTTATTGCCTGAAAATGCTCAAGGCCGAGTTTGGATACAGGTGCCAGACACATTAGATATACAAACGCTGATTGCGCCCCAAGGTATAGAAATAAACTGGTTGGTGACTGGTGATAAATTAACCGAGCAGTTTTTAACCGGTTTGCAGTCAGAGCCTGAAAACTTAGATAACACAGCCATTTTTATTGCAGCAGAAGCCAGTATTGTTAGACAATTAAAGTCATACTTGAATCAGCATTGTCACTATGACAAAAGGTTGTTGTATGCCAGTGCTTATTGGAATCAAAAAAAATAAAATAATAGCGATTTATATAGCATTCGTTATTTCCTTTGGAATGCGGCCAACGTGAATATTAATAAATAGGAGGTTTTATTTGTGTCTAATTGGAAACAAAGTTTACAGAAAACCCGATATGTAATGGATGTGTTATTGCTCATTAGTTTTATGTTGGTGTCTGCACCTCAAGCGACTGGGGTACCATTACATGAGTGGATGAGTTTATTTTTTATCATCCCTTTTGTTATTCATTTATTGTTACATTGGGATTGGATTAAAAGTAGCTTTAAGTTGTTATTCTCACAGGTATCAGCTAGAGCGCGTTTTAATGCTATTTGGAATTATGTAATCTATTTAATGATGCTATTAGCTACTGTTAGCGGTTTTTTAGTGTCTGTGGCTTTACTACCAGACTTGAATATCAGGCTAGACATCCAAGACTTTTGGTCGAAGATCCATCATGACTCTGCCACTTTGATTATGCCTATGTTAGGCATCCATTTAGCATTGTATTGGGATTGGATTGTTAAGCTAACAAAAAAAATGTCAGCCAAGTCTAAAGGAGAAGTGGAGTCTAAAATATGAAATATTTACAACATAATTGGAAGTCTCGTGCTTTTGTTCTTTTGTCCATTTCTATCCTAATAAGCTTGTTGTTAATCACCCTAGATCAATCAAGTTGGGCAGAGCAAATTAATCTGCAGGGCTATTCTCATGGTGGCGAAGAAGGAGAAGGTGAGGGGCGAAGTATTCCAGCGGTATTAAGGTATATATTACCTTTTGTTAAAGAGATTATTTTGATTGGTGTGCCTATGCTAATTACCGTTATATTAGCCAAGTTATTTACCAAGAAAAAGTAAACAAATAAAAAAGGTGACCAATTGGGTCACCTATTTTGTTAATGCTCTGTACTGTTAATAGTGTTTGATTTACAGCAACTGATTCAAAGTGTAATACACAGTAGTGACAGAAGGTTTGTCGGTTTTGGCATTACGTAATTCAGGAAAATTAATCACAACCACTTTACCTGCGGTTAAATCTAAAGAAATTTCTGCTGATTTTTTATCTTTAGATAATGTCACTTTGCTCACTGTTAAGTCTTTTAAATTGTGCTTATCAGAACCGTATTTATTGGTATATAAATAATTATATTCATGTACTTTAAAGTGCTCGGCAATAACTGTTTCATCGTTTAATGGCTCAGTGAAGGTTAATTTAAAACCACCTTTAGTAAGTTTCATATCTAATAATTCAAATGGCATTTCGCCATTCCAGACCACTTTTTGCAGGCCAAAAGGTTTACCTCCTTTTGAATACCAACCACGAGCCGTTTGCCCCACCCAAAGTTGGCCTTGCGGATCAAATTTCACTCTTATATTGCCACTTTGAAAACCGTCGATAAAATTGATCACCGCGCCTTGGTATTGACCGTTTACTTTATCTAAAATAACGCGAAATAGATTCGATTGAGTTTGATCGCCAATAAATATTTGCCCAGCGAAAGGGCCAAACTTTCCTTCAGTCACATCCCACTCTGGGTTACCGGGTGAATTAGCCACTTCTTGATGGGGTATCCAAACCACTGGTTTTTCACGCATGTCGTCAAACATTTTAAAGTTGTATTTGTTATCACGAATTTTGTCTAAACCAAAAGCAGGGTCATCTCGCAAAGATACCGGATGGCCGTAGAATTTTCCTTGTTCTAAAAGGTGTAGTTTAGAGGTTTCTACCCAATCACCTTGGTTATCGGTATAGAAAATTTCATTCTCTGGACTGATACCAATACCGGCTGGTGAACGTAGTCCGTTAGCAAAAGGAATAAATTCTCCATCTGTAGAAACTTTATAGGCCCAACCTCGGTAACCGCCACCACTGTCCATGGCACCTATGGCGAGTGCGTCTGGCACTCCATGACCTAAATTTAAGGTACCGTAATAATTTCCAGCTTGGTCTTTTACTGGGGCAAAGTTAAATTCGTGGTAGTTATCATGAAACTCCCATCCATCAGCTAAGCGTATATAATCGTCTGCTATACCATCTTTATCTAAGTCGACTAAACGGGTTAACTCTGGTTTTTGGGCAACGACTATGCTGCCATCGCCGTCACACATTAAACCTGTGGGTTCGTGTAATCCGTCGGCGAATTTTGTCCAGCTATCGTTTTGGTACTTCCACACATCACCAAAGCGGGTGGCAACGTAGACATGGCCTTGTTTATTTACATCTAAACCCGTGGCATGAAAACGTACATCCACTGGCGTGGTTATGGTTTTGATTTCATATCCTTTAGGTATGTATTTCGTTTGTGCTGCATCAGCGACATTAAATAGGCCAGCTACAATCAAACTATAGGTAATAATAGATTGTTTAAATTTCATTATTTGCCCCCTTTCAAAGTCAAATGAATAGCATAGGTTTTACCTATTTTGGCTTGAGTACTAAATTGATTGTTGGCAATGCTACCGTCTTGACTGGTAAATTCTGCATTTTTTAATTCAGGTAAATTAAGAGTGAATTGAGTATTTTTACCTTTAATTAATTGATAAGTGAGCACTAAAGATGAGGCACTTTCAGCTGTTACTTTTACTGCGTACTGATTGTTATCAAGGTAGTAAACAAAACTAGGATTGCCTTGGCGATTATACTTATCAAATACACATTGGCCTTGGGCAGGAGAGATGCTTTGTGGTGAATGGAATACCCAGTCTCCAAGGATCACCCCACCGTCTCTGCCTCTGCCTTCAATATTAGGACCTATATTCAGTAAATCACCGGTCCACACCCCATTGATAGCGCAATTTTTGCTGTTAAAGGCATAGTTTATTTTTTCTGGGAAACCTACGGCAATAGATGATGTAGGCAAGTTAACGATTTTCTTGCGTACGACTTGGGGTTGCGTATCGGCTTTGATATTAACCGTCGCGCTATTTAAAAATTGTTTACCTGGCATACTGATGCCAAATAACTTTTGCGTGAGTTCTTGGTTATTGACAAAAAATGCGAATTGTTTTTTATTGTTAGGGTTAGTTCCTACGGTAGAGTAGCGAATTTTAATATGTTGTTTTCCCGCTTTAATAGGCCAAGCAACTTGCAGCCATTCTTGCTTTGAAGGTTTAATAATCTGGCCGTCAATTTCTATCTCAAAAAGCTCTTTGTAAACCATGGCAAAAATTTGCCCTGCTTGTTCTTGAGGTGCATATAAGTCACCTGCAAATTCGATGATATAGTTTTTAGCTTCAGGTAAAGCAAAATCCATTACATTGGTAGTTAACGAACCGGATTTTTGAACTTTTAAATCTTTGATGATTGCAAAAGAAGCAGGAGCATTTTCATCAAGGTGGTAGATTTTGTAGGTGAGATTCGCTAACCCTTGACGTTTAGATAATATGTAGTCAACTATGCTGCTAATTTGTTGGTCATTATAAATAGCGCCAAAAGCAGGCATACCCGCATTTGAAAAGCCTTTTTTAATATTAGCTTTAATTTGACTGGGTTGATCGCCATGTACCCAAGTTTCATCTTTTAGATTAAACCCAGCTCCGCCTGATAGGTCTTTAGCATGGCAAGTTGCACACATGCTTTCAAATAACTGTTGGCCTTCTGACGGTGCAGATAGTGCATTCGAGCTTTGCAAAATCAAACTTAATAGAGCGCCACTAAGCACTGGCTTGATTAATTTATGGTTTAAAAGGTTCAAGAGTATTTCCTTTATTATTAGATTTTTTACTTGGGACTATTCTGAAGGTAAATTACCAGCAACTTATACACTATAATGACTAAATTTAATTGTCGACAATATGATTGTTTTTGTTGTTGTCTTTACTTTATTTTATTTAACTGAAGAGGCAACGCAATCAAATATTGAATTAGAATGCTAAACCGCTTTTGTTAATAAGTACGCTTAACTTGTGTATATTGACTAATTAGCCCATAACCCGCTAAGGCCGAAACGACAGTACCAGCCACTAATATTATTCGCATCATTAAGATAGAGGTGTCTTTTTGAGCTGCTCCTTGTAGTGCTTCAAAACCAATTAAATTGAGCGTGAAGCCTGAACTGATAACCGCAATGGCCCCAGCAATAGAAATGATCCAGCTTTGCAACGAGACAAAGATTCCTTCTCGTCTGACGTTATTCACATCTTCGTCATGATCAATTTGGTCAGCAATCATAGCCGATACTATCACCCCTATACCCACCCAAATGCTGCTACAAAATAAAGCATCTACAACTAAAAACCATTCACTACCAGGTTGATAAATAGACCATTTTAATGCGCCACCTATAGCAGTTAATATATAAATGCTTTTCATGGTATTAACTTTACCAAACCTTTTTGATGCATGGATGACTATAGGAATAGCTATGATGCCAACTAGGGCATATGAGGTTGATAACAGACCTTTCCATGTTGCGCCTATGCCCACATCACCACCACTCATGTGATAAACCAATACGTAATAATCCATACTGGCGGCAAAACCGCCTAGGGTCAGTTGTAGAAATAATAAACCCAGTAATATTTTCATGTTTTTGGTTTTTGTCACCCCTTTGATATTTTGCAAAAGTGGCATTTTTTGTTGGATTTTACTGGGGGCATAGGGGCGTTCTTTTATAAAAATAGCAGGGATCATGGCCATTAAACCAATAAAGATTAACGCGACCCCCCAGCCTACATATTGTATGCCGATAACTATACCTCCAAAGATACTTAGCTGTGCAATAGGAAAAAGCCAATGGTAAAAAATGGAGGCGAATTTCAAGAAATATGTGACAAAGCCCATCAGTTTTGTTCTTTCGTGGGAATCGCTTGAAGCTTCGTAGGCTAAACATTTCAAGGGCACTGTCCAGCACACGCTAAACAAATAGAATAATAAGGCCATAACAGAAAAATAAAATAACTGCTGATCGTGATCCCAATCGCTAGGTACCATCTAAATAAGGCCAAAGAGTACACAGCTCAGCCAAGGGAAAACAAATAAGAAAGGCCGTCTACGGCCAATGGGGGTTTGTAATCTATCAGATATTTGTCCAACCCAAGGGGCAAGAAAACTAGCAATCAGCACAGGGGTTTTGATGGCGATAGATAATAAAAATGGATCCACGCCTAAGGTCATTTGATAGTAAGGGATTGCTAGAATACCAATACCTTGATGAGAAAAGAAAATCGCTAGAAAACCTAAACCTAATATAAATTTATGTGTGATAAATACTTTATGCTTGTTATCGCACTTATTAGGTTTCATATGGATTGGCCGTGACTTATTTATTTTAGAGATAACAAAGAAGGTATTAACAATATATTAACGTAAAGTGGCTTTTCACAATAATGTTATCTAGCAATATTTTGCATACCCAGATGATTTGGGATAACGTTACCCTAAATTATTTCCATCTAAAACTCATGTTTTAATGGCTCACAGCGAAGAGTTGTTATGGTAACCATAAAAGATGTGGCACGTGTTGCAGGGGTTTCTCCCTCGACAGTTTCCCGAGTGGTGCGGGGACAGGGGAAAGTCGGCATAAAGTGCAGAGCTAAAGTGCAAAAAGTCATTGATGAAATGGGTTATCGGCCTAATACCAATGCCCGAGCATTAGTAAGTCGACGCTCAGCACTAGTGGGTGTGGTAAGCCCAGCTTTACATAAACCTTTTTTTGGCAGTATTGCACATGGTGCAGAGCGTGAGGCAAATAAGCATAGCTTTAAAGTGATGACTCTTAATTCACTTAATGACACTCAAGCCGAAATCAACGGAATTCATTCTTTGCAAGAGCATGGTTGTCAAAACATCATAGTACATTCGAAATTTGGTGATGAAGAAACCTTTGCTGAATTAACTAGAGATATTCCAGGCTTAGTCTTTATTAATCGTTTTATGCCGAGTATCGCATCTCGATGTGTATGGTTAGATAATGTGTCTGGTGGGCGTATCGCAGCAGATTATTTGTATAAAAATGGTCACACACAGATAGCCATTGTTAGTTTTAATTCTAATAATCAAGATCAAGAACAACGCATTCAAGGGATTAAGCAAGGGTTCGCCGCTAAAGGTATTACCATCCCAGAGCAGAATATTTTGTTTCCTCACCCTGAACATATAGATAACTTTAACATGCTTGAATATTGTGTCAGCGCAGTGAAGGAGTTGTATGCAAAAGGTGCTGAGTTTACTGCCATTATTGCCTACAACGATGAAATGGCAATTGGGATAATGAATACCCTGTTTGACTTGGGTAAAAATGTGCCAAATGATGTATCTGTTATTGGTTTTGATGATTTAGACATCGCCAGAATATGCCGTCCTGCTTTAACGACTATTCGTTATCCTATTGTAGATATGGCAGAGTATGGGACTAAATTATCGTTACAACTAAGCTCTGAGGCCCCCGAAAGTTTTGAGCGTACCCACCTGTTTATGCCCACACTTGTCGAACGAAAATCGGTCAAAAATATTAGTCCACTATCCTAATTTAAATAAAAAATCAGCCTCTAGATTTAACTGAAAGTAATTTATCGGCGTTATCAATCAATAGCAATCCATGTAGCAATTTGAAAAAGGAATGTATCGTTATGTATAGAGTATTGATGGTTATACTTGTATTCGCAGGGTTGACTGCTTGCTCCCAATCAAAGCAAACCCTTGACGAATTAACAGCAAAAAAAATGAAAACGCCCCCTAACATTTTGTGGATTTACATTGAAGATCAAAATGCTTGGAATAATGCTTATGGTGATAACACAGTTAATACTCCAACCATTAAACAGTTTGCCGAAAATGGCGTGCGTTTTAATAATACGATACAACCTGGACCGGTTTGTTCAGCGACCCGTTCAGCGTTGATTACAGGCCAGTATCAAACAACCCTAGGACTACACCAACACAGGTCAAACCGCAGTCGTTATAATGGTATTTTTTTACCTGAAGGATACAAAACGGTCCCTGAGTTATTTGTAGAGGTGGGTTATCAAACCTTTAATATTGGTAAAGACGATTACAATTTTAAATACGACAGAAGCAAACTTTATAACGCTCAGCAAGGTATTAAAGGTTGGCAAGGGGCGTACGATGGTGAAAAATTCGATTGGGCAAAAACGCTTAAAGACAAGCCATTTTTTGGCCAAATTCAGCTTAAAGGTGGTAAACATAAGGTCACTAAAGAAGCCATCGATAGAATTAATCCAGATAACATGACAGTGCCACCTTATTATCCTGATGCTCCTGAACATAGAAAAGAATGGGCCAAGCACTATGCCACTCAAGAACAATCAGATAAAGAATTAGCAGATATTCTAGCTCAGCTTGATGAAAACGGTTTATTAGAAAATACGGCTGTGTTTTGGTTTTCGGATCATGGCATGATTTTATTAAGGCATAAGCAAGATCTCTACGAAGGTGGGGTTAAGGTGCCTTTTATTGTGAACTGGCCTGCTGGAAACCATCTACTTCGTAAAAAGGGCAAGGTGCGTGATGATCTCATAAGTGGTTTAGATATACCTGCTACTAGTTTAAGCCTTGCGGGTATTCCTATTCCTGCACATTTTGACGGTAGAAATATATTCGCTGATGATTTCAATGGCCGTGAGTACGTTATTTCAGCCAAAGATAGAATGGATTTTAGTTTTGATCGTTCACGTGCCGTGCGTACAGAGCAATATCGCTATATACGTAATTTTCATCCCGAAATTCCTCGTAATCAACCTCAGTACCGAGACAGTAAAGCCTTTAGTCTTGAGTTAGTTAGATTATTTAAGCAAGGGAAGTTAAGCCCTGTTCAAGCCCGTTATTTTAATGCTACTAAACCTGTTGAAGAATTATATGATATACAAAAAGATCCCCATCAAATTAATAATTTAGCAACGAATAGTGATTTTAATTCAGAATTGTTGCGTCATAGAAAACTATTGCAAGACTGGATAGTGACCACAGATGATAAAGGTGCTTACCCTGAGTCTGAGACTGCCATTAAAGAAACCTTAGATTTATGGGGTAAATCTTGTGTCAGTCAACAATGTATTGAATATCGGAAAAATCATCAAGATACGTTGCAATTACCCGGTGAGCAAGTTTACCAGCCTTTACAGTGGCCAGAATATTTACCTAGGCCAGAGCATCCAGATTTAACCAAAATAGAAAAATTGTATCGTAAAAGCTTTCAATAAAGGCAATTTAGACAGGTCTCTATTTATTCATTTGTATCGGCCAAAGCCAAAGTGAAATGTAGTGAAGATGTTAGCAAATTGTAGACTTTTGCTAACTCAGCAGATACTATTTTGGCCAAAAGGGATAACGTTATCCCTTTTTGCTTTTTTTGTCTGTCAAATAAAATCATAATTGGACAGAAAGGATAATTACAGGAGTCAAATAAGTGAAATCAAGTTCTAGTCTAATTCGGTTATTAATGATGCTTGCAGTCAGTATCTGCAGTATTTTTAGTTCAACATTGTTTGCTAAACAAACTTTAGTTTTCACGGCAAGCGCAGATGACATGACACCTGTTATTCGTCAAGCCTTAGAAAAAGTGACCGAAGATGAAGTGAAACTTGTCTTTGAAAAAGGTATTTATAAATTTTCTCCCGAATATGCCTTAAGCCGATATAGTACGGTAACGAATCATGGAAATGGTCTTAAAAAGATTATATTCCCCTTATCTGGTTTTGCATCCATAGAGATCGAAGGCAATGGTTCTGAATTTATCTTCCATGGGCAAACGGCTCCCTTTCAACTTTATAACAACCAAAATGTTACTGTGAATAACCTAACCATAGACTGGGATATTCCTTTTACTTTTGTGGCTGAAGTACTGGCGGTGAATCAACAACAAGCTTATATGGATGTGAAACCTTGGGTCGGCAGTCATAGTTGGAAATTAGCTAAGGGTAAAATACTGTTTCCTGATATAGATGGCTTTAATTATCCCTATTTGGGCTCAACACTGGCTTTTGAAAAAGAACAAAAACGGGTTGTGCACGGCGGGTTTGATCGACACAGCGAGCCGACTAAAGTAGAAAGTTTAGGTAAGGGAGTTTTACGTATTCACGAAAAATCAAAGCGTTATCCCCCTGTTGGCTCACTCACTAGTTCTAAAGGCGATCGCCATAACGACCGCTATGCTCCGGCCTTTCAGGTGAAAAACTCACATAATGTGGTATTTGACAATGTCACAATTCATCACGCTTTAGGTATGGGCTTTTTATTCGAGCGTAGTGAAAACATCAAAATACTAAACTCAGGCGTTTACCTTAGAGAAGGCGCTCAACGGTTAATATCGTCTACCGCAGATGCTACCCATTTTGCAAATTGTAAAGGTGACATATTGATTGAAAATAGCCGTTTCGAAAATATGTTAGACGACGGCACCAATGTGCATGGTACTTATGCCGTAGTCGATAAAATCGTAGATGACAAAACTCTGTTAGTTAAATTTGGCCATTTTGAACAGATGGGATTTGAGTTCGCTGGAGTAGGCGATGAAATGTGGTTTGTGCATCAGCCTAGTGTTAAACGAGCCAGTGTAGCAACGGTTGAAAAAGTACGGATGCTTAACGAAAAATACACTGAGCTGAGTTTTACCAAAGCATTACCGACACAAATTAAGCCAGGGGATTTGTTAGAAAACAAAACCTGGAATCCAACATTTACCATGCGCGGGACGACTATTCGTGACCATAGAGCGCGTAATATAGTGTTAAAAACACCATTAAAAACGGTCATAGAAAACAATCACTTCTCTTCCATGATGTCGTCAATTTTTTTCCGGGGTGAAAGTTACTTTTGGTTTGAATCAGGCATAGTAGAAGACGTGACCATACGCAACAATGTGTTCGAAGACGTGGCTTATGCTGGGGCTGAGCATGCGGTGTTATACATTACCCCTCGATTAGGCAAAACCTTTGATCAAACCGAGGTTTTCGATAAGAACATACGTTTTGAAAATAACACTATTAAAACCTTTGGTACGCGCATTGTGTGGGCGGACCGAGTGGATGGTTTATTGATCCAAAACAACACCATCGAACAATCAATAGATAAACCAGTGTTGCACCCAAATCGTCCATTATTTGAGTTTATGCATAGCAATAACCTAGTATTAAAAAACAATAGTTATCAAGGGGATAAGGTTATGGCGGTCAAAGCAGATGCCCATAGCCAAAAAACCTTAAAAGATGACGGTTCAATTGCCAATTGATGCAATTGCGTCACCCATTTAAAAAGAGAAAGAATGTGAAAAATTATATAACAAGATTAATTAAAGTAGCTATTGCCTTAGCATTGACAACAAGTTCAGTTAGTCAAGCCGCGACCAGCTTAAGCAAAGCACAGACCCAACCAAATATTGTGCTGTTTTTTGCTGATGATATGGGCTGGTCATCTCGTACTTTAAGAGATCCTGTTTATGAAACTCCTAATATCGATAAAATTGCCTTAGACGGACTAGAGTTTGAAAATGCTTACATTCCGACGCCTACATGTAGTCCAAGTCGCGCTACACTGTTAACCGGGCTACATCCGGCCCGTATTGGTATGCCTAGGCATATTCCGCAAACTAAAGAATTTGGTTTTGATAAATACGGCCGTACTGAAACAAGCCATAACCTTTGGGCGAAAGATCCTGCACAAGTGCCCAGTGTGAATTGGTTAGATACCGAATATGTCACTTACGCAGAGGCCCTGAAACAACAAGGCTACTACAATATGTTTGTGGGAAAATGGCATTTAGGTCACGAAGGGTATCATCCAATCGATCAAGGTTTCGATAAAGAAATTGGAGCATCAAACTGGGGGCATCCCCATTCTTATTACCCACCCTACTTTAAACATTCCGAGGTGTACAAAGAGGTAAAAGACCGTTATCTAACCGACCAATTAACTGATGATGCGGTAGCCTTTATCAATACATATGATCAGGCAAAACCCTTTATGTTGTCTATGTGGTACTACGCTATTCATACACCCTTTCAAGGCCGTAAAGATCTCGTCAAGCATTTTGAACAAAAAGGTTTAACGGGTAACTACGCACAACACGCCGCTTTGGTGAGTGGTATCGATGAGTCGATTGGAAGAGTACGGGCCGCCCTTGCAGAAAAGGGTTTGGATAAAAATACTGTGATTATTTTCTTGTCAGACCAAGGCGGCATATTTGAAAACAAACCTTTTCATGGTGGCAAAATGGTCGACACCTTATACGAAGGTGGTGCGCGAGTCCCCTTTATTATCAGTTGGCCGGGTGTGACAAAAGCGGGCACTACCAATAAGAGTTTAGTGCAATCCACTGATTTATTTCCGACTTTAGTAGAGCTAGCCGGTGGTGATCCTAGTCAATATCACAACCTAGATGGTGTGTCGTTGTTAACGACCATTAAACAAAACGATACATTGCTACGTGGCGAACCTTTATACGGTTATCGCGCTTATCAAGATTTATATGCCTCGGTAAGGGAAGGCGATTGGAAATTACTGGCCTATCGCAGTGGTACCATTAAGTTGTACAACATTAAACGAGATATTGGCGAAAAAAATGATGTGTCGAAGCAACATCCAAGAATAGTGGCTAAGCTCAGCAAAAAGTTAGTGGCTTGGGAAAAAGACATGCAACTGCAACAATATTCAGGTGTGCAGTAAAATTTATTACGGCTTTGTATTTTTGGGGTAAAGAGTTGGGGTAAAGAGTTGGGCTAAAAAACATGGCTTTAGTGCTGGCTTTACCCATGGCGTCGCAGAATAATATAGTTAGTGAGATATATTATGCCTTTAGTGTCATTTACAGCAGCAAGCAATGAGATTAAATTATGTCTCTATACCTATTAAAACATCCGGCTGCTGTGTCCCACTAGATGGAATCTTTTTCTAAAAATATGAATAAATTAGCAACACTTGGCCCTAAAGGCACCTATTCTGAATCGGCAGCATTAAAATATATAGACTCTTGTGACACAGACTACGAAATTGAATATTTAAGTACCATAAAAAAGGTACTGGATTCGGTAGGCCAGGGCTGTGATATTGCTGTATTACCCATTGAAAATTTTTCAGAAGGTTATGTTTCTTTGGTGCTGGATCACCTGATTGATAGTGATTTGACTATAGTGTCTGAAATTGTTTTACCTATTCATTTTTCTTTTGTCACTAACGCCGACTCTGTTGACTGCGTAGATAAACTATTTGCGCAATTTGTAGCGAAAGGGCAGTGCGCAGAGTATATCGACACTCTAACTCAAGCAGACATTATCTCTACTCAAAGTAATATTGAATCTTTGAACCTGGTGTTACAACACGGGGGCAATAGCGCAGCTATTGTGCCGGCAGGCTCATTTGACTTGGGTGACTTTAAGCATGTGGTTGAAAACGTCAACGATTATAAAAATAATCAAACTCGTTTCTTAGTGCTGTGTAACGAAAAAAGAACGGCTGATATTAGTCAAAATGCTAATTGGAAAACCAGTTTAGTAGTATTTGATGATCATGATAGACCCGGCTTATTAGCCGAGGTGTTAACCTCTTTTGCATCCAGAAATGTGAACTTAACGTCTATTATCTCTAGGCCAACCAAGATTGAATTTGGCCAATATAATTTTTTAATCGATATCCAAGGCCACTTCGCTGAGAAAGCCGTCGCCGAAGCTATTGATGAAATTAATCAAATAGCAAAAGTAAAAAACATGGGCTCTTATCCTGCGGCTAAGGTATATGTAAAAGCGGTGGCAGTTTAAAAAGCAGTAGATAGGAAATAGCAGAAGAAGACAGCTACGAGGTTCGAGTTGCAAAGAAGCAAAAGATCAGAGCAAAATAATTTCACCACTGTGTGCACAAAGGGAAGCAGAATATATCAGGCTAAGCATTTTAAAACTGTGAAAAGTAGATAGTTTACCTGCCTTCAAATCCCTTCATTCTTGTTAAGTTTTTTTATTTCGGTATTATTTGTGGTTCAATATTAAGTCGCTTTAACAATTCATTGGATACCTTCAGTTGGTGTTTTATCTAACTAAACAAAAACTCATCCGCCTACTTTTCTGGGGGCTGGTTGTATTGCCAGGTATCCCCTTTGTAGTTATTTCATTAGCTATCAGTATTTATGTTTATTGGCCTCGGGACTTTTCTTCTGTTACAGAATTTCCCTTGGTCAAAAATGTGGAATATATTACTTTGTCAGCCCATGGTGTGAACGACACCACAGCCAGTTGGAGTGATGAACTACAACAGCTGATGGCAACTTCGCCTTACTCACAACTTGCTAATGTTGTACAACAAAATCACAGTATCGATTGGCAAAAATTCTCAAGTAATGTGTTTATGTGCTCGGTTGCAGGTAAAAAGATAGGCATCGAAATGGGTAAACATTTGGCGACTATGCCTAGCCTAAAAGCTATTCACGCTATTGGTCATAGTTGTGGCTCTTTTATTACTTTAGGTATTTGTGAAGGAGCAAAATCCGTTAATCCACAGCTTATGGTGCAAACTACTTATTTAGATCCTGTGTCTGTTTATTCTGGAGTCTTTTGGAATTACGGTATAGAGCATTTTGGCAGTTGTGGGGATTTTAGTGATAACTATATCGATACCCGAGACACTGTACCTGGCAGCAACCAAGCCTTAGCTAATTCGTATACCTTTGATGTGACACAACAACAAACAACTAAAGATGCGGATGTTCCACCTCATGCATGGCCAACACGTTATTATTTACAGGCCTATAGAAATAACAGTGCACCTTTGTTGTATAAAGCTGATTTAGCTGAAATTAAACAATTTAAAAAAGGTGAAATGACACAGATAATAACCAGATAAAAAGCCTTAGCTAAGCTGCTACAAGATAATTGAATTATGTAATCGTTTAATTTTGCCGACTATTAAAATCCAGAAAGGTGTATCTAATCCTCGCCATTTTAATCGAGGTGGTGGGGGAACCAAGTTATACAACTGAATCACATTTTCGGGAAGCTTTGCGTCTCGTTGATGCATTAAAAAAAGCAACATTTGATGCTGTATACCTCTTAAGGTGTAGCGCCATTTGCGTCTTATATACAAAGAGTAATCAGATAATTTAAATATCGAAAGTGACCGAAATGAAAATTCCGCTTTGTTATGAAATACGCAACGGTTTCCTTCATTCTCTAATTGTTCTTTTCGCCAAACATTGCTTTGCACCAGCCAAGAGACAAAAAAGTCCTCGCCTATTAACCCAATAGGAATAAGTATTTTTTCAAGCTGTAAATATTTTACAAGCCGGCCACGTAACGCATAACAATTTCCAGCCAACATATTTGACGAAACCATTCTTCGTCGCCATGCGTCTCGGTCTCGGCCATTGGCAGGCATAGCTCCAACGGCTTCTGCTCGTTCAACTAAATTAAATTCTTCAGCTAACAGCGAGAACGTATCTGAATTACAAATAACATCACCGTCCATAAAAAAGTAGGTATGGTTTTCATGTGTATGATTGGTTGTTAAAAGTCTATGCACAAATAAATTCCAAGCATTTGCTTTATCTGCAACGGATGTTTCGAGTATGTAAAGGTTTTCTAACTGAGCATTATTTTGTTTCACTAAACTTGCTGTAGAGTCCTTACAGCCGTTAGCCAGCACATAAACAGCTGCATCTTTGCCTGCTGTAGCAGATGCAACACTTTGCATAGCTGCATCAATTGTTGTGACTTCATTGTGTGCAAAAATGGCAATATGCCATGAAGGGGCTTTAGTTGTTTTTGCGATTTGGGTAACGGTAAATTCAGGCTTTGCAGTAATATGTTTAGGCATAACTTGTCTGTTCTCCGCTTCTGAAATAGCGATTAGTTGAAATATTACAGGTAATTAGCAACAACTATGTTTGAGTATACAAAATAAAAAGATTAAACAAAACGGTCCGAAGGCATAATTCGTGTTTTGTGGGGCTTAGATAAAATAGAACTGGGTAAACTTGAATGCATAAAGCAGATTGTTTACTATTTACTTTGATCACTTATTATTATTCTGTGACTTTCAAATATTATTATTTATTAAATAACAGAACTAACAAAGGATTGTTTCTTGGGAAGCACCTCTTTATCAAAAGCATCACAAAATGTACCTCAATTAAGTATTGGTCTCCCTGTATATAACGGGGCTCGATGGATTGTGGATGCAATAGAATCTATGCTGGAACAAAGTTTTCAAGATATTGAGCTAATCATTGTAGATAATGCCTCAAATGACGAAACTGAGCCTTTATGTAAACATTTTGCTGCAATAGACAAGCGGGTTAAATACGTAAGAAACCAGCAAAATATTGGTGTGTTTAGAAACTTTAATAAGGCTTTCGAGTTGTCTTCAGGGCAATATTTTAAATGGGCTGCGGATAGTGACTTCTGTCTGCCTGGCTTTTTTGAAAAGTGTATAGAGGTGCTTGATAGTCGACCAGATGTGGTTATTGCCTACCCACAAGCTTTCTTGTTAACCACTGATTATATGGGGTTTGAATCGGCAATAGAATATTTCGATGACTTGAATATAGAAGATGAACGACCTTCACATCGATTTATTAAATACTTAAATCGTGAAAAACTAAACAATATTATGCATGGCATAATTAGAGTGAGTGCTTTACGCCAGACAAGCTTACATAGGCATTTCCCTGGTTCGGATATAAGTATGGTGGCTGAGTTGTCTTTATTAGGTAAATTTTTTGAAGTTCGAGAACGCCTCTTTGTTCGGCGTCATGATGCACAAACTGCTAGTTTATTAATGACCAAAGAAACTGCAAAGCTAAAAAAAATGCAAATGGGTCCGAGTCTATACGCGAGACTGAATTTACACACATATCGGTTTGTTAGCACTGGAAAGTCAGCTATTAGTACCAAAGAAAAACTAATAATATATCTATATTTGTTAAATCGTATTGCATTGCTTCGATATGACTTATTTAGAAAAATTAAGCGTATTATACGACCTTAAGGAACCGGTTCATGCTCTATTATCTCAAGCTAAATTATGTGTTAAATGAGCAAGATGAAATCTGACATTTTATACAAATCAGCCAAGGTTTTTATTACCGGTGCGAATGGATTTATAGGCAGCCACTTATGTTCTAAGCTGCTTGAGTTAGGGGCTGAAATAACGGGCACTTATTGGCGTAACTTACCTGCTGACATTCAAATTAATTGGGTAAAGCTAGATGTAAGTGACTCCGCAGCCATCTCAAATGTTATTCAAGCTCTGCAACCCGAGTATATTTTTCATTTAGCCGCTAAAGTAGATGGTAATCGTCAGGTTGATTTTGTCCAAACAACGTTAGAAAACAACCTTATTGCTACGGTCAATATATTAAAAGCCTCTAACCAATTGTCTTCGCTTAAACGCTTGGTGCTGACTAACTCCCAAGAAGAACCTACATCTGAAAGTAAAGAATCAGTGCCTTGTTCTCCTTACGCTGCTGCAAAATATGCAGCCAGTGCATATTCACGAATGTTTCATTCGCTATATGATTTGCCGGTTGTGATTGCTCGAGTGTTTATGGTGTATGGTCCAAGGCAAAATGATAAAAAGAAATTAGTACCCCATACAATCCTTAGTGCATTGGCTAATGAGTCACCACAAATTACTAGCGGAAAACGCAAAATTGATTGGATCTTTGTTGATGATGTTATTGACGGTCTATTAAAACTAGGGACAACGTCTGATATTTTGGGGAAAACAATAGATATAGGGTCTGGAAAATTTCATACAGTGTTAGAACTTGTTGAAAAAATATTGCTCCATTCGGCGCCTCATCTTCAGCCATCAATAGGCGATCTTCCTGACAGAATGAACGAGCAACAAGTTTTAGCTAACGTGATGGAATCAAATGAGCTTTTAGACTGGCAACCCAAAGTTAATATTGATCAAGGCTTAATTGAAACTATCAATTGGTATAAAAATTCTCAATCTTGAATTGTCGTTTAATCAATGGCCAATAAATAATGGAACAAATATGCTAGTAAAAAAGCTCTATGAACAAACAAGTGAACAGCGACTAGGCAAGAAGCTTTTTGCTTTAGTGGAGGAGCTATTTCCCATTTGTCGAAGTATTACTGGTAATGGTGTACGTCAGACATTAATGATCATCAATAAATTGATCGATCTTGAGGTAATTGAAGTACCAAGTGGCACACAGGTATTGGATTGGTCTGTGCCTCGGGAGTGGAATATTTACGATGCTTATGTAAAAGATATACATGGAAATCGAATCGTAGATTTTCATCAATCTAACTTACATGTGCTGAATTACAGTATACCTTTCTCAGGTTTGTTAAGCCTTGATGAACTCAAAGAACATATTTTTACATTGCCAGAACAACCAAATGTTATCCCTTATCGTACATCTTATTATAAAGAAAGTTGGGGGTTTTGTTTAACTCAAAATCAACTTGATGCAATGCCTGATGGTGAATATGAAGTTTGTATTGACGCTAGTTTGACAAAGGGCGCATTAACTTATGGCGAACTGCTTATTCCGGGGCAGTCAAAACAAGAAGTGTTAATTTCTACCCATATTTGTCACCCTTCTTTAGCGAATGATAATTTGTCCGGCATATCGGTAGCGGCCTTTTTAGCCAAGTTTTTAAGTGAACAATCACTTTATTATTCCTACCGCGTGCTTTTTATTCCTGGCACCATAGGGGCCATTACTTGGTTAGCCTCACACGAGGATCAGGTTGCCAATATTAAGCATGGATTAGTGTTAACTGGATTAGGCGATTCAGCTGGTTTGACCTACAAACGCAGCCGACAACATAATGCAGAAATTGACAAAGTTGCCAGCTATGTTCTAGCTCAACAAGCCTCACATCAAATATTTGACTTCTCACCTTATGGTTATGATGAGCGACAATATTGTTCACCTGGTTTTGATTTAGCTGTGGGACGTTTATCAAGAAGTCCGTTTGGAACCTTTGCCGAATATCATACTTCAAATGATAATTTGAGTTTTGTGGATGCTCAACAACTCGAAAAATCTATGAAAACCTGTATTAATATTATCGATATTCTTGAAAATAATCGCTACTACGTTAATACCCAAGCAAAAGGTGAACCCCAGTTATCAAAGTATGGGTTATATTCATCAATCGGTGGTTTACAAGAAAGTCGTGAATCACAAATGGCCATTTTGTGGATACTCAACCTTGCTGATGGTACTAAGAGTTTATTAGACATAGCAATAAAGTCAGGAATTTTATTTGAGCAACTCACGCAGATTGCGCAAGTGTTGTTAGATAAAGGTCTGCTTAATGAGGCAATATGACTAGCTTATGTTTAACGACACAATTAATTAAGGCCGATAAGGATTTCAAATGAAAGTAGTGTTTTTCTGCGGAGGATTAGGTTCTAGACTGCGTGAATATACAGAAACGGTACCTAAGTCTATGGTGGTGATCGGTGACCGACCTATTCTGTGGCATTTGATGCAATATTATGCACATTTTGGACATAATGAATTCATACTTTGCTTAGGCTACAAAGGTCATATCATAAAACAGTACTTTGTTGACCAAGTGCAACTAGCTGGTGGTTCAGTGTGTGAGGATCTCGTCACTCTCAAGCAAGAAGAAGGTAATGACTGGCAAATTAGATTGGTAGAGACAGGACTAGAATCTAATATTGCTCAACGTCTTTGTTTAGTGCGACCATTTTTAACTTCTGAAAGTGTCTTTATGGCAAATTACAGCGACGGCTTGTCAGACTTACCGCTTAATGACTATATCGACTATTTTCACAAAAATGATGCAATTGCGAGCTTCGCAAGTGTTAAACCGACTAATAGTTTCCATGCTGTTTCAATGGATGCGAACAATTTAGTCGATGATATTTGTCCGGCTAATGAATCAGATTTTTGGATAAACGGAGGGTTTTTTATACTCAGGGAAAATATCTTTAGTTATATTAAAGAGGGCGAAGAACTGGTAGAAGCACCATTTAAGAGGCTGATTAGTAAACAAAAATTATTAGCTTATCCGCATACAGGCTTCTGGGCTTGTATGGATACATTAAAAGATAAAATTATTTTTGATAAGCTGGTAACAGAAAAATTAAAATATTGGCGAGTATGGTGGCGTTAGGCTACCAAACTACTTTCCTAGCATAAAAGGCTTCAGCATATTTAGCGTTACACTCGACGCCCCTTACTCTCATTAAGGAACGAAACGTCTCCTTCTCAAACCATTGGCGACCGTGTTGGGTTTTAAATATCTGATATATATTATCAACTTTACTATCAACGTGTTTTTGGCTTACTGGCATAAAAATATTTGGTTGACCAAGATCACCATCCCATTTCAATATTTCGTATTCAAGGATAGTGTGATTGCGCCATGTATTCCATGTTAGTTCGGCGGCAATTCGATGATCCTGATGTCTGTCATTGCTGTAGTGTGTGAAAATTAGATCTGGTGAAAAAGAGTGTTTTAAGCGCTCAAATTCATGTTTAAGTTCGGTGCTTTGTGAAGGTAAAAATGCATCTTTGAAACCGAGTATTTCTATTTGTACATTGTGACAGTTATCAGTAAATAGAGCTGCCGATTGTTTCGCTTCTTCAGCTCTAACTGGATCTGCACCAGTCAATATTACCCAGTGAATATTGAGCATAGGATTCTCTTTAATCAACCGCATTATGGTGCCGCCAGCGCCTATTTCTATATCGTCACAGTGTGCTCCAATACAAAGCAATTGATTAATGTTTTTCATATCGATAATGGACATCAGTTATGTACAACTTTTGTTATGGGTTAATTAAAGATCACGAGTATTCGCTTGATTATACTTGGATATATAGAAATTCATGTCGAAATCAAGATTGTTCTCATCCCGCTCTGATATACGGGTGATTGGCAGAGGCCAATCTATTGCGAATGTTTTATCGTTATAGTGAACCCCACCCGCTAATTTTGGTTGGTAAGTGTCTGACATCATATATAAAAGCAGACTATTATCGACTAAGGTTTGATAGCCATGTGCAAACCCTGCTGGAATGTATAAGGCATTATTTTGTGCGCTATTTAAGGTCAAAGCAAAGTGCTGGGTAAAAGTAGCTGAATCTGGCCTTAAATCTACAGCTACATCATAAACGCTACCATTTACACAACGCACAAGTTTACCTTCGTTTGATGGTGGCCATTGAAAGTGAAGCCCCCGTATGGTGCCTTTTTTATCATTATGGCAAATACTAGATTGTACAAACTGTGTTTTTAGCTGTTGCTTTTCGAACGCTTCTGCACACCACACACGAGAAAAAGAACCTCTATTATCGATATATGCATCGCTTGTGATAAGCAATAAATCTTTGATAGGCGTTGTTGATATCTTCATTTATTTAACCAAAATAATTTTTCGTCTACTTGATTTGTTTGTTGTAAGTAGGTCAGTTGGTTCAAGCGAGTGAATGCTCTAAATTGATACATACTTTCGTGCATATCAATGCGCTCAAATAAATGCTTTAGCTCTATTACTCCATCTTTCGCTTGCCATTTACATTTAAAACCAGGTAATTGATTTTTTATTTTTTCAAATGAAACGCGATAACTGCGGTTATCTCCGCTCGTCGGACCTGAAGTGACTTGGCAATCG
Source organism: Paraglaciecola sp. L3A3 (assembly GCF_009796765.1). NCBI lineage: Bacteria > Pseudomonadati > Pseudomonadota > Gammaproteobacteria > Alteromonadales > Alteromonadaceae > Paraglaciecola > Paraglaciecola sp. L3A3. The sequence continues at coordinate 784,610 of NZ_CP047023.1, forward strand.
GTGAATACAGATGCAATCATATTTGCGATGTCACGAATTCGATAGTTTTCGTCGCTGTGCCCTACATTGAAAATTTCGCCATTTACAGAGGTTATCGGTGCTATCAAGGCACACCTCATTGCTTCGCATATATCTTCAATGTGAACAATAGGTCGCCAAGGGCTGCCGTCACTTAACATGGCAATTTTCTTTTTGGTCCAAGCTAAAGCACATAAGTCGTTAAGTACTATATCAAATCGCATTCTTGGAGATGGGCCATAAGCCGTTGCATTGCGTAAAAAAACTACACTAAAGTCATTACTAGCCATAGATATCAGGTCTTTTTCAACCATAGTTTTACATCTGGCGTAGGCAGTTTGAGGATTAACAGGTGATAATTCATCGACAAAATCTGTTTGCGCCGCACCATAAACGCTGCAAGATGATGCATATATAAATCGTTTTACCCCAGCTTTACGTGCTGCTTGAGCAAGGTGCACACTGCCTAAATGATTTATCTCATAAGTGACTTCTGGGTTGTGCTCACCTAGAGGATCGTTGGACAGTTCAGCAAGGTGAATAATTGCATCAAATTGTGCTAGATAGGCAGCTTTGATATATCTTAAATCTGTACATTTGGTAGATATTAATTCAGGTTGTTCAATAGGGTTATGATAAAGGGTACCTTCTCGATAGAAGCCAGTATCCAAGCCCGTTACAGTGTGGTTATCGGCCAATAACCAAGATGCTAAACGCGTCCCAATATAACCTTCTGTACCTGTTATTAAAACATTCATTTTGTCACCTTAAAAAATTCTGACTGCGGGGATTGGTACAACAAATTGACCACCCCATTCACGTATCCCTGTCATTTGTTGACTAATTTCTTCAGCTAAATTCCAAGGTAATATCAATACATAATCGGGTCGAGTTGCAAAAATGTGCTCGGGTGCATGAATTGGAATATGTGTTCCAGGGGTAAATTTTCCCTGTTTTAGAGGATTCAAATCTACTGTATATTCAAGGAGATCTTTTCTAATTCCACAATAGTTTAATAAAGTATTTCCTTTTCCTGGCGCACCATAACCAACAACTATTTTTCCGGCTCTTTTGGCAGAAATTAAAAAGTCTAAAAGAGTGTATTTTGTTTCACAGGATTGTTTTTCAAAATGTAAGTAGGTTTTGAGTTGGTTTAATCCAAACTTTATTTCTTTATCTAGTAATTGATTAACCGCAGGTGTAACCGCTAGCTCTAGATATTCTTGGTGTTTAGCAAATATACGTAAGGAACCACCATGAGTGTGTAATTCTTCTACATCAAAAATAGTGAGGCCATGTTCAGCAAATGCGCGCTGGGCTGTTAGAAACGAAAAATAAGAGAAGTGCTCATGATAAATGGTGTCAAATTGACTATCTTCCATCAGGCGCATTAAATGAGGAAATTCCATTGTGATCACACCATAAGGTTTTAATAGTATTTTCATTCCAGCAATAAAATCAATCAAATCAGGTACATGAGCTAGTACATTATTTCCTACCAATAAATCGGCTTGGCCAAAATCATTCACTACCTCTTGCGCAGTATTCACCCCAAAAAATTTAATAAGAGTGGGGATGCCGTTTTCGATTGCCGATTTAGCAACGTTTTGGGCAGGTTCAATACCAAGGCATGGGATATTTGCGTTAACAAAGTTACGAAGTAAATAGCCATCATTACTAGCGATTTCTACAACCTGTGAATTGTTGTTTAATTTAAATCGGGTTTTAACACTCTTGCTATAACTGCTCGCATGCTCTAACCAACTTTTTGAGAAAGAAGAAAAGTAAGGATATTCAAAATAGATATCTTGTGGGGTAACAAACTGTGCGATCTGTACTAAAAAACAATTTTCACATACTTGTGTTAATAATGGGTAAAATCGTTCTTCTTCATTGAGCTGTTTTGATGTTAGGAAGGTTTCGCATAATGGTGACTTTCCTAAGTCGATAAAAGTTTTACTGAGAGTATGGCTGCATAATCGACATTGTCCTTCAGGCATGCTTGTCTCCATTTGGACGCCGTAAAAATCTATTAAATAATTAAAGCAGAATAAACAATATCTTTGCTCGATTCAACATTCCTTGATTATATTACGATGCACAAATATAGTCTGGCTTATATAATGACCTCATATCTATTCTGTTTATTCTAATTGTCGTTTTTAATATGGATCTTGGGGCTTTATTTTAATGATCTCAGCGTAATCCACTATTTGGTTTTCTGCTTTCCATTTCTCGCACATCGCGGTTAATTTTTTAACTAGTTCTGGTTTGTCTTTGGCCAGATTGTTGGCTTCGCCCGGATCGCTTTTTAAATCGTATAATTCGGAATTAATACCTGGCGCAGCTAAGGTTTGTAAGTACCAACCTGCTTCAATAAGTAGTTTCCAGCGGCCTTGATATATCAAACTCTGTTGGCCTTTGTCATTAAAATATATGGCTTCAGGTGGTGACATAGTTTGGCCTTTGAGAGTGGCGACTATGCTGCGTCCATCGGGTTTTCTTGGAACTGCATCGTGGAATTTTTCAGGGAACTCTGTATTAGTAATATCTAACAAGGTTGGCACAATATCGCCCACCCAAACTAGATCATCAGAAATGGTACCGGGTTTGATAACACCTTGTAATGGTTTAATGAAACTGGAGAGATTTATAGCTTAAAATAAACAAAATCTCGTAGGTATTAACATGACTAGAAAAGCAAAAGTAACCTTCACCCCGAAACAGAAATTAGAATACGCCAAATTGATGGTAGAAGATGGGTATACCAATAAACAGGTTGAAGAAATATCAGGTGCAGGCAGATCAGCCGTATCACGTTGGAAGCGTCAATATCAATCTGAGTTGCAGGGTGTTACACCAGAAAACACCAAGGCATTAACAGATGAGCAGCAAAGGATCCAAGCGTTAGAAACGCAACTTAAGCGAGCATTAAGGGATAATGAAATATTAAAAAAAGCCACCGCTTTCTTCATACGCAACAATCCAGACTTAATGTAATGAAAGAAATGAAGAAAGCTCAACTTGGCTATACCACCACCGAGTTATGTCGTTTATTTGAAGTGAGTAGTAGCCGTTATTATTACCACCCTAGGCCTCCTAATAGCGATGATATTGCATCATCGATTCAGTCGATAGCAGAAGTGACAGGAAATACTTATGGTAAGCGCAGAATGCAGGTTGAACTGAATGCGCTAGACCACAACATTGGTTTATATAAAACGGCTACACTCATGAAAAAACTAAACATAAAGGCGATTAGGCCTAAGAAGAAACATTATTATCCAGATTCAGGTGTTGAACATAAATATGCGCCCAATTTACTCAAGCGACAGTTTAGTCCTGATACCTATAATACTCATTGGGTTGGCGATATAACCTATATCAGACATCATCATGGCTGGAGCTATTTAGCATGTGTCTTAGATCTATCAACTAAAGAAATCGTGGGTTATGCATTATCGACAAAGCCTAACGCGGAATTGACAAAAACAGCATTGAATAATGCAATAAAACGTCAAGCACCCAACACACATAAGTTAATGTTCCATTCAGATCAAGGTGTCCAGTATTCAGCTATATCATTTAGAGAACGGCTTGCTCAATTAGATATCACACCTAGTATGAGTCGCCGTGGAAATTGTTGGGACAACGCCGTTATGGAGCGTTTTTTTAGAAGTTTAAAAACGGAGAGACTGAATCACCTTTCATTTTTAAACCATCAATCAGTGATATGCGAAGTTGAACAATATATTCAGTTTTACAACTATAAACGTCGACATTCTGTCTTAGATTATATGACACCACATCAGAAATATAATGAACTTAAAAATGCGGCTTAAAATCTCTCCGAAATTAGTTGACCATTACACCTGGCCAACTAGCAATGGCATGCGCGCGCGCTCCGCCTTCCCACAATAAGGCTTTCACGCCTTTATAGGGAGTGTTCATTAGGTCTCCTATGTGAGCTGCTGCGCCGTTATCTGAAAAGAAAAAAATCAAAGTGTTGTCATACTCGCCACTGTCTTTTAAGCCCTGAATGAGTTTGCCCACATTTTCATCTATCTTTTCAACCATAGCTGCGTGTACCGCTGATTGCAGGCGAAACTGTTCGATTTTTTCTGGATCTTGTTTGGTCCATAAGCTGTTGTTGTTGACAAATTTTACGTCTTTAGGAAATAACCCTTTATTCACAAGGCCTTGATGGCGGTCATCGGCTATTTTTTGTAAATCGGCATAACGTTTTAGATACTTTTGTACGAGTTCTTCTGGGGCTTGTAATGGTTTATGAGGGGCGCGGTAAGCCGCGTACATAAAAAAGGGGGGTTCTTGTCCAGAGGCCCTTTTAATCATGTCAATTGCGCGGTCTGTCATACCATCGGTTGCGTAAAATGCTTTTGCCGACTTACCGTCACAACCGCCATATCTTTGTTTATTAAATAGGGTCTTGCTATAACAACGCATATTATAGTGATAATCGTAGTTTAATTTCGCGACCTGATTGCCTTCATAATATTGGTGTTTATCTTTTGGAGTAAAAAACAAATTACCTTGTGCACCGTGAAACACAAAACTTTTATCAAATCCACGTTGTGGTGGTAAACCTAAGTAATCCTGTTCCATTTCATATCCGGTTAATTCCATACCCGGATGGGTTTTTATCCATGCTGGACTCATTTGTTTTTTGTGCTCTTTGATGTAACTACCACCTAAGTGCCACTTTCCTGCCATCAAGGTTTGGTAACCATTGGCACCAAGTAATTCTGAAATTAACGGTTGTTCATAGGGTAGACGTCCGCGGTGTGCTTTAAATGGCATTTCTCGTACCCAATCACCCACTACACCTCCGCCAAAACCCACATGTGCGGCATCAACACCGGTTAGTAAAGAGGCCCGAGTGGGGCTACATCTAGCATTGCTGTAGAATGAACTAAAACGAAGACCACCTGCGGCTAACTGATCCAGGTTTGGCGTGTCTATTTCTCCCCCAAAACTACCTAAATCGGTATAACCGGAATCATCAGATAAAATCACTAAAATATTGGGGCGTTGGTCAGCGCTATAACAGACAAATGGCATTAACAGGCTGATGATCACTAAACGAAAGGGGGGGAATTTTTTCATAAAGGACGAATGTTTATTGTTGACAATTATTGTGATTATATAGAAGCTTTGCTTAACTTAGTACTATAAATATTTCCTTAAAATGATCACTATGTGGATAAGCTATAAATAGAATTGTTGTGGTGCTTTATGCTGAAGTTAACATTAAGCCCAACATACCTAAAACAAAACCAAACACGGCGCCCATAGGTGGAGCCCAATGTTTTTCTAATTTTACTTGTGGCGCCAAATCTTGAAAAATAGCATACAAAATACCGCCCGAAGCAAACAGCATCACAGCTGCTACAATTTGTGGTGATTCAGCTAACCATAAAAAGCCAGTCACTGCGGCAATTGGACCGAGTATGGCCATTAATGCAAAGACCTTTATAATTTTTGTGGCTTTAAAAACCGAAGATGAGCTTAGTTCTGTGTAGGCACTAAAACCTTCGGGTAAATTTTGTAATGCGATTAAAGCTGCCAGTAAAAATGCATGACTGTTGCCGGTTGCAAAAGCTGCACCTAAAGCAATTGATTCAGGAATAAAATCAGCAAGCATAGCGGCAAGTTGGCTCGCTGGGGTATTCATTTTGTTGAGGAAAATATCCAGCAGCATAAAACTTAACCCACCTACGATAAGCCAAGAGCAAGCAGCTAATGGCGCTAGGGTTTCTATTCCTTCTGGTACCAGTACTAAAGCTACCGCTGACAATAATGCGCCACCCCCAAAAGCGCTTACAGTATGTCTAAACTCTTGGTCATATAAACGTTTTTTAAACTTTATTCTATGGGCAACAAACGCACCCAATGGCATAGCTAAGCCAGCTAAAAGGGTGGTGATAATGACAATAAATAGCAGAGACATAATTTTCCTTAATTTATCCCAAGTTCAGATTAATTTAACAAGAATAGTATTCTCATCTATTTTGGCATGCCGTCAATCAGCTTGTAGAATTTATTGTTAGAAATAACTTAATCCTTTTAGATCATTATTTATCGATTCTCAGGATAGTCTCCAATCAATAAGGCAAATGTTAACTGTCCGTTTTTTGTTTGTTGTAATTTTGGTTTTACTTTTAAACGTAGTATGTTTAAATAGGTCTCATATTAATGAGTGTTGAATTTATAGATTTAAATGAGTTGTATGATTCAAAAATTAGTAATTTATAGGGCGAAGGATATGAGCTTCAGTGTAATAAAACGATCTTTACTGGCAATCTGTATATTGAGCCAAGCGGCGTGTCATGCTGCTGACTTAAACACCCAAGTCACAGCAGGTGTAAAGCAGGAAAATAAACCAAATGTACTCATTCTAATGTTTGATGATATGCGTTTTGACACGTTTTCATATCGTGGTGGCCCAGTGCATACTCCGAACATCGATGCTCTTGCCGCTGAATCGACACGTTTTGATAATGCGATGACCACTACTGGTTTATGTTCACCTTCGCGGGCTGCTATGTATACCGGTCGTTGGGGCCATAAAACAGGGTTAGATGATAATGTTGAGTTGTACCACACTCGTTTAGCTGAGCTTGATTTGAAAGAAGGCGGCTTAATTAAAAGTGCTTCGGAAGCAGGCTATTTTGTCGGCCATGTGGGTAAGTGGCATTTAGGCGCTAGAGGTACTGAATTGCGCGGAGCTGAATTTGATGAAGGCCAAGGTCATGAACCCAAGGAACGTTTTTCGCGAGTTTATACGCCTTATTCGAAGGTCCCACAAGTAGAGGGGTACTATGCAGGTAAGACAGATGAAAATGGTGAAAAACACGAATATTTCATTACCTTAGACGGTACATATGAAGATACCGAAGCCTACAAAAAAGTGGTTTATGGTAAAGAAATGTTGAGAAAAATGGCCAAAGACGATCGTCCTTTCTTTGGGGTGGTGAGTTTTAATCAGCCACATCCAGCTTACCGAGTGCCTGAGCCTTATGCCAGCATGTACGATCCTGCAAAACTTGAATTACCGAAAAACCATCTAGCTAAACGAGTCAATAAACCCTTAGCTCAAGACGGTATTTGGTGGCCGTGGCATGATGTTGGCCACATGAGTGATATGGATTGGCGTAAATCCAGGTCTTTCTATTACGGTGCTATTGCAATGGTTGACCGTATTGTAGGAGAGTTAATCGAAACCGCTAAACAAGAAGGTATTTATGACGACCTACACATAGTGTTGCTGGGCGACCAGGGCAGTATGTTAGGTGAACATGGTCTATATGACAAAGGGCCATATGCTTACGATGAACTTATGCGTATGCCTCTATTGATACGTAACCCGCATTTAGTTCCTAAAATTGTCAACCGCCAAGTCTCATTGTTAGATGTGACGCCCACTGTAGCTGATTGGATGGGGTTACAACTTGACGGTGAGCTAGATGGGCATAACTTAACTCCTTTAATGACCGATGGAGATAAAGCAGAGGCCGGACAACCCGATACTGCCTTGTATGCGTATGAGTGGTACAACGGCTCTTGGTTTGGCATTCGCGCTATCCGTACACCTGAACTTAAGTTTGTTTGGAATCCAGGTGATAACCGTGACGAACTCTACGATCTGAAAAATGACCCATTTGAGATAAATAATTTAATCAAAGATAAGTCTTATAAAAAGCAACGTGCTGACATGGTGACCTTACTTAAAGCTGAATTAGCACGAGTGAATGATCCCGCGCTTAAAATGCTCGAGCATCATGCTAAAGCTTATTTATAAACACTATTAATTTTCGATAAAACGTTAACTGGGGAGTCTTCTCCTTATGTTATTGAGGTAAATATGAAACAAAAATTTATCCAAGGCTTATGTGCCTTTTCAGTTTTAATGGCCAGTGTGGCCTATGCAGAAGCAGAACGTCCAAATATTTTAGTTATCTTAACTGATGATATGGGTTACGCCGATGTGGGGTTCAATGGCAGTAAAGATATTAAAACGCCTAACTTAGACAAATTGGCTGGCGAAGGGACAGTTTTTAAGTCTGCCTACAATGCTCACCCATTTTGTGGGCCAAGCCGTGCAGGAATTATGACCGGCCGTTACCCTCATAAATTTGGCTCTCAATTTAATTTACCTAGATCAAGTCGTTCCGGTGGGTTAGGGATCCCTGTTGAAGAAACTTATATTAGTAAAGTGTTACAAAAGGCTGGATATTTTACTGGCGCAATTGGTAAATGGCACTTGGGTGAAGAGCCTGAATTTCATCCGAATAACCGTGGTTTTGATGAGTTTTACGGCTTTTTAAACGGTGGACATGATTATTTTCCAGAGAAGTTTTCCGCTTCTTATCAACGTCAGAAAAAACAGGGGTTAGATCACGCCATTTTTGGTTATCTGCGCCCTCTTGAACATAATGGTAAAGAGGTCGAAGAAAAAGAGTACGTGACAGACGGTTTATCTCGTGAGGCGGTTAACTTTATCGAAAAAGCCGGTGAAGATAAAAACCAGCCGTTCTTTTTATATTTAGCTTACAACGCGCCCCATTCGCCAATGCAAGCCAAAGAAGAAGATATGGCACAGTTTCCCAATATTACAGACAAAAAACGTAAAATTTATGCTGGCATGGTGTATGCCGTTGATCGCGGGGTAAAACGTATAGTTGATTCACTTAAAGCGACAGGCCAGTATGACAATACCTTAATTGTATTTTTCAGTGATAATGGTGGAAAACCCACTTTAGGGGCAAACAATGCGCCACTACAAGGCCGTAAAGGTGATGTACTTGAAGGTGGCTATCGCACGCCTATGTTTTTCCATTGGCCGAATCATATTCCTGCGGGCAAAACATTTGTGCATCCTACCTCTAGCTTAGATCTTTACCCGACCTTTGCTAATTTGGCTAAAGCTGAAATCCCTAAAGATAAAAAGCTAGATGGCAAAGATATTTTTTCTAGCCTACAAACCGGAAGTAGCCCTAGACCGGGTGAAATGATTTATGCAGTACGACACAGATTAGGTTTTTCTGAAGCAGCAGCTCGTCGCGATAATTGGAAAATTATTAAGCGTGGCAAAACTTGGCAGTTGTTTGATGTAGATAAAGATCCGAGTGAAACTAATGATCAAGCGGCAAAACATCCATTTATGGTGCGCGAGATGGTAGCCGAAATGGAAGCATGGAGCTGGACTAATATTCAACCTAAGTGGTTCCATATCCATCAAGAAGGTGTGCAGTGGCGCGAGAAGGCAATGCCTAGATACCATGAGACATTTTTTCTAGAATAAACAAGCAGGTACGAGTAATCAATAGCGACGAAATTCGGGTAAGCTTCAACGGAAAAACCTCACCGTAGAGGTCACAGAGAACACAGAAGTAAAGGATGGTAAAACTACAATATTTACCATCCTGCTGTGTATAGCAAGATATCATTTCGGTGCATTTTTAGGCCGGAATAGACAAAAGTAGATATGAGGAAGAAATCGCTACGAGCTTAAAAGAAAATATTCACCACAGGTCACAGAGGTCAAATTTATTCTTTGCAGATCCATAAGATTATGAAATCATGGTTAAAATTAATTAGTTGGGGGTTAACTCTGATTGCTGACTTATAACTATTGGGTTTCTGATGGGTAATAAAATCATTATGTTTGGCGCAACGGGTGCTGTGGGAAATCACGCTGCATTAACGTTATCTAAAATACCATCAGTTCAACAATTAACTTTACTAGGCAGAAGGCAAGCTGAGAATGTTGCTGGGCAATCTGTGGTTCAACATGTAATCGATATTTTTTCAGCAAAATCTTATGCATGTTTTTTAAAAGGGCATGACAGTGCAATTTGTGCACTGGGTGTGGGTCAACCCTCAAAAATGTGTAAAGAAGATTTCATTAAAATTGATAAAAATGCTGTTTTAGATTTTGCCACTGCATGTAAAAAAGCAGGTGTAACTCATTTTCAACTTTTAAGTTCTGTTGGTGTAAGTGCTAGCTCATCATCATTTTATTTACGTACTAAGGGCGAACTTGAAGAAGGCTTAAAAGCTCTTGGATTTGAGCGATTGAGTTTGTTTCACCCATCCATGATTATGACCCCTACTAATCGTTACGGCTTTAGTCAGGCAGTTACTCTTGCTGTGATGCCAGTACTTGATCCTCTTTTTGTTGGTTCTTTCAATAAATTTAGAAGTATCACAGCCACCCAATTGGGAAAGGCTATGGCGGCGAATCTGTTTAAAAATAGCGCCTGTGATGGTGTCGAAATATTACATTGGCGTGATTTCATCGCTTTATCTAAGGATATATAGCCGAATCGCTATTTAATAATCGGCGATAGCGTCTGTTTGATAGGTGCAAGCGTTTTGTGCTTTAGGCTTGTAACTCGTAACTCGTAACTCGAACCTAGCTCCTAACTTTTGCTTTTAAGTTCACCGCACGTGGTTTAAAACTCATAGCTATCCCCTATTTTGTGCACTAAATCTCTACTTAATTATTCTGTTATAAAAAAGTGATAGAATTGTTATGTTTCAATAATTTCCTATAAATACAACAGCTTGCAAGCTAGTTCGGGTGGTTTTGACGCATTAATCAGTGACTCTCCCTTGGCTTCAGTCATTTTCTTAAATTTATCTTATATGATGCATTGGCTGCTCTGATTTTTAAGAGTGAGTGGGAGTTTGCTCGCTGGTTATTTATAAAAATTTAGGCTTGCAAAATAAACGTCAATTAATTAATAAAACACGGAATATAAGATGAAATATTTTACTGGGACAGTGAAAAAAAAATTTGTGGTAAGTGCTTGTCTGCTTGCTGCATTGATAGGTTTATCAACACAGTCACATGCTGTCATGCTAAAAGTCACAGTCACTAACAATGCACAAGTAAATGGTTTAGCCATTACACCTGTGTTTGCTACATTCCATAGCGCTAGTTATGATGCGTTTGATGTCGGTGGTGTGGCAACTGCAGGATTAAAGAGTCTTGCTGAATTAGGCATGATAGGTCCGATAGATGCAGAAAGAGCGGCTGCCGATCCGACTTCTGTCAGTTCGCCCATTTTTCCTGATGCAGGTATGCGCCCTTTCTTTGCTGGTGAGTCTGGCTCAATGGTGTTTAATATTGCTGATCCAATGAGTAATATGTACTTTTCTTTCTTGTCTATGTTGTTACCGTCAAATGATACCTTTTTAGGTCGTGATGACCCGTTACAAATCTTTGATTTAGCTGGTAATTACTTAGGAAATAAAGTGATTGAAATAACGGGTGAAGATTTGTGGGACGCAGGCACAGAAGCACTTAACGTTAATGCTGCGCCTTTTGTTTCAGGCTCTAACCCTATGGATAACCCAGCGGATGCAGATTCTAGTATTCGTGCTGCAGAATCATTATCAGCATTTGCTGGGCTTAATCTAGCTAATGGTCAAGTACTCGATGCAAGTTTGATTGATTTTCTATCTGATCCCGCAAACTTTAATGTCGCCACTATTCGTGTTGAACAGGTTTCAGAACCTATGACCGCGGCAATATTCATGTTTGGTTTATTGGCAATGGGTGCTGCCTACAGAAGACGTAAAACCGCGTAGTTAAGTGTTTAAAAACTTGCGGTATCTACTATAAAAACAACCCTCTATGCAGAGGGTTGTTTAATTTTGTACTGACCTTGAGTTCAGAGATATAAACTAGCACCTATTCGTTTGTTGTGTAAAATACTGTTTACATTACCCCCTTGAGGTCACCATGAAAGAATCCCGCACGCTAGTATGGACAGCACTACAAAAGAAAATATTTCTACTTGTAGTCAGTCTGTTTACTCTAGTGTTTACTTTGACCTTATGGAGCATCTATCAAGCGGCTTACAATCAAGCTGAAAGAGAGTTCGTAGCCCGTTTAAATGTGGGCAAAAATGTATTCTCAAATGAGGTGGCAATTGCCAAACTGCACCTAGACTCTAGCGTCGATACCATAGCCAAAGATTGGGCGTTAAGAAGTGCAATCGGGCAGGGCCATGACAAAGCTTTTATTAAAAGTGTGTTGTTTAATCATGGTAAGCGGATAAAAGCAGATCTTGCTTTAGTGTTAGACAAAGAATTTATGTTGATTACTCAATATGGTGGTGAAGAAGTCACAGTTGATCAATCTTTAGGTAAAGATTTAGATGACTTGCAAAAAACACGGCCTTGGATTGTTATGGTAGGCAATGACCCATTTATTGTCTCTGCCAAACCTATCAAAGCGCCAGCGACTATTGGCTGGTTATTAATTGGTAAAAAGCTCAATAAAGAATTTTTGCAGCGTATTAAAGGACTTATTTCGCTAGATATTAATTTTATAGTGAGTAATAACGAGCGTGATTTTTTAGTCTTGTCCACCGCTGAAAATAACTCAATAGTTACCCAAGAATTATTAGCTTTAACAAAGGGGTTTCTCGATAAAAATCAATCGGAAGATATGCGTATCGCGCAAACCGAAGAGTTAGTTGTGATGCCTTTTGAGTTATGGAGCAAAGATCAAAATAAAATTGTCGTAGTACTACAAGACTCCATTCGAGCTTGGGTTAAAACTCGAGACGCCTTTCTATTTGAACTGGTACCCTTTTTTATTGTGGGTATATTATTAGCTTTAATTGGTTCGTTTTTTATTGCTCGTAGTATCACAAGACCGGTTGGCCGTTTATTAAATGCGGCCAAGTTAGTTGCTACTGGTAGTTATACCGAACAAATTGAAATCTCTGAAAAAAGTGAACTAGGTGAATTAGCTAAAGAGTTCGCTAGTATGCAAAGTGCCGTTATGGAGCGTGAACAAAAAATAAAAGACCAAGCAGAGGAAATCCGCCAAACCAACACTATTAAGTATCAGATCGAAATAGCACAAAAAGAGCAACAACTTGCCGCTACTGCCACCGCAGCAAAAAGCCGGTTTTTGGCTAATGTCAGCCATGAAATACGTACGCCTCTGAACTCAATTATTGGTTTTTCTGAAGTGTTAAGTGATGAAAAAGCCAGCAAACAAGATAGAACCAAAGCGGCGATTGCTATTCATAGTGGCGGAAAATATTTACTCAATATAGTTAACGACGTATTAGATTTGTCGAAAATAGAAGCTGGGAAAATCCAGTTAGAAAACATGGATACAAGTGTGTTAGGTTTGTTGGATGAAGTGAGCACTCACATGGAAGGCTTTGCACTAGAAAAACATCTACAATTTAATCTTAAATTACATTTCCCATTACCATTTGAATTTAATACTGACCCTACGCGGTTAAAACAAATATTACTCAATTTATGTAACAACGCCATTAAGTTTACAGAAGCAGGGCAGGTAGATTTACAAGTGCATTTAGATACTTACCGCCAGCGCTTTATTTTTGTGGTGTCGGACACTGGCTTAGGTATGAGTGATGAAGAACAGTTAAGATTATTTACTGCTTTCACCCAAGGTAATCAGTCAAGTAGTCGTAAGTATGGTGGCACCGGTTTAGGCTTGTATATCAGTAAACAACTTACTGAAATGTTAGGCGGTCATATTAAGGTAACTAGTCAACAAGGCTTAGGCAGCCAGTTTGCAGTGTATATGCCATGGGTCGAAGCTGAGAATAAAAAAATGATGACATCGCAGGCTGATGTAGACGTATTTTATAGTCAAAAAGTACAGCCTAGCTTAGAGGTCCCGCAGTTTGAGGGGCATATACTCTGTGCTGATGACAACGAAGATAATCGTCAGCTGGTGGCTTATTTAGTCGCAAAAACAGGGGCTAAATTAACCTTGGTAGAAAATGGCCAGCAGGCTGTTGAAATAGCCGAACATACGCCCTTCGATTTGGTATTAATGGATATGCAAATGCCAGAAATGGATGGCCTAACCGCTACTGAATTATTAACTTCTCAAGGGTTTAAGGCACCTATTATTATGTTGACTGCTAATGTCGACGCCAGTAGTAAAAAAGACGTATTAGCAGCCGGTGCCAGAGAACATTTCTCTAAACCAATAGATACACAAAGATTTTACGCAATGTTAGATAAATATCTCGGCCAAAGTCTTGATATTAACGAGCTAGAACTAGAAGAGTCTTTACCAGTTCGTACTGAGTTTGATAAGTTAATTGATAACTATCGACAAAGTTTTACTCAGAAATTAGACGCTATTCAACAAGCTTTAGGCAAAGATGATTGGCAGGATATTAAACGAATGATGCATAATCTAAAAGGCTCTGCTGGCAGTTATGGTTTTCAAGTGTTAAGTGATTTGGCAGGGTTAGTCGAAGAAAAAATAGATGTGCAAGAATGGACAGAAGCTAAACGTTACTTAACTGATTTACAATCCTGTATGGAGCAATTACATCAAGTGTCTGATACTTGAAAAAGTTTAAGAGCAGAAAGTGGCAGTTTAAAATCAATAGCTAGATACGAGCAAAAAAATTGTAAATTCGAGCAAAAGGAAAAAACAAAGTAATTTGTCACAGAGTTTCACAGAGATTAAGAATACGGCTACGCCGAAAAGTCTTGGTGTGACAGTCATTGATAGTACATGCAATATATTGATTCTATAGATATCAAATCGTTTTGTAACGGAGGGGTATAAATATCATCCTCAGGATGGTTTAATTTTGTTTTGCCCCGATAGTCGCATTGTAGGAATGCAAGAGAACTTGCGGGGGATCTCGCAGGTTTTTAAATACTATCTTGCATTGTTGCTTCTTAAGTCACAGGTTAAATTGATTCATAATTTTAATGGCCGCATTCGCTGCACCAAAACCATTATCAATGTTGACAGTTAAAATCCCAGGTGAACATGAGCCCAATGCGCTGTCTAATGCCAATTTACCTTCGCTGGATACACCGTAGCCAACTGAGGTAGGTACGGCGATAATAGGCGCCCGTACTAAGCCTGCTAACACACTAAACAGTGCGCCCTCCATGCCAGCCAAGGCAATGATAATTTTGTATTGGCGAATGTCATCTATTTTGTCCATTAAGCGCCAAAGACCAGCCACACCTAAATCAGCAAAAATAGGTGCTTGATAGCCATTAAATGCCAAGGTGCGCTTTGCCTCTGTAGCAACCGCCAAATCAGAGGTGCCAGCGGTAACAATACACACCTGTTTTTTTGTTGATAATTCAGAACCGAAATTCAGTAAAGCGGTGGCAGAGCATTGATCGTAATCCAGAACTGCCTGCAATTCAGTGGGTAATGCTTGCCATTGTTGCAGGGATAAACGAGTGAAAAGCACAGGGCTGTTATTGGTCATATTAAAACGAATAATAGCTTGTAAATCAGTATGACTTTTATGGGAACAAAATACGGCTTCTGCCACCCCTGTGCGCGACTTTCGATCTTTATCCCAAACAAAGTTATCCATGAGTAATGCCATTCAGAAATGCTGAGCCTTTTTGATACACCTTCAATCCTGAAAAAATTCTATTTTGTTCAGCACAGAAGTGACGTAATTGTTCCGACAACTTTTCTGATATAGATGCTTCAGGCAACTGATCCAATTCAATAAAAATACCTTGATGAGAAATACGGCAGCGTATTTTTTTGAAGGAAGGTAATAGCTCCCGTACTTTTTCTTCCATATGATCAATAAACAGCATGTCATCTGATTTGATTTTTATGCCAGTTTCTACTCGACTCGCCAAGCAGGGTTGCCCGGGTAATGAATGTAATTGCGATAAATTATAAAACTTTGCGATGGCATAAATCTGTTGTTTATTAATACCCACTTCAACGTAGGGATGTTGTACATTTTGTTCAACCGCCGCTGCTAGTCCTGGCCTAACGTCACCTAAGTCATCCATATTGGTACCAGAGAATATTGCCCCTTGTGTATGCTCACCAATGCGAATATACAAGTTACTTTTACAGTAATAACAACGATTTACCGGATTGTTAATATAATTTTTGTCATCGAACTCTTTTGCATCAATAACTAACATGTCCCAGCCATATTGTTTGGTATGAGCCTTCACTCTTTCTAGTGCACTAACTGGTACCGCAGGAGAATAAGCATGCACCATCTTGACCTTTGTAGTGGAGTGTTGATGGGCAATATAGGCCAGTAACATACTGTCTATACCGCCGCTCACGGCAATAGAACATTGTGGAAATTGGTCAAGATAATGAACAAGCTCTTTTACTTTATTTGTGTTCACGAATGACCTTTTTTGTTGTCTGTTTCCACTTTATATTTGACTGCTCTACGTTGACTCAATGTATCCAATGAGGTTAATTCATCATGCTCTATTTTTTGTGTCGACTCACCGTTTGGTCGCAACACACTTTTATAAGCGTACTTTTGCTGTGTGTGGGGCTCTCTAGGTAAGTAACGTCTTGTTTCAAAACGATAGCGCAGGCCAATGGTGGTGGTTTGTATAAAACAGGTATCCATTACTTTTTTGTAATGCTGGCTTGAAGCTAAAATACGCACTAATTCTACCGCGCGATTCTTTTTACCCCTCGCCGTTTGTACTGTCACATCAATTACACCTTGTTGTGATCTGAGTAAATCAAGTGACAAGGCGATTTCTTCACCGGTCATGTCATCGATATCACATTCGATAATCACTACCGTATCTTGTTGGCAGTCTTGGCTATTATGGGTATCAAAGTGCATGGCGCGCAGAATGTTTGGCATGCCTGGAAATACCTTTGTGCCTAAACCATATCCTGTGGCTAGCAACTGACCTTGAGGCGCCGGGATTATTAGCTGATGGTCGGCTAAATACCTGAGTATTGCAGCCCCAGTAGGTGTAATGCGCTCACCTTTAATATTGTCATCAAAAAATTCGAAACCGAGCAATATTTCTGCGGTGGCAGGGGCGGGAACAGGAATAAGGCCATGTTGTGTATTGACTAAGCCACCGCCAATAGGCAATTTTGAGGTACTCCAACTGCAGCTAGACAAGGCACTCAAAATAACAGCCGCTGCTACCACATCCATCAAAGAGTCCCAATCTGCTAACTCATGAAAATGCACAGCATCAAGGGTTTTATTGTGGATTTTTGCTTCTGCTTTGCCAATAATTGTTAGCAGCTCTATCGCCACTTTAATCACATCACTATTTAGTTCGCTGTCAGAGATTAACTGGCATAAATAACGATAGGTTGTTTTATGGCTATGGGTTGGGTTATGAGAATGATCATGTCTGTGAGCATGCTCATTGTGCTCACCCTCATGAATGTGACTATGTTCAGACTGAGGTGATTGTGGCGTATGAGTGTGATTGACTTCATTAAGCTGTAGAGAAAATGTCAGGCCACTGATCCCTGAATTCACTCCCACCAATACTTCTGCAGTGCCAATATTCGCTGGCACGACTAGTGCAACAGCCGAATGCACAGATGACTGTAAATCCTCAAAGGTGTCTAACATCGCACTGATAAACATGTCGCCAGCAATACCGCCAACTATGTCTAAATGTATATGAGAATTTTCAACTTTAGCTTTCATTTTTACCTATTAATAGTGCCAACTCAGATGAATGACTTACTTCTTAAAGAGCCCCAAAAACTAATAATAGGGCGCATATAGATGTTTTTCTCACCGTTTTTAAGCTATTAGAATATACAGGCTTAAGTGACTCAGTATATGGTTTTACACTGTTTGAATGTCTACTTTTCTGCCCATTACTTTTAAATTATCAGCAATGATATCTATTGTATGCATTTCAGAAACACAGCATGACAAGTTAGGGTTTTGTAAAGCCCATAAATATGCTTTAGAAAATTTAGACATACCTTGCTCGGGAATAGCGGTGTTTAACTTTTCGAGGCGCCATTCTGGCTGATCCTTTAACCATAATAATTTAGCTACTTTCATGGCTACCATACCTATTCCCGCTTGTTTGGCTTTGAACATGAGATTCTCTAGGGCAGCATGATTGGCAATATTGTAGGCAAACATAGTGATATCGTAATAATCTACCTCGATAGCTTTTGCCAAATGCCCCGTCACATCATTATGAAAGGAAACGGCTGAAGCGCTAATCAAACCTTTTTGTTTAAATTCAGCCAATACTTCTTGAAGCACTTCATCGTCCATCATTTCGGGCATAGCGATACCATGAGGGCAATGTAATACGTCTAGATGATCGGTTTGTAAACGTTTAAGTGAGTCTTCGAGTAACTTATATGCGTGCTGCTTAATTTTACCTCGCCACTCAGATTTGAAACCATACTCCTGAAGCATCAAATGTCGATAATATGTCTTGGGGAATTGTGCTTCTTGACCAGTAAAATAATTCATATGGTAACCCGGTTTCATTACCGAACGCTGCTCAATCATTGCATTGGCTTTTTTAAGCAAAGCGTCTTTTTTACCTTGTGGTAAGCCTTTTTCGATATCTCGAATTACTCTGTCTATATACCCATAGTAAAAACTTAACTTAGTCGATAGGAATACTTTGTCTCTATTACCAGACTTTTTAAGATAATTACCTATGGTCGCCTCAACTTGTCCATTGCTATATGCCGGCGCCGTATCTATGTAATTAATGCCTCGATCAATCCCATAGTCCAATACTCGATCGTAAGAGTCGTCAGTAAAAGGGAAAGTGCCAAGCACCACCTCAGAAGCCATCATTCCAGTTCTGCCCATCATTCGATAAGCAACGCCATCTTGTTTGTTTCGCCAAATAGGTTTTATCTGATCTAAAGGTTTGGGTGTTTTTTGATTATTCGTTTCTGCCAACAAGCTGGGTGTTAGCGTGAGCCCTATGGAGGCTGCAGCAGTTTTTTTAAAGAAATCTCTTCGCGAATTTGTTGGCTTAGTCATTCTATTAATCTCATTAATTTGAATATTATGTATAATACGTCATGAATAACACTTTGAACATGTCGCAATTAAACTTTATACTTTAAATATAAAATTGTTAACTTTTTGCGTCAATCAATAATGTTTAACTTACTAGGCGGTGACCTAATTGTGTATAGACAAATAAGTTTTATTGAGAAATAACCGGCCATGTTTACTGGATTATATTTTGGTTCTTTTAACCCAATTCACATAGGACATTTAGCCATAGCAAATTATATGGTCGAGTTTACCAACCTAGACGAATTATGGTTTGTGATTAGTCCGCATAACCCTCTTAAACAGAAGAAAACACTGTTAAATGAGCAGTTTCGTTTAGATATTCTGCAATTAGCGATTAAAGATGATGCAAGGTTTAGGGTATGTAATGTTGAGTTTAATATGCCTAAGCCTTCTTATACTGTTGATACTTTAGCTTATCTAAATGAGCTTTACCCCAATAAAAACTTTGTACTTGTAATGGGATCGGATGGTCTAGTCACTTTCCCTCGTTGGAAAAGCGCCCAAATAATTCAGGATAAATTTACACGCTATATATATCCGCGGCTAGAAGAAGATGTTGAGAAATACAAAGAGGAGGAAAATATTAAATTCGTACCTGCCCCCAGAATGGAAATCTCTTCTAGTTTTATAAGGGAAGCTATTAAAGCAGGTAAAGATATCCGCCACTACTTACCTTCTAAAGTGTACGATTTTATTCAAGATAAAGGTTTTTATCTCTAACATTCATCGGTACTTGATAACCGTATGAAAGAAGGGAATAACAAATTACTCATGGCTCCGTATGCTAAGCAATACGAGTGCTATTAACTCGATAATATGGAAAAGTAACAATGAACAAAAATATACAACACTCGTTTATTCGCCACCGCTATATTAGCCTTTTTTTATCCCTAACATTAATTTTATTTACATTAGAAGCAAAGGCCAAAGACACCGATGATTATAACTTGTCAGCAGCTATGTTGCCGGTTGCGCAAGAAAATATTTTTCATGATGATGAATATTTCAACTGGGGTTCAACCATTGTTAAAGGCAAAGATGGAAAATATCATTTGTTTTACGACCAAATGCCTAAAAAGCATGGTTTTTATTCTTGGTTAACCGATGGCATTGTATCTCGTGCTGTTTCTGATAGCCCAACCGGGCCGTGGACAAAAGTTCAAGAAGTCATGGGTGGAAGAGGCGATGGTCATTGGGATCAATACACAGTGCATTGTACTAAGGTGTATGAATTTGACGGCAAATATTACCTTTACTATATGTCGACAAATTCAGGCATTACGGACTTAACGCCAGCGCAACTTGAAGAAGTTCGTCACGGTAAATGGAAGCCTGATAATTTACGTGGCATGATGCGTTTAAACCAACGTATTGGGGTTGCGGTTGCTGATAATATCGAAGGACCGTGGAAACGCTTTGCTAGACCCGTATTTGAACCTCAATTACCCATTGCCAATCAGTCAAATAACGTCACGGTTACTAAGCGCCCTGAAGGTGACTATTTAATGGTTATTCGTGGTGATCAACCGGATCAAAAACCGAATGAGATTATCCGAATGCAGGCTGCGTTATTAGCAGACAACCCTCTAGGTCCTTGGAAAATGCAACATAAGCCTGTGGTAATTAATTATAATTCAGAAGATCCAGAAGTTTGGTATGACGCAGAGCGTAAGCGTTATTATAACTTGTATCATGCATTTGGTTATATGGGAATGTTAACCTCAACCGACGGTTTAAATTGGCAAAGAGCCAAACATTATAAAGTGGCTGATAAAGAGTATGTAACCACAACAGGGGAAACCGTGGAAGTTCATCGATATGAGCGAATGGGGATATATTCTGAAAACGGTAAACCGCTGGTAATGACAGCAGGAATATTTTTGAAGAACGGTGATACTCATTCGTTATTCATTCCGCTTAAACAATAGCGGGCTTTTAAAAAGCTTAAGTACATAGAGCAAAATCAAAAAAGCAGATTAAGCGTGTGTTGTTTACCGCTTGTCTCGATAACGACTTGTTCTATCTTCCGCCATCTCTGGCGGTTGCTCATTAAATTGCGGTAAAAGTTAGCGAGGTCTGAGGCGCTGGGAGGTCAATAGACAAAACATCAGCGAAGCTGTTTTTTCGGTGAATTTGATGATGACTGCTGGTGGTTACTCTTGGACTGTTGTGCCAGTTGAGCGAAGAACTGACTATATGGAGGCCTTAGAAACAGTAAGTGTCGAGCGAAATATTACCCCCTTTGCAAAATTTCTAGCTTTGTTATTGTTGGCATAGCTCTTTTTAAGAAAAGAACTTTTGTAAGATACCATACCTTACACCCTAAGCGCCCATATGAAAGGACCTGCGGTGTTAGGTTTGTTGAAAAAGGTTGGGGCGGTTTATTCTGCCCTAAATGCTAATAATCAGCTCTAAGTATTGGTTGTTATTTTTTGATCAAGATCCAAGTATTAGCATAATCAGGTAAGTGCTTATTCGCTTTGTAGTAATCGTCCCAGCCGTAATAGCTGTCGGTTAAAAAATCTAGTTGGAATAAGTTGTTATCAAATGCGCCGCCGGTATCGGCTAATATTCCCATTTGACTCACTGAAGCGCCATTGTTTAGATAGTTAATCATGACCAGCTTACCTAGGCCTAATTGGTCAACATTACCAGCAAATGTAACCCGTGGTTTTACTTCAATTTTGTTACCTATTTCGGTTCCGTAGCCCATTATTGAAGGGACTTCTGCAAAATACCAATAGCGCCCTTGTGCTGTTTTACCAATACTGTAATCGTAGCTAATACCGTTATTGCGATGCACATTAAAGTAGCGGGTTTTACCGTCAACATTTAACACCCCCGTGCCTTGTAATAACACGTCATGTAAACCGGCTTCTGTTAACCATATCAGTGGCTTGGCTAATTTCTTTTGTAAAAGCACACCTTGCATAATTTGTTGGCGAGTATATTTAAAACGAGTTAATTTCGACTTTTGTAACTCAGCTTCGTCTAAGGTCAAATTAGCTTCATCAAATGGCAAAGCATATAAAGCATGATTAAATTCAGGGGTTTTCACTGAACTTGCGGTTAATAATTTAGTGTAATATTTGGTAATAAATAACTGCTCGTCAGGAATGTTGTTTAATAGTCTGCTTTTAACTTGGTTAGTACTTTTTTGCGCAATGGCTTGGGCTTGGTCAGTATCTGGATGCCAACGATAAAAGTGAAAGTTTTCTCGTAAAAACTGACTGTCTTGTAAGCGACTTTGTCGTTTATTACGTACATCATCTTGGTAGGTGCTGCAAATAAATTCAAGTGTGTCTTTTACCAATTCTTTGTTCAGCAATTGTGCAGTGCTCTCGCTTTTGACTAGTAACTCCATAGGCGGTGGCTGCGCACTTTCATTCTCATAATCATTGTTGTGAGCAATATATTGCAGAGTGTTTTTGGCAACCTTGCATAGGTCGCTAGTTTTAAATAATTGCATTTGTCCAAAATCAGGGCTTTCCTCTAAAACAAACTTAGCCGATGCACAATGGCTAGAAAAACTGATGCTGACCAAAATAAATAACCAGCAAGCGGAAAAATTGGGGAAAGGTTTCATCTAAGCAGTTTACCAATAGTTACTTTTTATTTTATGGATGTAAGGGTATTACACTTATTTATCAGGTTCACCAAGCATTTGCATTGCTGCTAAATAATCCAGTTTCACCCTACAGAACTTATCACAATATTAGCGAGCCGTGAGTCATGGATAAGCCAAAACCGGGGAAATGATTAGTTCTATTATATCATTCTGGTAGTGCCTGCTGACGACATCTAGAAAGCAAAAGTTGAAACAGAGTCTAATTCGAAATTTGTTTACAGCATCAGCTCAGGCTGGATGCAAAATTTAAGAGCAGCAATAACCTACGTTAATTATTTTTAAATGACTGATGACTCAGTATATTTAGCCTCACTTTCTCTAAGGCTTTTTGAGTATTTTCAACGTTTAGGTTGACCATAAACGCATCGATAATAGGCATAATTTGATCCGCGTAAGTTTTTTTACTATCGCGGTCAAAAAACTGAGTTATTCCCTCTGCGTTAACGATGGTTTCATAAGCTTCTTGTGTAAGGCTTGAATTATTTTGTTGCGCACTTTTATGGGGTGACATTATTCCGAGGTTGTTGTTGAATTTTTTCTGACTCTCACTGAGAACGGCAAATTCAATGAAGGATTGGGTTAAATTCTTTCTGTTGTTTGTTGCGGTATGACCAACACATCAAGCGGTGCCTCTTCGTAATAAACTGACTGTCCTTCAAAAAGCGGGAATTTGAAAAAACCAATCTCGCTTTTAATGCTTTCTGGAAATGCTTGAACAGCGTAATTACCTAGCATTGACATACCTACGAGCCCCCTAAATAATAATGGAAGGCCCTGTTTCCATTCTAATTTTTGATGATTTTTAATAAAGTATCCCGCCCTTGATATTTCTTCAATCTTTCTAAGAACCTTAGTAATCCTGACATCTAAATAAGAGATTTGCCCTTCTACTAATTCTTGGTGAAATGCAATGCCATTTAGTCGTAAATTCAAATAGTCAAACCAAGCGGTGGCAGGCCAATTGCTTTTGCTGCCTATATAAATAGGAGTGATGTTATTTTTTTTGAGAGCTTCACATACAGCAAGAAATTGCTGCCAATTTTGGGGTTCAGAAAGGTCGAATTTGGAAAACAAAGGTTTAAAGTAATAAAAGCCTATTTGATAATAGGATATCGGTAACGCAAAGCTTTTTCCTTTAAATGAAACCGCATCAATCACCGCTTTGTCATATAGTTGAGCCATTTCGTCTGCTGCAATTATATGGTCTATTGCAGCAATTTTATTTTGTTCAATATATTCAAATAAACGCTCGCCAGCATGCCAATATAAAACATCATATTGGTTTGATACCAGCATTTTTGGAAAGTTAGCTTTGTATTCCTCGCTGGTGTAAGAGGTTATTTTGATTTGTATATTAGGATTGGCGTCTTCGAATGCTTGAATTAAATTGTAATAGGCGGCACGTTGGGAACTATTTGAAATAGACGCAGCTATTTTTAGCTGTTGTTTAGCAAACCCAGGAAAGGCTAAAACCACGGTAAGTGCAACGATTAGAATGCGGATATTATTCTCCTTTATTCCTGAGTTTAATCTAGTAGGTTAAGTTCGTAAGTTCAACAAATTGCATTAATATTGTCGTAATTTCATCGACGTTATTCCGACAACCCCTGTTAACACTATTCAGCAATCACGGTAAACCAAAATCCATTTTCTAGTTGTTTGAACGTTTGCCTGTTGCTTATTAACCTAAGTTCGACGTACGGACACAGGTTAATTGACTTATTTAATTTGCCATTAATGTGGTGCAGTGTTGCATAGATGGAGTGCGATTATATTTTATACAGTATTGGCAAGGCTACTTTATGGGTATATTTCAATAAGCTACCTTACAAAAGTTGTAAGCCTTAGTGGTGTAAAAATTGCTTTGATTAATATTTAAGCTTTTAACAGGATGTATAGCTCTTGTCAGTCATCGACGATATTTCTAACTCGCTCACAGAGTTGGTGCCTATTTGGGCGATTGGGCCCATATTCTTCTGCATTGTTTTGATTGGTCTTTGGCTCATCAAACGTTTTTTATATATCTACCTGAAAGCATTGAATCAGCCAACTAATTACAACTGGTTAGGCATTACGGTACGAGCAGCCAAGCGCCCTTTAAGCTTATTGATTGTATCCATTAGCTTAAAAACAACCGTTACCTTTGTGCAGCTTTATGACGAAGCCGTTAATACCTGGGGGACGCAGGTTAACCTAGTAGCGGTGATGTTCACTATTGTAGCAATGCTAATTTTTACCGATCACTTTGCACGTATGACCATTACTCGCATTATTTCCAAAGGAAGTGGTTTACGCAGTAGTGGTACCCTTTTAAGGGGCCTTTTACGAGGCGTGATTATTGTTATTGGTGTATTAATCATATTAACCAATATGGGTATCTCCATTACACCCCTTGTGGCTTCACTAGGGCTTGGTTCTCTTGCGGTAGCTCTGGCATTACAACCTACCTTAGAAAACTTTTTTTCAGGTATTCAAATGCTGGCAGATAAACCCATCAGAGTAGGGGACTTTATTGAACTAGATTCTGGTGAGCAAGGCTTTGTCGATAAAATTGGATGGCGTTCCACATGGATAAAAATGCTGCCAAATAATGTGGTCATTATGCCTAACAGTAAACTGGCTCAATCGAAAATTATTAATTATTACTATCCAGAAAAACAGCTGTCGGTGCCAGTAGATCTCGGCGTGCACTATGATTCTGACCTAGATCATGTAGAGAGAGTGACACTTGAAGTGGCCAAACAAGTGCTTAAAAGTCACAAATGGGGTATCCCCGAATATGACACATTTGTAATCTTTACCGGCTTTGACAACTCCAGTATTAACCTAACTGTCATGCTGCGGGCTGAAGAGTATTTTAATCGCTTTTTTATTAGGTCAGCATTTATCAAAGCTTTACACAAAAGGTACGCCCAAGAAGGAATTATAATTCCATATCCAATTCGTGCGGTAAATCTCAATCAGGAAGGCAGTGATGAGGTGTTGAGGAACAAATCACAGTGATGTGCTAAGCATTTTTAGATCACGTATTGTGTGCGCACAAAGAATGGAGAATCCATAATAAATATCAGAAATAAATATCAGGGTCAGTACAAAGTTATAGTAATAATATCGGATCAAAATAAGCGACAAAAGAATGAATTTAGCTCTGATGATTATTGACATGCAGAAAGCATATGCAGTTGGTTACTGTAAAAAGTCAATGGAAAAAGCGGCATTAACTATTAATCAAACAATTATGTTGTTTAGGGAGAGCAACAAGCCATTTTTTTGGGTTCAAGATATTAATCAAAAAGAAGGGGGACTGCCTGGAAAGAGGGGGTGGGATCATCGATTATTTGCTTTTTGTTTGTAGGTCGCCCTTTAGGGCGTCAAGACAGCAATGATTGGTCATCGTTAGATAAGTTGATGGGCTGAAGCCCAACCTACAGGGGGAGTCTTTTTCTCTGTGTTCTCTGTGCCCTTTTAGGTTAAATATCTTTAGTTATCAGCTTTTTGCTTGTAGGTCGCCCTTTAGGGCGTCAAGACAGCAATGATTGGTCATCGTTAGATAAGTTGATGGGCTGAAGCCCAACCTACAGGGGGAGTCTTTTTCTCTGTGTTCTCTGTGCCCTTGTAGGTTAAATATCTTTAGTTATCAGCTTTTTGCTTGTAGGTCGCCCTTTAGGGCGTCAAGACAGCAATGATTGGTCATCGTTAGATAAGTTGATGGGCTGAAGCCCAACCTACAACTCATTCGCCTTTCGGTAAGGCCCCTCGTAATCAAATAACCGCTCGGTTACTTGCCAGTGGTGTTTTTGCTTTTTGGCTATCACAAAGTCTGGTGTTGGCAGGTGAGGTAAAAAGCGTTCTAACTCTTCTAGCGAGTTGAACTGAATAGATTGTGTGCCGTTGGCTATTCTGCGTGCGAATAAGTCGTTAAAGGATTGTCTCGATTTTTTAAATTTAAAGCGGAAGGTTTCCGATAACGTCAAACCGTCTTCGTCGTGGTAGGTGATTTTTAAGCACTTGTCGGCTTTGTTAATCTCTGGGGTAATGGCCGCGCAGCGCAATACTTTGTTATTGTTTAAATTTAAGGCTTTTCTTAATAAATCATCGGGGTCGATTAATTTTTCTGAACAGTGTTGGCATTGTCTAGCGGCGATATCATTTTCTTGGTTGCAATAAGGACAGCATTTAAAACGAAAACGGTAAGTGCATTGGGTCTCTATTTCTGGGCTTGCAGCACCATCTGAGCTCCCAATCAAACCATGACAACGGCGACCAAAATGCTCAAGAATATTACCTTGTGGGTCTTTCCTGCCCCAAAATGCATTGGCAAAACCGCATTGAGGGCAATGGATTTGTACTGCAACTGAATCTTGGGTGGGCTTTATTTCGCCAATTTCTGGCTGAAAAATATTGTAACCATTATTGGTGTAATCCAACACTAAACAGTCTTTTTTGCCCGGACTCAAGCGCAAACCTCGACCTACAATTTGTTGAAATAAACTGATGGATTGCGTGGGCCGCAAAATAGCTATGACATCTACGTGGGGGGCATCAAAGCCTGTGGTCAATACCGATACATTCACCAGATACTTAATGTGTTTGGCTTTAAACGCGGTTATTAGTGCGTCACGTTGTTTTATTTTTGTGCTGCCGGTAATTAGGGCCGTTTGCTCAGCAGGTAAATAACCACAAATTTCTTGTGCGTGCTCTATGGTCGCAGCAAAAATCATCGCCCCTTGGCGGTCTTGGCTCAGCTGTATGATTTGCTCGGTCACCGCCTTGGTCACCCGTGGATGTTTGTGGATGAGTTCATTTAAGGCGATATCATCGGTGTTTTGTTCGCCGTCTAAACTTTCTGTCAACAAATTAAAGTCATAATGGGCAATAGCCGCATCATAATGAATGGGCGGTGTTAAATAGCCTTTTTTTACCATGTGTTGCAGGGGTAGTTCGAAAATACATTTTTTAAAAAAAGAGTCGGTGCAGGGGCGTGTGTAACCATGGTAATGATGCTGATAAATCCAGCCGCTGCCTAATCGATAAGGGGTTGCGGTTAAGCCCAGTACCTTGACGTTAGGATTAAGGGTACGAAAATGCGCTAGGGTTTTATGGTATTGCCCGCTTTCGTCTTGGCCCACTCGATGACATTCATCAATAATAATCAGGCTGACAGGGACTTGAAAAGAGTCTAAGTTAGCAGACAGTGACTGAATACTGGCAAAAGTAGTTTTTGCGGCGTTCTCTTTTTGGTTTAGCCCTGCTGAAAAAATACCAGATGGCGAACCCGTAGCAAGAAATTTTTCATGATTTTGTTCAACTAACTCTTTCACATGGGCAAGGCAAATAACCCTACCTTTTGCCAATCGGCTCAACTCAGCAATCACTAAGCTTTTACCTGCACCGGTAGGCAATACAATTACAGCTGGATCATCACCATGACGAAAGTGCTTTACAGCAGCCTCAACAGCTTGAATTTGGTAATCTCGTAATATGAATGTCTGGCTCACAAATCCTCATTACCTAAGGTGGTAATCGCTTTATTGGCAATTGAATAAGAGAATCCTTGACCAATCAAATGTCGCAATGCTTTTTGTTTAAGTTTTTCATCGACAATAGGGGGCTCACCAAATTTTTTTACTTTAAGTGCTAGTGCCTTAGCTAAATAGTCATCTTCAGTATTATCTAGTGATCCTACACACTCATTGATGATTTGGGATGCGAAGCCTTTGGCATAGAGTTTTTGTTTTATTTTGTTGGGACCAATATTCTTTTCTGAATAATTTTGGCTCAAGCGTTGAGCATAACGAAGATCATCAACAATGCCTTGCTCGATAAGGTAGTTAAGGGCTTCTTCATTAAATGAGGGGTCTTCTTTGAATAATGTGTTGGCCTTTTGTATTAAGGTTTTTGCTGTGTAATCTCCATATTTACCGATCAACCACAAGTAATAACCTTTGACTCGTTCGTAGGTTATTTCCTTAGGTTTGGCATCTTGCTTGTTTTTAAACATCTTTCAGGTTTTCCAATGTTATTCACCCAGATTCTTCATTACTTAGTACTTCAACCTAATACTTTGGCAAGATCCTCAACATTAACATGATACAAAGCCTGATTTAGTTAAATTGAAATTGCTGTTTTGGTAAATGATATTCTACATAAGCTGAACTTGGGTTACTAAGTGTTGTGTCAATTTATTTTATACTTAATATTCAGCAGGTTACAAATGAACAGCGTTGAAAAGCAAAAGAATTTGTCAATGACTTTCACAGAGAATTATTAACGCGACTTCGCCGATAATACTTACAGGCTATTCACTAAAAAGTCAGTACAGACGAAAATCATAAATCCGCTAGTGATTGTTAAATACTCTGAGGTCTTGTGTTTATGTTGCGTGAATTCCCACTGCAGCCTGAATAGAATTTGATTATAACGATACAGTGACAATGGGTGAAATTTTCATTGTCGACATCTTTTTAGATTTACCAGTGAGTTCTGATTTAACAGGGGGTGGTTTTGGCTTAACCATTGCTTCAGGCAATGTATTCTTTGTAAGTGTGGATTATCCCAGTTTATTGGCAAGAAGAAGAGTGTCATTGCCTAGGTAGTTGAATGAAGAGCAGACTTAGCTTGTATTCATATACTGTAACTTATGGAAGGCCTTACTTTATATTAAGGCCTTTTTGTATGTGTGTCCTATCATTACATACCTTGAAAACAGTCAAATTTAAGGCTAACAGCCACTATTGGTTACGGCATAGTAAATTGGATCGGCTGTAATTGTAGTGTCAATATTATAAAGTAAACTGCAGCTATCAAAGGTTGCGTAGCCCTTGGGGACTATATACATGGATTTCCCACCAGGTACATCATATACACCCCAATCAGCGGTAATTGTATCGTTTGCGTTAGTCATTATTTGGTAATTCCCGTCGAGGGCTAAAATAACGTTGGCACTTAAAGGGGTGAGATTTCCTATAGTGGTACTAATAGTCACTCCGTTGGTGGTAATCGAGCCGGGCTCAAGCTTTTCTTGCCCTGCCATAATTGCTTTAGCATAAATTAGGGAGTTGGCCGATTTTAACGCCCCCTCTACAGCCTTTAATTCGGCAGCTACGGCATCGCCTTTTAAATCTATGAACTTAGGAGCGGCGACTACGGCCAGAATTCCTAAAATAACTATGACTATAATTAGCTCAATTAGGGTAAAACCATTTTGTAAATTTTTATGCATATAAATATTATTCTCTATTAATATAGTTATCTATAACAACACTAAATTATATTGCAAACAAGCATTTAGCCGTTTTTTTTCTTTTGCCTCGCAGCTCGTTGCTAGCAAGAGCTTTTCTGGATTTTTAAATAGCTTCTAGCATTTGCGTTTTTTTACACATAGAAGAATTATTCTTGCATAAACTATCCATAACTTGGGTTGTTTCAAGTTCGACGTTGCGGTTGATGATGCGTTTTAAATGTTCTCTGAGCCACATTAAACCTTGGTCTCTGTCTTGTCGTTTGTGCCACATGATGGAAACTTGTTGAGGCATTAATTCTATTGGTGGTTTAGTGGCTGAAATCTTACCGGCAATAATTTCTTTGGCGACGGCAGAAATTGGGGTGACACATATCAGGTCACTGCGAGCTATTAAGTCGGCAACTGTAGAAAAATGGTTTACGGTAACTGCAATACGTCTCGATAGTCCGTGTTGTAGCAAGACTTGATCGGTATAGCCGGTTGTATCGCCAGACAATGAAACTAACAAATGATCAGCAGCAGCAAATTCTTCTAAGCTAAGTTCTGCTTTGGCCAGAGGGTGATCATGATTCATTACACAAACGTAGATAGGGGAGAATAAATACTCAGCTCTGAAGGTGTTAGAAATAAGACCGGTACTGCCAATTACCATATCTACTTCAGCATCTTCTAACACTTGTTCGGTATTGACTATGGTGTAAGGCACTGCATGAATATTGACCCCAGGCGCTTCTTTCTCAATGGTACAACGTAGCTCTGCCCACACCATGTCGACTAATATATCTGATACGGCAATGCGGAATGTCCGTTTAGCTGTGGCTGGAACAAAACTTTTAGGATCAACCGCTTCGGTCAGGGAAATAAGCGGCTCGCGAATTTGATTCCATAAATTCTGCGCATGTAATGTGGGTTGAATATTACGACCATCTTTAACAAATAACTCATCTTTCCAAGCTGTTCTCATTCTACTTACCGCGTTAGATACCGCTGGCTGAGTCATCGCTAATCTATTTGCTGCTCGGGTAATGGAACGTTCAGTCATGATGGCATCAAATACCATTAAAAGGTTGAGTTCTTGTGGGCGCATAAATATGTCCATTGGCAAAATCGTGGTTGGATTATACATCACAAAATAAAATGTATTCCATATGAATATATAATTATTTTTATGTTTTTATGCGCTGCATAATAGCCATATCAAAAATCGTCGCAGGCAAATATTGATTTATTTTCTGTGTAACAAGTCACTTTTTAACTTATTGGAATATTTTTATTATGCGTTGGTTCATCTTGTTAATAGCTATATCAGCTGTTTCTCTGCCCAGTCAAAATGTACAAGCTAGTGAGCAAGCTGTCGCCATTGACTACTTGTATGGTGAAGATGACATAACAGGGGTGCGCTTGGCTTATCGTCCTTATAATACTCAATTCACGTCAATCGATTGGTTAGGTTCTCTTGATGTCTATTGGGAAGTCAGTGTGAATTTTTGGGAGTATGGCCCGCATAACCAACATGACACTAATTATGCGGTGGCATTGTCTCCGGTCTTTTCTAACCAATTCGATACTTTGTATGGCAAATATCCCCTCAAGTGGGAGTTTGGTATAGGTGTTTCATTGGTTAATGATACTCACTTTGCAGGCAAGGATATTGGCTCTCATTATCAGTTTGAAGACAGACTCGGTTTAGTTTTGCAATTTGGCCAGCAACTGGATAGTTCATTGGCTGTTCGTTATATGCATTATTCAAACGGTGGCTTGGATGATCATAACCCAGGTGTAGACTTTTTGAATGTGTCTTATGCCAAGACATTCTGAAATAGTTACGAGCTTTCAATAATCTAATTTAGTACATATTTAATTTTTACATGCTCATAAGGAGCCTACACACATGAACACACAATTATTTAAAGTCTTTAAAAATCTTAGCCAAGCGGTATTTGCTATTTTACTTTTTGGTTTAGCTAACTCAAGTTTTGCCACTGAAGTTAATAATCCCCAGTTATTACTGGAAAAAGTGACCAATACAACTTTCACACGAATAGATCTTGAGAAACAAAGTATTGAAGCTAATCCTGAACATTTACGGACCATTATTGAACAAGAATTGATGCCTTACATTGACCACAAATTTGCTGCGTTTAAAGTATTAGGTAAACAATTTAAGTCTGTTCCTAAGCAACAGATACCAGAATATGTGGAACAGTTTAGACAATATTTAATTTCTAATTTTGCCGTGGCATTGGCCAATTATGGTGGACAAGAGTTAATATTTGAACCAGTTAAAGATAGTGCTAATGCTAAAAGTATGGCGATTAAAGCTATTATTAGGCAAGCAGGTTATCCAGATATCAATATTCAATTTAAGTTGCGTAAAAACTCGAAAACACAAGAGTGGAAAACCTATGATTTAGTGGCCGAAGGCATTAGTTTATTGTCGAGTAAACAAACTGAGTTTGCTTCGCTTATTCGTCAACAAGGTATTCAGGCTGTAATAGATGTAATGAAGGCTAAAAATAGTGAGCCTTTGGAGTTGGCTAAAAATTCTAACTAATAATATTTTAAGATACGAGATACGAGATACGATGAGATAAATGAAGGCTTATAATTCTTGAAATTTAAGTACCAAGGTTACTAGGTGTTATATGGCAGCATTAGTCTTATAGCAATCCACATTGATAAGTGCGAGATCAATTATCAATGTGGATTGGTATTAGTTTCCTCAATTAGATAATGTGTTTTTTGGGATCCCAGTATAGGTAGTCTTCTTACAAAAACTGACATTTGCTAAACAAAAGCTCACTACTTAATCATTTTTATTAAGGTAAATTAATCCCGTATTTTTAAATTTATTTTTAATTCAACTCGGATTTTTATCTTATGAATATAGTATTTTCTAACTTTATTAAACAACTCTGCCAAGTGGTATTTGTTATTCTATTTTTGGGTTTAGCCAACTCAAGTTTTGCAACTGAGCAAGATAATCCACAATTAGGCTTGGAAAAAGTGACTAATGCTGCCTTCGCCCGAATTAAGTTGGAACAGCAAAGTATTGAAGCTAATCCTGAACATTTACGGACTATTATTGAACAAGAATTAATGCCTCACATTGACCACAAATTTGCTGCGTTTAAAGTATTAGGTAAACAATTCAAATCGGTTTCTAAGCAACAAATTCCAGAATATGTAGAGCAATTTAGACTCTATTTAATCTCTAATTTTGCGGTGGCATTGGCTAATTATGGTGGACAAGAGCTAATATTTGAGCCTGTCAAAGAGGCTAAAAATACGAAAAGTATGACGATTAAAAGTATAATTCGAGGCGCTGGGCGCCCAGACATCAGCATTCACTTTAAGTTGCGTAAAAATTCAAAAACACAAGAATGGAAAACCTATGATTTAGTGGCCGAAGGCATTAGTTTATTGTCGAGTAAACAAACTGAGTTTGCTTCGCTTATTCGTCAACAAGGTATTCAGGCTGTGATAGATGTAATGAAATCTAAAAACAGCGAGCCTTTGGAGCTTGCTAAGAATAACTAAACTTGGGTAATAAAGTGAAAATCAGGCATAATTGGTTATTCATTAGCCCGTAATAATTAATAAGGAGTTAAGTGGACAAAGTTAAACTCACTCAGGATGAAAACCTTTCTATTAAAGTTAGTTATCCTTTGTTGCCGAGTGACCACCAAATCCTTGATATCTATTTCTCTTTACCAGAAGAAATGGGCATTAGCGCTAAGACTTTAGCTGAAGAGCAATATTTTCATAGCAGTATTCAAACTCATAGTGCTTATTTTGCCGATCAGCTACATTTGCCTTTAGTTAGAAGTCGCTTTATCAGCCAAAAAAAAGGTGAACAAAGTGACTATCGTTTAAACCTGAATTTATTTTCTTATCAAATTCGTATTGCTTTAGATACGGACATAAAACAAACCCTTAAGCTTAAAGAGTGTGAAGAGTTTTATCCCCAAGCGATAGAAGTTGCCGAACAAATTTCGGGCTTACTGAAAAAGCTCAGAAGATATACCCCTTCAGATACAAAACTCAGAGCCTATTTTGAAAATGCCGATAATTACCTAAGTTGGCAAGTAGAGCAGTCATTTTTAAAATTATTATCAAGAGCGCCTAAAAGTAGTGACTTTTCTAGTGAGCGAAATTTTTTGCTTGCTCTGTGCCGCAGAGAAAACGAATACCGAGAAGAGAACCAATATAACTCCCAGTTAACTTTAGGTGACCCAAATCGTATCACCAATAAAATGCGATTGTTGCAACGCCTAATCGAATACGGCGTGGTATTTCAAAAACAAATTAAAAGCTTGAATAGTAATTTAAAACGCATTGTACGTGGAGTAGTGACTGCTTTTATTATGACTTTTGTTATGGCGCTGGTGTTAAATGCCCGTACCAATTTTACTGAAGTGACTATAGCCTTACTGGGTATGTTGGGAGTGATTTATGGTTTACGAGAAACATTTAAGGATGATATCACCGGTGTTATTTGGCGCTGGATCCAAAAAGGGCTACCCAAGTGGAAAATAATTTATAGCCATACAGTGACTAAAGCCAAGGTGGCGACTCAAACTATTTGGTTGCAATATATCCGCAATAAAGATTTACCCGAACAAGTAGATCAATTATTTCAAACCAGACGTCATCAAAACAAACAAGCCGCCCAATTGTTGCATTTTCGTAGTGACATTAAGGTTAACTCAAAAAGCTTTCTGCCTGGTTATGATGCGATTCAACAAAGAACTTATTTTAATTTAACCCCTTTTATCCGTTTTTTAAAAAAAGGTGAAGGGCGTTTATATTCCTCAGATGGTAGTAAAATTAGCAAACAAGCTGTTGAAAGGCGTTATCAAATTAATGTGGTGTTAATGCATACCGACAAAGAACAGCAACAACAAACACAACGATTCAAAATTACCCTAAATCGCTCTAACATTATTAATATTGAGGCTATTCAGTCTGATTGAGCCCCAAGATAATGGTCTCTTTTGGCTTATTCTGGGAATAACAGATCTTCACGATTATCCAGCCATAAAGGATATTTGGTCATGATTTTAGTAAACATCACACTTTGCAAATATCGGTTCAGCCATTGCCTGACTTTAGGGTAGGGGGCTTGCAGATACCATTGCCGTTCGATACGGGCAAATTGTCGAATAAAAGGTAACAGGGCTATATCCAGCAGAGACTCTTTATCCGACCACAAAAAGGCATGTTGTTCTAAGCGTTGTTCAAGCTCTTGAATAAAAACTTCACATTGCTGTCGGCAATCGCTTAGTGTGCTTTCATGATAACGTTTGGCACATTTGTATTGTTCTAAACATTGTTTAAATCCAACATCAAATCGAGCAATTTCACCGAGCATATTCGGTAAAGCTGGCGGCTGTTCTGAGTGCAGGAGATCGTCAGGATCGCTCTGGGACAAGGCCCATAACATCAGCTCTAAACTTTCTTCAAGCACGATTTCTGTTGTTGAGCCCGGCTGTTTCGGCAACACCAAAATAGGCACTGTGCCTTTGGGGGAACTGGCTAACATTTCTGCTGGTTTATTGGTTAATACTAAGTCTCGTAATGACACCGGCTGTTTGGCTTTATAAATGGCGATTCTGCCACGCATGGCATAAGGGCAATTGCGCAAAGAATAAAGTATAGGGTAGGTTTTTGGGACATTCATCGCTAATTAACTGTGATCGCCTTATTTACTGGTATTAATCTACTGTATCGATATTCATCGACTAAATATACGGGTAATATGCCGCCTTTAAATTTAGTAAACAACAAGTTGTAAAAATGAATCATAAAATTGAATTATTAGCCCCAGGTGGTGATATTGATGCCATTAAAGCAGCGATTATTGCTGGTGCCGATGCGGTATATTGCGGATTAGATACTTTTAATGCCCGTAATCGTGCGGCTAATATTTCATTTGATCAACTTGTTGGGGTAATACGACTGGCTCACCTTTATCAATGTGAAATTTTCCTGACCCTGAATATCATTATTTTAGAACGAGAATTTCCCACCTTAGCCAAGCTACTGAGTAAGCTGGTGAATACCACGTTAGACGGTGTGATAGTGCAAGATCTTGGTTTGTTTAATTTAATCACTAAACATTTTCCGACTCTAGATATCCATGCTTCGACCCAGCTCACTACCCACAATGTAGGGCAAATTCCTTTTCTGAAAAAATTAGGAGCCTCGCGGGTTAATTTATCTCGAGAGCTAAACCTAAAAGAAATCACCGCGATCACAGCTGCCAGTCGCGAAAATGAGATATTAACCGAAGTGTTTGTGCACGGCTCATTGTGTGTGGCGTTTTCGGGTTTGTGTTATTCCACCTCTGCCAGTGTCGGTAACTCAGGTAATAGGGGGCGTTGCAGTCAGGCTTGCCGCGAAGAATACGAAACCACACCGTCAGGAAATAATTTTCCACTGAATATTAAAGACAACTCGGCATTTTTTGACTTACCGGCCTTGATAGAAGCAGGAGTAGATTCATTCAAAATTGAAGGGAGGATTAAAGGTGCGACATATGTACATACAGTGGTTGATAGCTTTCGTAAACAAATTGATGGTTTTTTAAAAACAGGTGAGTTGTTAGAAGACGGCGAACGCCTGTATAAAGTCTTTAATCGTGACTTTTCTAATGCCTTTTTACGGGGCGATTTGAACCAATCTATGTTCATTGATAACCCTAGAGATAATTCTAAAATTCACGCTCTAGCTAAAAATGCCGCGCCACCAACTGGCGAAGTACAGGTTACTGAGACAAACGAGGTTAATGAAAAGTTTGATACTATTTCAGTAGTGCAAATTCATGATGTAGGGCAAACACTGCACGATGAAAAGACCCAGATGAATGCCACAGTACAAGACAAAATTAAGTATTTAAATATTGAAAAACCGCGCTTAACTTTGCACTTTTCTGGTGAGCCAAATAGCCCATTAACCGTGACCGTCTCCACCAATACCGCGACTAACGAGCAAGGTTCAGCTGAGTTGGCGGTTGTTGAAAACAAAGAATTTATTGTGCTGTCCAGCAGCCAGTTAATGCTTAAAGAGCAGAGCGACAGCCTTAAAGCTGCCCTCGACAAGCGCTTTAGAAGTTTCAACAATGCAGAGTTCACATTGCAAGAAATGAATATGCAAGACTTAGCCGATGGTGTGAGTTTACCCTTCAAAGAGTTAACCCTACTTAAAAATGAAGTCGCCCGTTTATTAAATAATAACAAGCCGGTGTTGCCTGCTGTGACATTGCCTGCATTACAAAATTACCCTAAAGCCGCAGATTCAGACGTTAAACTATCCATTTTAATTTGTGACCCTGCTGACTTTGTATTAGCCGATAGTACTGACGCAGATGTGTACTTTAAATTACCTGACGCCTACAAACGTGACTGTACAAAGTACGTAGATTTACTCAAACAACAGCCGAAGATTATTCCCTGGTTTCCAGCGGTATTAATAGGTAAAGACTACGATGTTGCTATAAATATTTTACAACAAGTGATGCCACCGCTAATCGTCACCAACAACACAGGTATCGCTTATGAAGCCTACAAACTTGGTATTAAGTGGATAGCTGGGCCATTTTTGAATATCACTAACTCTTACGCTTTAATGGCTATACAAGAAGAGTTTGATTGTAGTGGTGCTTTTATTTCGAACGAAATAAACAAACAACAGATGCAAAAGATCGCTCGCCCTAAAAACTTTAAATTGTTTTACAGTATTTATCACCCCATTTTATTAATGACCAGCAGGCAGTGTTTTTTCCAACAAAGTGTAGGCTGTGAAAAGCCTCGGATAGATAATGGCTGTATGTTGTCATGTGATAAATCTACCAGCATCACCAATCTCAAAGGGGTGTCGTTTGCGATTGATAAACAAAAAGCTGGATACCCTAGCATTTATAATCAAGATCAGTTTTTAAATATAGAGATCATCAAAGATCTAAGCCATATGTTTGACGGCTTTATGATTGATTTAACCAATATCGGCAGTGGTGATAAACAAATGCCTGACAAAGAGGAACTGATTAAACAATTCGAAGACTTGTTAGCAGGTGATAGCGGCGTACCCGGCACATTAAATAACTTAGTACCTGAATCAACGGTTAGTCAGTATCACACTGGGTTATAGACAAACATTAACAAAGGAATAAACGACCTATGTCAGCAAAAAAAGTGAAGTTTGAATTAGAGAAACAGAATAAAAATAGTGTGCGTTATAAAGAAGTACCAGAAGACGGCATGCCACCTGTGATCGGTAGTATCTATGTGCAAAAGTGGTTTGCTGGGACTAGCAAAAATATTGAAGTGACAATTGAGAAAAAAGATTAGCTGCCTAAAAAATAATTCTTTCAATAAACAGGTTCAGCTGCAGGGGCATTGAGTCCTAGTCCTCAAAAAAGCAAATGTGCAAATTTTTTCATGCCTAAATTGACAACCAGCTCATGTATGCTTTTTTCATATTCTAGTGCTGTGCTCTCAGCCTATTGGCCGATAATATGTGAAATAATTATATTATAAATAACCTAGCATTTAATGCTATTAAATGGAAAGAATAAAGATATTGATACAGTCTATGGCGGCTGGAGTGGATAAACTATTGTTAAAAGACTTAATTGTGAAACAAAAGGCTGGCCTGATGGTTTTTCAATTTTAAAGGGAATATGACAAAGGGTTAAAACGCTAAAACTTTGCCTACAATTTTGGAATGATAGTTTTGAGCAAGAATTAGAGAAAATATCGAATAACAAAATTTTATATGTCATTCGCTTATCAATAGAATAGAAATAATTTAGGGTAATAAAATAGGCTGGAAATTATTTGGTGTATTGTTAATAGGACTGCTATGTTTTCATTGTCTGTGTGGTTTATATTCGAGCAAATCAAATCGTAAGAATACGACTAATTGACTATAGTCATTCATGTACAATTTTCGATAATCTATTCAAAAAGGGATGAGCGGTGAATACTAGAATTATGAAGTACCCTTGGGTTGAAAGTGCCAATAAAATTTTCAGAGTCGTTCTATTAGTGCAATGGTTGATTTCTGCACTTATTGGCTTAATGACCTCGAATTGGCTGCCACCGTTTTTAATTGGCTTACCTATACTTATTCTTCCAATAATACTTAGTTTTACTCATGCAAGCTCGGTAATGAGTCGATATGCTTTTGCTATTGCAGTGCAATTATTTGCGGCATTACATATTCAACAAACTTATGGAATGACAGAGCTACATTTTGAAATATTTGTGGTACTAGCTTTTCTTTCATACTTTAGAGATTGGAAGGTCATAGCGTTAAGTACAGCCGTTGTAGCCGTTCACCATATTTTGTTTTTTATAGTACAAAGTAATGGTGGTAGTTTAGTGGTGTTTGAAGACAATCGCCTTACTTTCTATATTTTGCTTATTCATGCTGTATTTGCAATTGTTGAGGGCGTGTTACTGGGGGTCATGGCTAAGATTAGTTTTGAGGAATCAAAAGGTCCACTGATCTTAAACGATATTGTATCAAAGATTATGCTACAAAAAGAGGTGCTTGATTTAACTGTTGACATTCCAGAGCAGACTAAAAACATTTTTAATTTCCGGCGCTTAATTATTGCATTTAAAGACTTGATTGCTGAGTCTAATGTACTTAGCCGAAATGTTTTTTCGCTAGTCCAAAAAGTCAATAATTCTTCTGACACATTAAGTGATTCGGTAAAATTGAGTGCAGAACGAGTGCAAGATATTGCATCATCAATAATGGAGATAAGCTCAAGTGTAGAAGATGTAGCCGAACATTCAACCCAATCAAGTGTTTATACAGAACAAGCTAAAAATAATACTACTGATACTAAAAAAGCTATTTATCAGTCAAGTCAGAATGTATTAAAGCTAAGGGATACCCTTTCTTCTGCGTCTACTGAAATTGAAGATTTGAGCTTTAAGTGTAATAACATCGCAGAAGTGATGCAGTCAATTAAGTCTGTAGCAGAGCAAACTAACTTGTTAGCTTTAAATGCTGCGATAGAATCAGCTAGAGCAGGAGAGCATGGCAGGGGATTTGCTGTGGTAGCAGATGAAGTTCGTAATCTCGCAATTAAGTCTAAAAATAGTGCTGAAGAAATAGAAAAAATCACATCAGATCTTATTGTCAGCGCCAATAAATCTGTCATTGAGATGAATGACTGTGTTGCCATTGTGGATGAAGCTGCTCAGTCTACTGATACGACTATGTTGAGTATGGATCGAGTAATAGAAGACTTCGAAAAAATCTCTGATAATATAGCTAGAGTGGCCACTTCTGCTGATTTACAGAGCAAAAAAGTGAGGTCTATTGTGGATTCAACACAGCTACTCAGTGAATTGTCAGAAAAAGAGCAAGTAGATGTTATCGCTATGAGTGAAGATGCTCAAAAGTTGAGTGAGTTATGCGAGGCCCTCGACAGTCAGCTTAAACAATTTTCTGTTTCGTGATTTATGTTTATAAAGTGGCTTGTTACTTTTTGGTTTTTATCATGTTTAGCTGGGGTTCTTTATCTATCGGAAAACCAGTTAACTGACTTCGATCCCGAGCTAAAACTATCAACCGCCATAGCAGACACAGGTTACGAACAAAAACTATTAAATCAACTGCAAAAAATTCACCCTGATATTGATAAATCTTTATTACATTTCACGAATAAAAACTGTTTCTGCGAAACTATAGCAGACAACCATATCCGGCAATTTTCTGCTGATATGGATGTTCAAGGTTTTAAAAGTATCTACATTGATTTGCATCAATTTCCAGAGTTGGCAGATTATATTCCATCGACTCCATCAGTCGCAATTGTCGGGATGTTTAAGGAGTTAATTTATTTAGGTCCATATTCAGAAGGTTATGCTTGCCTACAAAGCACTAGTTTAGTCGATGGGCTGATAACCAAGATAAATAGTATCTCTATTGAAAATACAATCTTGGTAACAGAAGCCAAAGGTTGCTATTGCAATACCTAAAGTGATGTAAAGAATCATGTCATCATTAATTGCAATTAATAGCACAGATACCTTAATTAATATGACTATACTTAAGTCAAATGAGGTTTTGCTATCTAGCAATAACTTGCGAACTGTAATAGTTGTTGATGTTAGAGGGACGCATTTAGGTCTTATCTGAATCTCAATAATTACCCCATAAGGAAACGGCTCATGTCATCTCAAACTCGCTTAGAAATGTTAAAAAAAATACAAACGGGAAAAGGTTTTATTGCTGCATTTGACCAAAGTACTGGCAGTATAAAAAGCTCGTTACAGCTATATGGCATAGCTGAGAGCCAATATTCAGGTGATAAGGAAATGTTGGCAAAAGTGCATAAAATGAATACTCGGATTATCACCAGTGAAGCCTTTTCTGGAGAGCGGATTTTAGCGGCTATTTTGTTTGAAAATACTTTAGATAATGAAATAGCAGGTTTGCCATCTGCAGATTATTTATGGCAAAACAAAAAGGTAGTGCCCTTTTTGAAAGTTGATATAGGTTTAGATGCTGAATATAAAGGCGTGCAACTAATGCAGCCAATTCGCCGTTTGAATGACTTATTAGATAAAGCTGTCGGCAAAAATGTGTTTGGCTGCAAAATGCGTTCTTTGATCCGATTGGCCAATTATACTGGTATTCACCTTCTAGTCGACCAGCAATTTGCTATTGCTGCCCGAGTGTTAGCAAGAGGTTTAGTGCCAATAATAGAGCCAGAAATTGATATTTATAGTGCAGATAAAGGTGCGGCAGAGCCTGTATTACGAGAAATTTTGTTGCAACAATTGGATGCTCTACCTGCTCCTCAACAAGTGATCTTAAAATTGACCCTGCCCAATATTGCAGGTTTTTATGACAAACTAGTCTCTCACCCCAGAGTATTGAAAGTGGTGGCTTTGTCTGGCGGTTATAGCCGCGAAAAGGCCAATCGTCTGTTGGCTGAAAATACCGGTATGGTGGCGAGTTTTTCTAGAGCCTTATCTGAAGAGTTATTTGATCTTATGTCTCATGATGAATTTGAGTCGACCATAAATGAGTCGATAGATAGTATTTATCAGGCGTCGAATAATTAAAGTTGTATTAGGACTGTTGTGGCTTGGCCAATAACAGTCGTTAATCTTATTGTGTAACTGTTAGGTTTAGATTGCATTAAGAGACTTTCTTACAAAATCTAACACTTGATAGACAAAAACTTGCTACTTAATTATTTTCTTTAGGGTAAATTATTGCCATCCAGTTTACTTCTAACTTAAGGTTTACATCGATGAATAGAAAATTAACATTTTTGCTATTATTAGCTTTTACCGCATCGCTCTCTATTAGCGCTTTTGCTGACACTCTTACCAACCCCCACAGTTTTGGTGGCCATATTGCTTCCGGGGGAATTGAATTTAACAATTCAACTGCCGATGGTGACGGAGTTGCTCAGGTTTATGGCTTTTATAATTATGCAATCACAGAAAACTTTGCATTAGAAGTGGGTTTAAATATAGGCGCTGATGTGGATGATTGGGAATGTTATGAAGATAGGCATGATGATTGGCATTGCTCAACAAATAATAATGATTCTTTATTTGGCTTGGAGGTAAATGAGGTGGAGTATTCCAACTTAGTGGCTGCGGTGAAAGGCCTTGTGCCAGTTACTCAACGCAATAGCCTTTATGCAAAAGTTGGCGCTCAATTATATAATTATGAACTTAATCGCCGACATAGAACGGTAATTGATGATGATGGTGTTGGTTTATATTTAGCTGTGGGCTGGCAATATGAGTGGGATATGGGCATAGGTATGAGCGCGGGTTTTGAAAAATTTGATATGGACGATCTTGTGTCTACTACCGCTAATGTTGGGATTAGCTATAACTTTTAAACTCAATGATTGTATTTGTTGATATGGGCCACTTTATGTGGCCTTTTTATTGCTCATTATTTATAACTGATTTAAGTAATAGCTAGGGATACCAGGGCGTTACGTCTTGAAACAGCTTGGCTAAATAACTTTACACAACCTTGACATATCTAAAGGTTTTTTTGTGCTTTAATTCTTACATTGGGACACTCGTCCTTATTTTGACAAGGTATAGGGAATAATGAAATTACAAACTGTTGGTAAAGCGACGACTCTTGTTCTACTCGCTGCGGTTTTGTACTGGTGGTGGGTACCGGAACAAACTAATGAGCAAATTAAATATCACACTCAGGAAGTCACCCTAGGCAAAATTGAAAGTACGGTGAATTCTTCAGGTTCTATTTCACCTGTTGTAACTGTTGATGTGGGATCTGAGTTGTCAGGCTTGATTTCACAACTTAATGTAGACTTTAATGATGTGGTCACCAGCGGCCAAGTTATTGCGCGTATCGATGATCGCACTGTGCAATCTAAGTTACGCCAAAGTGAGGCTGATTTAGCGTCTGCACGAGCCTCCTTAGTACAGTTGCAAGCCGGACTTAAAAAAGCCGAAACAGAACATAAATTAGCTGAACGAGAATACCAGCGTACTCGTGAATTACGTGAAAAAAACTTAGTTAGCGCCTCAGTGTTAGATATTAGTGAAACCTCATACCAACTTTCTCAGGTAAGTATTGAAACTGCCAAAGCAGCAATTTTAGTGGGAGAGTCTAGAGTTCAACAGTCTATCTCCAGTTTAGAACAAGCCAAACTAGACATAGATAGAACTTATATTCGCTCGCCTGTCGATGGAGTGGTGATTGATCGCCAAGTGGACAAAGGCCAAGCGGTATCGGCAAGTTTATCTGCTCCGACTCTTTTTTCAATTGCCCAAGATTTGGTTTCTATGCAAATAGAAACTGATGTGGATGAAGCCGATATTGGTCGGATTAAACAAAATCAGCAGGTGAAGTTTACTGTTGATGCATACCCAGAACGTAA
Organism: Paraglaciecola sp. L3A3; assembly: GCF_009796765.1. Classification (NCBI taxonomy): domain Bacteria; kingdom Pseudomonadati; phylum Pseudomonadota; class Gammaproteobacteria; order Alteromonadales; family Alteromonadaceae; genus Paraglaciecola; species Paraglaciecola sp. L3A3. The sequence continues at coordinate 828,256 of NZ_CP047023.1, forward strand.
GTTTACTGGGATTGTTACGCAAGTGCGTAAATCGGCCACAGTGACCAATAACGTAGTGACGTACAAAGTGATTATTAGTCTTGAAAATAAAGATTTGTTATTACTGCCAGGTATGACAGCCAACGTTGATATTATTTTAGGCCATAGAGATAACGTGTTGCGGGTCAGTAACTCTGCGTTACGTTTTACGCCTGAAGGCCAATCCACAGGCGGCCAGGGTAATGGCCGAGATATGTCTTCTAAGGTAGAGCAACTAGCGGAACAACTTAAGTTAACCCCAGAGCAACAGACACAAATGGCTGAGGCCTTAGCTAGTATGCAAGAAAATATGTCGGCAGCAAGAGAGGCTGCTCGTGGTGATCAAGGAGGTGGTGGCCGAGCACCAGGTGGTAACGATGTTATGAAAAAAATTCGTAGTCAATTGGATATTGAGTTACGTGGATTTTTAACGCCTGAACAAATGGAACAATACCAAGGATTAAATCAACAGCGTCGTAAACCTCGTGAAACGAAAGAAGGTAATGATAATTTTCAACGAGGAGTCGTATGGGTGCTACGTGATGAGCAGCCCAAACGTATTAATGTCAGAGTGGGCATTGCTGACTTAGAGTATAGCGAGATACAGTCTGAAGACCTGCAAGCTGGTGATTTAGTGATTGTTCGTGCACAAAGAGTAAGCAGCTAATGTCACCTGCACTAATTACGGTTAAACAAGCCAAAAAAATCTATCAAATGGGCGAGGAAAAAGTCTATGCATTAAAAGGCGTTGACTTACAAATTGAGCAGGGTGAATTTGTTGCTATTATGGGATCATCAGGCTCAGGTAAATCCACAATGATGAATTTATTGGGCTGTTTAGATATTGCCAGTGAAGGCAGTATTGCCATAGATGGTATTGAGCTTTCTCATTTATCTAAAAATGAGCTGGCAACTATTCGTAATCAACGTATCGGTTTTGTCTTTCAACAGTTCAACTTGTTGCCACGCACTAGTGCTCTCGACAATGTGACCTTGCCTTTATTGTATAGCCAAGTGCCTGAATCAGACTGGCCAAAGCGGGCTAAAAGTTGTTTAGAACAAGTGGGTTTAGGTAGTCGTATGGATCATCATCCGTCGCAATTATCTGGCGGGCAACAGCAACGTGTGGCTATTGCTAGAGCTTTGGTTAACGAGCCTGTAATGATATTAGCTGATGAACCAACGGGGGCTTTAGACACGCAAACAGGTTTAGAAGTGATGGCTTTATTTCAACAGCTCAATCAGCAAGGCAAAACCATAATATTAGTCACCCATGAACCTGAAATTGCCGAATTTGCTAAACGTAAATTAACCTTTCGTGATGGTGAATTGGTGGCTGATGAAACCAATCCACAGCCCAAATTAGCAAGTGAGGGATTGCTAAAATGAGGATTTTTATATTATTAAAAACTGCCAGTACTGCATTACGCGTCAATTTGTTACGTAGTTTTTTAACTATGTTAGGCATTATTATTGGTGTCTCGGCGGTAATTATTATGGTGGCTATGGGCGCGGGGGCGCAACAAAAAGTTGACGAACAAATTAAGTCCTTGGGTGGTAATGTATTTTTTGTTACTGGGGCTCGTCGCTCTAGTGGTGGAGCGCGTGCTGCATCTGTAGTCAAAATTAATGAAAACGATGCAAATTTGATTGAAAGCCAAGTGCCGGGTGTTGAAGCAGCTGCGCCATATTTATCGTCGAATGGGCAAATTATTTATGGTAATCTGAATTGGTCAACAGAGATCAGCGGTATTGATAACCGTTATTTTTTAGTGCGAGACTGGCCTATAGCTTCAGGTCGTGAGTTTACTACTCAAGAGATCAACAGCGGGGCGAAAGTAGCCATTATTGGTGAGCGGTTGCGGCTAGAGTTATTTGGTGTCAGTGAAGCCATAGGTCAGACCATGCGGGTAAAAAACTTCAATGTAACGGTTGTCGGAATATTAGAAGCGAAAGGCCAAGATGCCCGTGGCGAAGACCAAGATGATGTGATTTTTTTACCCATCAAAACAGTACGTAACAAAATTACAGGTATAGATTCAACCAATCCTAAGTCAGTGCGTTTTATTCAAGTTAGTGCCTATGATGGTGAAGACATGGATTATATTGAAGCCGAAATGTCACGGCTATTAAGACAAAGAATGCGTATACCCGTTAACGGTGATGATTTGTTTAGGATCCGCAATGTCTCTGAAATGATAGCCACACGTGCTGAGACCATGCAAGTGTTTAATACTTTATTGGCTTGGGTTGCTTCAGTTAGTTTAGTGGTAGGGGGCATTGGCATCATGAATATTATGTTGGTGTCTGTAACTGAACGTACTCGTGAAATAGGTTTACGTATGGCTGTAGGAGCAAAACCTGCAGATATACTGAAACAGTTTTTAATCGAGTCTATTGTGTTGTGTGGCTTGGGTGGCGGCATAGGCGTTATTATCGCTTACCTATTTGTATTCTTGGGTAACAATTATGGCATTGGTGCTGGTGGTGTGATTAATTCCGATGTGGTGTTAATGAGTTTGGGGTTTTCGGCTTTTATTGGGGTGTTTTTTGGCTATTATCCTGCTTTAAAAGCGTCACGTTTAGAACCCATTGATGCACTCAGGTACGAATAAGCTAAACCTCAAACATTAAGTACAAGATGATTATTCATATTGTACTTAAATATTAAAACGTTTTAAAAGGTGTTTTACATAGTTACAAATGGCAAAATAGCAGACTACTATTTTTTATTCAGTTGAGTGTTGTCATTTGAAGTATTCACAAAGGGCCCTAGCCATTTCTCCTTTTTTTGCTATGGCTTTTAGTGAAAAAGCCGCTCGTTTAGAAGCCCAAGGCAAACATGTTGTTAAGTTGAATATAGGTGAACCTGATTTTGGTGCGCCACCTGCTGTATCAAGTGCAATGCAACAACTGGCGACTGATGCGCCTTTACCCTACACCTCAGCTCTAGGCCTACCAGAGCTCCGTGCGGCTATTGCTAATTTTTACCGAACCACTCATCAAGTAGAGATCGATCCCAAGCGTGTTGTGGTGACTGCTGGAGCATCAGCAGCTTTGCTATTGTTATCAGCTGCTTTTGTAGATGAAGGCGACCAAGTGATTATGGCTGATCCTTCCTATCCTTGTAATAAGGAGTTTATAAAAGGTTTTGGCGGGCAAGTACAATTGGTATCGACTCAAGCTGATACCCATTTTCAGTTAAATAAAAGCTTACTCGAACAACACTGGCAACCCAATACCCGAGGTTTAATGTTAGCTACTCCTTCTAACCCGACTGGCACAGCCATAGCACCAGATGAACTAGCCGCAATGTGTGATTTTGCCCGCAGCAAAGGCGCATGGCGTATTGTGGACGAAATCTACCTCAACTTACATCATGGCGAAGATGGTTCACAGCCCATAACCGCTTTATCTGTTGACGATGAGGCGTTGGTGATCAACAGCTTTTCAAAGTATTTTGGTATGACAGGCTGGCGATTAGGTTGGTGCGTGGTACCGGAACAAGCAGTGGATGTGATGGAGAGACTGGCACAAAATTATTATATTTGCCCATCGACCTTAGCGCAAAAAGCGGCTTTACAATGTTTTACTCCTGAGTCTATTGCAGTGTGCGAATCACGACGTGCTCAGCTTATTTCCCGCAAAAAATTGGTATTAGCCGGATTAGAAAAATGTGGTTTACCCGTGCCGGTTCATCCTGATGGTGCCTTTTACCTGTATATTGATGTGACGACTACAGGACTGTCGGCAATGGACTTTTGTGAACAAGTATTACAACAAGCCCATGTTGCTCTAACTCCAAGCAATGACTTTAGCGAACAAAACGACAAACAGTTTGTACGTTTGTCTTTTGCTTCTGCCGAGTCAGAGCTTGAAGAAGGTTTGCGGCGCTTGGCAATTTTTATGGCCAGTTTACATAACTAAAAGCTCACAGAGTTAACAGTGCCAAAGAATATTATCAGTCTTGCAACCACTGAGTGACTTGCTCTTTGCTGGGGATCCCACCTTTATGCACCACAGTTTCATTCATCACAACTGCTGGAGTAGACATGACGCTATAGGCCATGATTTGAGCGGGATCTTCTACCTTTTCAACTGTCACTTCTACAGCTAGTGCGTTAGCGGTTGATTGAATCAGCTGCACTGTGTTTTTACATTTTGTGCAGCCACTGCCTAATACTTTAAAAATTTTCATTTTTGACTCCTTTGATAGATTTTATAACAGAAATAATAAGCTATTGAGGATCCATCCCATCATTGTGAATGACACTAACAGCATGGCAAATAGAGTGGCGAGTAAGCGCCACTGCATAACTTGTTTAAGTAAAATAAACTCAGGAAAACTTGCGGCGACTGTACTCATACAAAACGCTAGTGCAGTGCCAATGGGCAGGCCATTGGTGATTAAACTTTCCATAACAGGTATCACACCAGTGGCATTAGAGTACAAAGGAATACCTACCAATACCGCTGCAGGAACCGACCACCATTCTCCCGCACCAAGATGTTCTTCTATCCAGCCATTTGGTACAAAGCCATGTAAGGCGGCACCTAACCCGACACCTATTATGACCCATTTCCAGACCCGGCCAAATATCTCTAAAGCTTCGGCTTTAGCAAAGTTATGACGTTGCTTGAAGGTTAACTTAAGGCTTGTAGAGTCGGTGCTAACCGTTTGCTCTGCACGGCCATTTTGTAGGGCTTTTGCCGCAAAGGATTGTAACCAACGCTCTGCTCGAATACTGTCAAGAAATAGACCACCTAATATGCCAACCAGCATACCGACAACAACGTAGGCTAGGGTGAGCTTCCAGCCAAGTAGGCTCAATAATAGTAAAACAGCCACTTCATTAATCAGAGGTGAGGTTATTAAAAACGCCATGGTAATACCCACTGGGATCCCTGCAGAAGTAAAGCCTAGAAATACAGGAATACTTGAGCAGGAACAAAATGGCGTAATGGCACCAAACCCAGAAGCCAATAAGTAGCTAACGCCTCGATTTCTGCCTGCTAAAAAATCACGGACTTTTTCAACATTTATAGAAGCGCGCATTAAAGCGATAAGGTAAATCATCACCAGAAGTAGCACAAAAATTTTGCTCACATCTTCCACAAAGAAATGTAAGGCATCGCCTAACTTTGTAGCGGATGATAATCCCATCAAGTCGTATACTAACCAACTGGCTAAATCTGTAAAAATTTGGAACATAGTGCGTCTCTCTTACCTGTTATTAATGTAGACGCATTAATACAAAAAAGGATGCACAATTATTTTAATTATTGATAGGGCAAGTAAATCAGTCTGGCTTGGTATAGCCGCAAACTTTGCCATTTTCGTCAAACTGCACATGACAATGTTGTTCGATAGCATCACGCAGTCGCTGTCGAACTCTAAGCAAACGAGCTTTAGCCGCTGGCAATGAAATACCTTGGGTTTGTGCATAGTTTTTCACAGTGTTATTACTTAGATCGCAGCACTCGACTATGTCTTTATCTGATTCAGGCAGGCGAGCCAAATTGCGACTGACACATTCGCTAAGTAAGGTTATGCTGTCAAAATCATGCTCTGGTTGGCAGATATCTGAGGATAATTCAACGGTTTGCTTTTGTTGGCGGTTGTAATCGACAAGTACATTACGAGTAACACGAAATAACCATGCTCTAGGTTGGCTGATACTACAAAACTTATGTCCTTGCTGAACTAGCCGTAATATGACTTCTTGTAATAGATCTTCTGCCACTATGACGTTAGACACTCTTTTACGCAAAAATGCTCTCAGCTCTGATTCGTGGTCTCGAATCGCTTGGGTTATACATTTCACTGTATTCTAAACCGTTTAAAACTGCTTCAAAGTTGTGGGGTCGTAATCATCGGCATGTAACGTGACATTATACTGCTCGGCTAGTACGTCAAGCTCAGCTTGTTGCACTGCTAATTCGTCCATCACGATTGTGTTGTCGTCCAATTCCCATAACTGGCGAGAGCCCGCATAACAATAGTGCAGCGCTAATAGAGCATCCACATTGCCTTTCTTGCTAGCCGCTTTTAGTTTTAGCATCTTGCGGTTTATTTTGGTCAGGCTCTGTTTCAATTCCCACACATATACTACCTCGGTCATAAAATCGTGTTGCCGGTATTTATGTAGTACCCAAGCTATAGAGATACATGTGATGACAACACCGGCTAAATTCCAATGAAAATGGCTACCACTTTCATCTGGAAATAAGTGAATCAATAATTGTGAAATACCTAAGCAGCCAATGATTAAACTCGCGATACATGCCGTGATAACAATGTTTAAATGTTTACGATAACGTGTTTTATTGATCCCAATGAGTTGCATAATGACCTAAAAGTAAATGTGAAATAGATAAAAACTGATTATGCCATTAGATGCTGTCTGTTGGAGCCTATAATCACAATTATTATGGTCTGTTATCTGTTATCTGTTATCTGTTTTTAGTTGCTGTTTGATTAACAAAAGCTCTTTAGTTAATTTTTCAAAAGAAGAACTTTGTGCAGTACTCAGTAGATCTTCTTGTTGTAATGGATCCTTGGTCAGATCAAACAACATTTGTCTTTCACCTTCAGGTACAACTAATGAGTATTGGCTATCTCTGACTGCCCAGCCAAAAGTTGGGCCTTTTTTGTTTGATTTTCCACTCGAAAATTGTTCCACATAAATATGTTTTCTTGGTACTGCTTGGCCACTAAAACTAGGGCTGAAATCAATAGAATCTAACGCTTTAGACTTAGCCCCTGTGATTGAGGCGATAGTGGCGTACAGGTCCGTACTATTGACTAACACATTCGATTTCCCTTGTTGGATTTTAGGTCCTTGTACAATGAGAGGTACACGGGTGCCACCGTCAAAAATGCTGCCTTTAGCTCCTCGGTTTTTATACAATTTTCGTGCAACTTGGCCGGGAGAACCATTATCTCCAACAAAAATAACTACAGTGTTTTGTCTTTCATTTGCAGATAATGATGCTAACAAGCGACCCATTTCTGTATCCAGAGCCTGTAATGCCGCATTAAAATAGGGTAAAGGGTTTTGTTTTATGGCTCTGGCGTCGTTTGCAGGTAATTTGTCTACTGTAAGCAACTCTTTTGGGGGTAGATGAAAAGGAACGTGTGGTGCGTTATATGCTAACCACAAGAACCATGGCTTCGTTTGTTTAGAAAGCCAATCAATTGCATAATCAGTTAGTACGCTAGTTGCGTAGCCAGTGATATTCTTTTCCTGTCCATTGTGCACAGCACTCCAGGTTTCATAGTCTTTAACCCCACCTCTATAGGGGCCGAAATATTCATTGATGCCAAATTTCGCTGGCTGATTCAAGCCATCTTTTTCGGTGGCTAAATGCCATTTACCCACTAGAGCACTGCTGTAACCTTGTTGCGATACTAATTCAAATAAACTCTCTTGTTGGTTGGAAATACTATCCTGTTTACGAGACATCGCAAAACCAACCCCGGTCCTGAATCCATAGTTGCCGGTGAGAATCGTCGCTCGGGTAGGGGAGCAAGTCGGCGCCGCATAAGCATGATTAAAAGTCATACCTATGGCGCAAAGTTGCTCTAAATTTGGCATGCTAGCTTGTTGCGTTCCTACTTGGTAACAAGCACTTGCATCTAAGCCCATATCGTCAGCAATCACTAATAAAACATTAGGTTTTTGTGTTGGGGTAGCCTGCAGATGGAATGAGCATAAACTCAACAAAAAACAACAAATAGGTAGTAGGATTTTCATTAAAAATTATCCGTATTCTTTTTCTGTTTGTTTGGGCGGTTTATACCAGAGTTTTGCTCTCTACCTCTACGTTTTTTGTTAAACGAAGGCTCAGGTTCACCAGATAAACAGGCTAAAATCCAAGGATAAACATCTGTTACATAGTAACCATATTGGCCATTTACTGTCATACCATTACATTGGTCTAAATCACCGTGGGCTGTAAATTCATAATCATCAATGTACATACCATCATATTGTCCACCAGGATCACTTTCAGATTTTGGTCGTTGGCCATTTTTCAATGAATAACCTGATTGAGCTTTACGAACTTTGCCGTCTTCATCTTTAAAAAAACTACCAAAAATAGGGAAGCCATCAGCAGCAAAACCTATTACTGGCGAGCCTTGTTTAGTAGGAGTTTGATCAAATAGGGCCATAGGATTGCCATGATAATGGTATACGCCACCAGGTTGTACATGGGCATTATGTTCATCAGTGCCAAAGCCAGCACCTGGACCGAGTGGATCTGTGACCCATTTATCATTAGGTTTACAGCCTATTTTTACATTGCCATATTTGTCCGTACGTTTACCATCTGGACGATAACAACCAGCGGATAATATATCGACTACCACACCGTTCAACATTACAGCTTGATAACTTCTGTGACCTAATGGAGTAGGATTGTCGGCTAATGTAGGTTTGATAGGAATAACAAATTCTTGGGCGATTTCAGTCACAGGAGTCACAAACCGGGCGTTTTCATCGTTGAAGTTGTGATTAGGGATATTGTTAGAATTGATCGTGCAGGTATCTTGCTTATATTGAATATCTAGCTTGCCAGAAAATTGTTTTTTGTTTTGAATATCGGTAACTGAAGACACGTAATTATTCACGTAATCAATACAACTACCTGAAGTATTACCAAGTATTAGATCGGTAATGTCTATTTTCCCAATATGTTTAGCTGAGGTATGACTGCTATTTGCTTCGGCATGCACCGCGACATAGGTAACTAAACTTAAACACAAAGATAAGCTCAGTAAACGAATTGCTAATTGCACAATAATCTCTCTTAATAATAACCAAAACTAAGGCACAGTCTTGAAGAGGAGAGGTGATAAGTCAAAGGCCTTTACAGTTATTTTACAAGCCTAGGTGATTAAACTAGACGGCTGAGTGTACTGGTTAAAAGAGATTTCGCCTCATATCGTTATTCGCTGCACTAGAAAGGATCTATCGTTAGTGTGTTCTTTAATCGACATCTCTTTGGTAGTTAATGTTAGAAAAGGTTATCAAACTTTCAATGATCCCTTGGACGGCATAGAAGTTAGCCCAATCATTTGAATTATCGACATTTACTCTAGTTTGTGGATCTTGAGCTTGTAGGTAATTACCGAATTTAAGATATGACTCGGTGCTATCTTCAACAGTTCGTGAAAAGCTTTCGCCGAAAGCAGAAACTGTGACAAAACCATGATCGTTTATCACTCTAAAATCAATTGTTTGCCCACTGATTATGGTGCTTAACAATTGTTTGTCTTCGCCTGAGCCATCTTCCCTTGCTAACCTAACATACACATCAAAAATCCCATTACTGGCAACACTATCACTTTCGACACCAGCAGTATTGGCAGTAAACCCTGATTCACTGGTATCAGCAACATAGAGTTTCATTATGGTACCTGTATCACTGGCATGGTGCTGAGCAATTATTGTTTTAGATCCATCAGACATTTCTATTTTTATATTGGCTTGGAAGTCTTCGTACACTTCTGTCATAGCGACACGCTTTTCTGATTTGATTTTAAGCTCGTGTCTCCAACCATTGCCGTTTGGTGTGACATGTTGCTCGCGTAAAGCATCAAATTCCATATTATCACCCACTCTTGGATCTGCACCTTCTCTATCCCAGTTGCTCATATCAAATACACCAAGAGTGGTATGAACATCTTGTTTATCAGGATCTTCTACTTGTTCAGTTTCAGTAGGAGATACATTGATACTCCCATCTTTAACTGCAGAACTGCCACTACATGCGCATAAAAACAATGAAACAAAAGATACAACCACAACACTTAAAGACATATACAACATAACAATCACCTAGACATTAATCGCCCGAACCTGAGCTTATTTAAAAGAGAACAATTTAAGAAATGCATCGTGTAATTCAAATAAAAAAGCGAGCAATATACAAATTGGTAATAACTATAACATTAATTAAATATCTGTTGGTAATAACATCATTTAAACAAATGACCAATATAGACATTACCAATTTTTAAAATTCCAAGTAACACTTTTTAAAGCAATAAAAAAAGGCCACCGAAGTGACCTTTTTTGAATCATTTAATGTCTAGGACAATTAAAGGATTTTAGTGACGACCGCCAGTGATGGCGGAAGTACCGATTATGCAGGAGCAATCATCTGCCTACGCCAGCACACTATTCAACTGATGTATGTCACACATCCATGATGATCATCACCCAGAAAAAACATACTTGTTTTTCCGTTCAATCAGGCGTTGCTGCGCAACTAAAAATTCTGATTTCACCCCTTCGGGGCCATGCTGCGCATGTTCACCAAGATTTGTAGGAACAAATCAGAACAGCTTTAGCTGGCCTGCGTAGCAGGTGAGTCACATGGACGTGACGAATACTTTTGTTCCAGACAAAATAGTCTCGGAGTATCCGCTTGGGGCCGTACTGTAGATGCTGGCTCCCATAAAAAAAGGCCACCGAAGTGACCTTTTTTGAATCATTTAATGTCTATGACAATTAAAGGATTTTAGTGACGACCGCCAGGGATGGCGGAAGTACCGATTATGCAGGAGCAATCATCTGCCTACGCCAGCACACTATTCAACTGATGTATGTCACACATCCATGATGATCATCACCCAGAAAAAACATCCTTGTTTTTCCGTTCAATCAGGCGTTGCTGCGCAACTAAAAATTCTGATTTCACCCCTTCGGGGCCATGCTGCGCATGTTCACCAAGATTTGTAGGAACAAATCAGAACAGCTTTAGCTGGCCTGCGTAGCAGGTGAGTCACATGGACGTGACGAATACTTTTGTTCCAGACAAAATAGTCACGGAGTATCCGCTTGGGGCCGTACTGTAGATGCTGGCTCCCATAAAAAAAGGCCACCGAAGTGACCTTTCTTGAATCATTTAATGTCTATGACAATTAAAGGATTTTAGCTACAACGCCAGCACCAACAGTACGGCCACCTTCACGGATAGCGAAGCGTAAACCTTCGTCCATCGCGATTGGGTTGATTAGTTCAACTTTAAATTTCAAGTTGTCACCAGGCATCACCATTTCTACGCCTTCAGGAAGCTCTACAGCACCTGTTACGTCAGTTGTACGGAAGTAGAACTGTGGACGGTAACCTTTGAAGAATGGAGTATGACGGCCACCTTCATCTTTAGACAATACATAAACTTCTGCTTCGAAGCTTGTGTGTGGGTTGATAGAACCAGGCTTAGCTAGTACTTGACCACGTTCTACGTCTTCACGTTTAGTACCACGTAAAAGTGCACCAACGTTCTCACCAGCACGACCTTCGTCTAGAAGCTTACGGAACATTTCAACACCAGTACAAGTAGATTTAGTTGTATCTTTGATACCAACGATTTCTACTTCATCACCTGTGCGTAAAATACCACGCTCAACACGACCAGTTACAACCGTACCACGACCAGAGATTGAGAAAACATCTTCAATAGGAAGTAGGAAAGGCTTATCAACATCACGCTCTGGCTCTGGGATATATGTATCTAGCGCTTCAGCTAGTTCAATGATTTTCGCTTCCCATTCTGCTTCGCCTTCAAGAGCTTTAAGAGCAGAACCTTGGATAACAGGAAGGTCGTCACCAGGGAATTCGTATTCAGAAAGTAATTCACGTACTTCCATTTCTACCAATTCTAGTAATTCTTCGTCGTCAACCATGTCACATTTGTTCATGAAAACAACCATGTAAGGAACGCCAACCTGACGACCTAACAAGATGTGCTCACGAGTTTGTGGCATAGGACCATCTGTAGCAGCAACAACCAAAATCGCGCCATCCATTTGAGCAGCACCAGTGATCATGTTTTTAACATAATCGGCGTGACCAGGACAATCTACGTGTGCGTAGTGACGAGTAGGGGTGTCATATTCAACGTGAGACGTTGAAATAGTAATACCACGCTCGCGTTCTTCAGGAGCATTATCGATTTGATCGAAAGCTGATGCATCACCACCGTAAGTTTTTGCCAATACAGTTGTGATAGCTGCTGTTAATGTTGTTTTACCGTGGTCAACGTGGCCGATAGTACCGACGTTTACATGCGGTTTAGTACGTTCAAACTTTGCTTTTGCCATTTTACTGGTTTCCTAAGTTAAAAATCTGGCTCTTTTTAGTGTAGAGACCAGACCAGACCTTCATTAAAAATCTAAGACAGTCGTGCATCAGTAATCGCTTTTGCGACATTACTGGGCACTTCCGAGTAATTATAAAATTCCATAGAGTATGACGCACGCCCCTGAGTTGCACTGCGCAAGTCAGTAGCATAACCAAACATTTCAGATAAAGGTACTTTTGCATGTACTATTTTTATACCTGCAATACCATCATCCATGCCTTCAATCATACCGCGGCGCCTGTTAAGGTCACCGACTACGTCACCCATCCAGTCTTCTGGAGTGGTAACTTCAACTTTCATAGTAGGCTCAAGTAATACTGGGTTTGCTTCTGCAGCCCCTTTCTTGAATCCCATCGACCCAGCGATTTTAAACGCCATTTCTGAAGAGTCAACATCATGATACGAACCATCAAACAAGGTGACTTTTACATCAAGCACCGGGTATCCAGCTACTACACCATTTTGCATTTGCTCCTCGATACCTTTATCAACAGATGAAATGAATTCTTTAGGAACCGTTCCACCTACAATCTTGTTGACAAATTCGTATCCAGCGCCTTCTTCATTAGGTTCGATAGTTAACCAGACGTGGCCATATTGACCTTTTCCGCCTGATTGACGAACAAACTTACCTTCAGCATCAACTTTTTTGCGTATTGTTTCGCGATAGGCAACCTGAGGTTTACCTACATTACACTCAACATTAAACTCACGCTTCATCCGGTCCACAATAATATCTAAGTGCAGTTCACCCATACCTGAAATAATTGTTTGTCCTGATTCGTCATCAGTGTGTACCTTAAAAGAAGGATCTTCAGCCGCTAGTTTACCTAGTGCGATACCCATTCTTTCTTGGTCTGGTTGAGAGCGAGGTTCTACAGCAATAGAAATAACCGGTTCCGGAAACTCCATTCGCTCAAGGGTGATAATATGATTTGGATCACACAAAGTGTCACCTGTTGTCACATCTTTCAGCCCAATTGCTGCTGCTATATCGCCTGCGCGCACTTCTTTAAGCTCTTCTCTGTCTTTAGCATGCATTTGAACTATACGGCCAAAACGTTCACGCTTAGCTTTTACTGGGTTATAAACAGAGTCGCCTGAGTTTACAACACCGGAATAGCAACGGAAAAAAGTTAAAGTACCAACAAAGGGGTCGGTAGCAATTTTAAATGCTAACGCAGAAAATGGAGCACTATCGTCAGCTTGACGAGTTGCTTCAGTTTCATCTTTGTCGTTTAGCACACCTTTAATAGGTGGAACATCCATGGGTGCAGGTAAATATTCAATAACTGAATCAAGTACCGCTTGTACACCTTTGTTTTTGAATGCCGAACCACAGGTGGCAAGTACAATTTCATTCGCTAGAGTACGTTTTCGTAGACCAAATTTGATTTCTTCTTCGGTTAGCTCTTCGCCTTCCAAATACTTATTCATCAACTCATCAGTTGCTTCAGCTGCAGCTTCAATTAACTCAGTACGAAGCTCTGTCGCACGGTCGAGTAAATCTGCTGGAACCTCTGTGTAGTTAAAAGTCATACCTTGATCAGATTCATTCCAATCTATGGCTTTCATCTTGATAAGATCAACTACACCTTCAAAGGTTTCTTCAGCACCTATGTTGAGATGAATAGGCACACAATTAGCACCTAATCGTTTTCTAATTTGTTCTACTACACGTTCAAAATCTGCTCCAGCTCGGTCCATTTTGTTAACAAATACCATACGCGGAACGTGGTATTTATCAGCTTGACGCCAAACTGTTTCAGATTGAGGCTCTACTCCAGACGAACCACAAAACACCACAACAGCACCATCGAGTACACGTAAAGAACGTTCGACTTCAATAGTGAAATCTACGTGTCCTGGGGTATCAATGATGTTGATTCGATGTTGTTCGTATTGTTTGTCCATTCCCGACCAAAAACAGGTCGTCGCTGCGGAAGTAATGGTAATACCGCGTTCTTGCTCTTGTTCCATCCAGTCCATAGTGGCTGCGCCATCATGCACTTCACCTAGTTTATGCGATAAACCAGTGTAGAAAAGGACACGCTCAGTTGTCGTGGTTTTACCCGCGTCAACATGAGCAACGATTCCAATATTCCGATAACGCTCAAGGGGCGTATTACGAGCCATAGCTTTCTCTTATTACCAACGGTAGTGAGCGAATGCTTTGTTAGCTTCGGCCATACGGTGAACGTCTTCACGTTTCTTAACCGCTGAACCTTTATTTTCTGCAGCATCGAGCATTTCAGCTGCAAGGCGTTGAGCCATTGATTTTTCACCACGTTTACGAGCAGCGTCAACCAACCAACGCATACCTAGTGCATTTCGACGAACGGGACGAACTTCTACAGGTACTTGGTATGTAGAACCACCAACACGACGAGATTTAACCTCGACTGTAGGGCGGATGTTGTCCAACGCTTCTTCAAAGATGTCTAAGTGTGCTTTGTCAGCTTTAGAAGCAACAATTTCTAGCGCGCCGTAAACGATTTTTTCAGCAGTCGATTTTTTGCCGTCTAACATAACGACATTCATAAATTTAGCAAGTAACTCTGATCCGAACTTAGGATCGGGTAGGATTTTACGTTGACCTACGACTCTTCTTCTTGGCATTTTAAATTCTCCGTAGAATTTTCAGGATATTCCCAAAACTCAATTAATACTTTAGTTTGGCCTTACTAACGGAGAACCGTTAAGACTTAGGCCTTTTTGCGCCGTATTTAGAACGGCCGGCTCTTCTATCACTTACGCCTGCACAATCTAATGTACCGCGAACAGTGTGATAACGAACACCTGGTAAATCTTTAACACGACCACCACGAATAAGAACAACACTGTGCTCTTGTAAGTTGTGACCTTCACCACCAATGTATGAAGAAACTTCAAAACCATTAGTAAGACGAACACGACATACTTTACGTAATGCTGAGTTCGGTTTTTTTGGTGTGGTTGTATATACACGAGTACATACTCCACGACGTTGTGGGCAGGCCTGCAAAGCAGCAACGTTGCTCTTCACTACTGGCTTTTGGCGGGGCTTGCGCACTAACTGGTTAACTGTTGCCATTAACTAGCTCCTGATTAAAATTACGACTGTTTGACCCATCTTGTGGGCCGTAAACGCGAAAAATCCGCGAACCGTAATTAAGTGGCAGTAAAGTCACCTAATTTCGGGTCGCGGAAGTCTAATGATCAATTGATGAACTGTCAAGTAAGACTGCTGCTAAACTACACAATATGTGGGTTTAAGCAACAATCTAACTTAATTAGATCATTTATAGATCCTATTTTTTACTCGTCGGCAGGAGTATCCGTTACTTCAGCATTTAATGCTTCAGTTAAGGCTAACTCTGCTTCAGATGCAGAAACTGAAGGTTCTTCACGTTCCTGCATTTCAGCTAGTTTTCTAGCTGTACGTTTTTGGTGATACGAGAAGCCGGTACCGGCAGGTATCAAACGCCCAACAATTACGTTTTCTTTCAAGCCGCGTAACTCATCTTCTTTACCTTGCACTGCTGCTTCGGTAAGTACACGAGTGGTTTCTTGGAAAGAAGCCGCTGAGATAAATGACTCAGTAGACAAAGACGCCTTAGTGATACCCAATAACTGTGTTTCATACTGAGCAGGAATTTTTCCTTGCTTTTCAATTTCACGGTTAGCGATCTTCACGTTAGACACTTCAACTTGTTCGCCTTCTAGGAATTTAGTATCCCCAGAATAAGTGATCATACACTTACGTAACATTTGACGGATAACTACTTCGATGTGCTTATCGTTAATTTTTACCCCTTGTAGGCGGTAAACTTCTTGTACTTCGTTAACGATATAGTTAGAAACAGCACTGATACCACGTAGTCTAAGGATGTCATGCGGTGACTCTGGGCCATCAGCAATAACTTCACCTTTTTCAACGTTTTCACCTTCGAACACGTTCAGATTACGCCATTTCGGAATCATCTCTTCATAATGATCACCTGTTTTAGGTGTAATCATTAAGCGTTTCTTACCTTTAGTCTCTTTACCATATCCAATCATACCTGATACTTCAGCTAGGATGGCAGGCTCTTTAGGCTTACGTGCTTCGAACAAGTCAGCAACACGTGGTAGACCACCGGTAATATCACGAGTTTTCGAACTTTCTTGTGGTATACGAGCTAAAACATCACCTGGCTTAGCATCCATTCCGTCCGTTGCTTCAATAGTTGTAAAGCTCGGTAAACGAATTTCTTGTAAACCAAATTCATCACTCTCAAGAATTAACTTAGGCTCTTTAGCGTTAGCTTTAGATAAGTCATTAACTACTATACGAGTTAAACCTGTAAGCTCATCTTGTTGCATTTCAGTGTTACTATCATCAACATCAGCAAAGCTAATTTTAGCTGCACGTTCTGTAACGATTGGATGTGAATGCGGGTCCCAGTTAGCAACAATCTCACCAGAGGTTACTGAAGAACCGTCTTTAGTCGTAAGAATCGCACCGTAAGGAACCTTATAACGCTCTTTCTCACGACCTTGATCATCAATAATAGTGATTTCGGTTGAACGAGAAACAATCACAACTTTTTCGTCTGTATTAATAACAAACTTAGCGTTATGCAGTTTCAAAGTACCAGTAGTTTTAACTTGCACGTTGTTTTCAGCAGATGCTCTAGATGCAGCACCACCGATGTGGAACGTACGCATGGTTAACTGTGTACCAGGTTCACCAATTGATTGAGCTGCGATAACACCAACAGACTCACCATGGCCAACCATGTGTCCACGAGCCAAGTCTCGGCCGTAACATCTAGCACAAACACCAAAGTCATTTTCACAAGTAATAACCGAACGAACTTGAATTTGATCTACAGAATTCACTTCTAATAAATCAACCAAAGCTTCATCTAACAGAACATTACGCTCTACTAAGATTTCATTCGTACCAGGTTTAAGTACGTCTTCAGCGACAGTACGACCTAGTACACGTTCGCGCAATGGTTCTACAACGTCGCCACCCTCGATTAGAGGTGTCATTTTAACGCCTTCGAAAGTACCACAGTCATCATTGTTAATAACTAAATCTTGCGCAACGTCAACTAAACGACGAGTTAGATAACCCGAGTTAGCTGTTTTCAATGCTGTATCGGCCAAACCTTTACGAGCACCGTGAGTTGAAATAAAGTACTGAAGTACGTTTAGACCTTCACGGAAGTTTGCAGTAATCGGTGTTTCGATGATTGAGCCATCTGGCTTTGCCATCAGACCACGCATACCCGCCAATTGACGAATCTGTGCAGCACTACCACGAGCACCGGAGTCGGCCATCATGAATACTGAGTTGAAAGAGGCTTGCTCTTCCATCTCACCATCACGATTTTTAACTGTTTCTTTAGACAAGTTTTCCATCATGGCTTTTGCGACTTTTTCGTTCGCATTAGACCAGATATCGATTACTTTGTTGTAACGTTCACCAGCAGTAACAAGACCTGATTGGAATTGTTCCTGGATTTCACGTACTTCTGCTTCTGCTGCCTCGATTATATCTTTCTTAGCATCAGGGATAACCATGTCATCAATACCAACAGATGCACCGGCGATCATCGCATAATGGAAACCTGTATACATGATTTGGTCAGCAGCTATTACTGTATCTTTCAAACCTAGAGTACGGTAACAAGCATTCAACAGCTTAGAAATATTCTTTTTACCCATAGCTTTGTTGATAATTTCGAAAGGTACACCTTTAGGCAAAGCTTCAGAGAAAATTGCACGACCAACAGTTGTATCTGTCAATGTTACAGTTTCTGTTCTGTTACCTTCTTCATCTGTGAAGTATTCAGTAATACGTACTTTGACCCTAGCGTGTAACTCAGCATGACCTGTACGGTACGCTTTTTCAGCTTCTTTCGGGCTAGTAAACACCATGCCTTCACCTAGACCATTTACACGGTCACGGGTCATATAATACAAGCCCATTACAACGTCCTGAGAAGGTACGATGATCGGCTCACCATTGGCTGGTGATAATATGTTGTTGGTAGACATCATTAGTGCACGAGATTCAAGCTGTGCTTCAATCGTTAACGGCACGTGAACAGCCATTTGGTCACCATCGAAATCGGCGTTGTAAGCAGCACATACTAATGGGTGCAACTGAATCGCTTTACCTTCGATTAGAATAGGTTCAAACGCTTGGATACCTAGTCTGTGAAGTGTAGGAGCTCGGTTTAGTAATACTGGATGTTCACGAATAACTTCGTCTAACACATCCCATACTTCCGGATCTTCACGTTCAACTAATTTTTTAGCTGCCTTGATAGTAGTGGCTAAACCACGACCTTCTAATTTTCCATAGATAAACGGCTTGAATAATTCAAGAGCCATCTTCTTAGGTAGGCCACACTGATGTAAACGTAATGTAGGACCAACTGTAATTACAGAACGACCAGAATAATCAACACGTTTACCTAGTAAGTTCTGACGGAAACGACCTTGTTTACCTTTGATCATATCGGCCAAAGATTTAAGAGGACGTTTGTTGGAACCAGTAATAGCGCGACCACGACGACCATTATCAAGAAGAGCATCTACTGCTTCTTGTAACATACGTTTTTCGTTACGGACGATAATGTCTGGTGCAGCTAGATCTAATAGACGTTTAAGACGGTTATTACGGTTGATAACACGACGATATAAATCGTTCAGATCAGAAGTCGCAAAACGACCGCCATCTAGAGGTACCAAAGGACGTAAATCTGGCGGTAAAACAGGAAGAACTGTTAAAATCATCCATTCTGGTTTGTTCCCAGATAATTGGAAAGATTCTAAAAGTTTTAAACGTTTAGTGATTTTTTTACGCTTTGTTTCAGAGTTAATACTAGGTAACTCTTCACGCATAGAAACAACATCAGCATCAACGTCAAGGGCTTTAAGCAATTCAAATACTGCTTCAGCACCCATCTTGGCTTCAAATTCGTCACCATGTTCTTCAAGTGCATCCAAGTATTCTTCTTCAGTCAGAAGTTGGCTGCGCTCAAGCGTAGTCATACCTGGTTCTGATACCACGTATGATTCAAAATATAGTACGCGTTCGATATCACGTAATGTCATATCTAACATTAAGCCGATACGAGACGGTAATGATTTAAGGAACCATATATGTGCAACTGGACTTGCCAATTCAATGTGGCCCATACGCTCACGACGTACTTTAGTTAAAGTAACTTCAACTCCACATTTTTCACATATAACACCACGGTGTTTAAGGCGCTTATATTTACCACATAGACATTCGTAGTCTTTTACAGGCCCGAATATACGAGCACAGAACAATCCATCACGTTCTGGTTTAAAAGTACGATAGTTAATCGTTTCTGGTTTCTTAACTTCACCAAAAGACCACGAGCGGATCATCTCCGGCGACGCTAAACCAATTCGAATGTTGTCGAATTCTTCAGTCTTATGTTGTTGCTTAAGAAACTTTAATAAATCTTTCACATTTCTCTCCCAGCGGAGTCAGTTGCAAAGATCCTGTTAGTGCTTATCACACTAACAGGACTGTCTGTCTACAAGTTCAGTCAGAGCGTTTATTGCTCTTCCAGTTCGATATTGATACCTAGTGAGCGAATCTCTTTCAACAATACGTTGAATGATTCAGGCATACCAGGTTCCATACGATGATCGCCATCCACAATGTTTTTATACATTTTGGTACGGCCATTCACGTCATCGGACTTAACGGTTAACATTTCTTGCAAGGTATAAGCAGCACCATAAGCTTCTAGTGCCCATACTTCCATCTCTCCGAAACGCTGACCACCGAACTGAGCTTTACCACCCAACGGCTGTTGAGTAACTAGGCTGTAAGAACCAGTAGAACGTGCATGCATTTTGTCATCAACCAAGTGGTTAAGTTTCAGCATGTACATATAACCTACAGTAACTGGACGCTCAAATGCGCGACCTGTACGTCCGTCGAACAAAGTGATCTGTCCGCTTTCAGGTATATCTGCCAAAGTTAACATATGCTTAATTTCAGCTTCAGTTGCACCGTCGAAGACTGGTGTAGCCATAGGCACACCCTTACGTAAGTTGTCTGCTAAACGGTTAACTTCGTCATCTGTAAAGTTATCAATATCTACGTTTTGGTGAGACTTACCAGCACTGTATACTTCTTTTAAGAAGCTACGTAACTTAGCCATCTCTTCGTGTTCTTTCAACATACGGTCGATCTTCACACCGATACCGCTTGCAGCCATACCTAAGTGGGTTTCTAGAACCTGACCGATGTTCATACGCGAAGGTACACCAAGTGGGTTCAAAACGATATCAACAGGCGTGCCGTTTTCATCGTAAGGCATATCTTCTACAGGTTGAATAGTCGAGATAACACCTTTGTTACCATGACGACCAGCCATTTTATCACCTGGTTGAATATGACGCTTAACCGCTAGATAAACCTTAACAATCTTAAGTACACCCGGTGCCAAATCATCACCTTGAGTGATCTTACGACGCTTAATTTCGAACTTAGTATCAAAATCAGATTTGATTTCACCATGCTGCTCAGCAATTTGGTCTAGTTCTAATTGTAAGTCTTCGTCGTCAAGAGTTAGATCAAACCATTTATCTCGAGGTAAGTTATCAAGCTTAGTTTGTTCAACACCGGCTTTTAGTAACAAATTGGTTGCACGAGCAAAGATACCGTCAGCTAAAATATTAAATTCGTCAGACAAATCCTTTTTAACTTCACGTAATTGCATATCTTCGATTTCGCGAGCACGCTTATCTTTTTCAACGCCATCACGAGTGAAGACCTGAACGTCAATAACCGTACCACGTACACTGTTAGGTACACGTAATGAAGTATCTTTAACATCGGATGCTTTTTCGCCAAAGATAGCTCTTAAAAGTTTCTCTTCTGGAGTAAGTTGAGTTTCACCTTTAGGTGTTACTTTACCTACTAATATATCGCCGCCTTTAACTTCAGCACCAATATATACCACACCAGACTCATCCAGTTTACCTAGAGCAGATTCACCAACATTAGGGATATCAGCACTAATTTCTTCTGGACCTAGCTTAGTATCACGAGCGATACAGCTTAGTTCTTGAATGTGGATAGAAGTAAATCTGTCTTCCATCGCTACACGCTCAGAAATTAAGATTGAATCTTCGAAGTTATAACCATTCCAAGGCATAAATGCGATGCGCATGTTCTGACCTAAAGCTAACTCACCTAAGTCAGTAGAAGGACCATCAGCTAATACATCACCAGCCACAATTGGCTCACCAACATTACAAGTTGGTTTTTGGTTAATACAAGTATTTTGGTTTGAACGTGTATATTTGGTTAGGTTATAAATATCAATACCCGCTTCACCAGCGGCCATTTCATTTTCATTTACCTTGATTACAATTCGACTTGCGTCAACGTAATCAACTGTTCCACCACGTTTGGCAACAACAGTTACACCCGAATCTACAGCAACCGTTTTTTCCATACCAGTACCAACTAAAGGCTTCTCAGCAATTAGAGTGGGCACTGCTTGACGTTGCATGTTTGCACCCATCAGTGCACGGTTAGCATCATCGTGTTCTAGGAACGGGATAATACTGGCAGCTACAGATACGATTTGTTGAGGAGATACATCCATGTACTTAATGTCAGCTACTGACATTAGTGTAGTTTCACCGCGGAAACGACATGGAATAAGATCATCTGCTAATCTACCGTCGTCGTCTAATACAACATTTGCCTGAGCAATTGCGTATTGACCTTCTTCGATAGCCGACAAGTAGTCGATTTCGTCAGTGATCAGACCGTCAACAATTTTACGATATGGGGTTTCTAAGAAGCCAAAATCGTTGGTACGAGCAAAACTTGACAGAGAGTTAATCAAACCAATGTTTGGTCCCTCTGGTGTTTCGATAGGACATAGACGACCATAGTGAGTGGCGTGTACATCTCGTACTTCAAAACCTGCACGTTCACGAGTCAAACCACCCGGACCTAATGCAGATATACGACGTTTGTGTGTGACTTCTGATAACGGGTTATTCTGATCCATAAATTGAGATAATTGGCTTGAACCAAAGAACTCTTTTACAGCTGCAGAAATAGGCTTAGCGTTGATTAGGTCTTGTGGCATTACTGCATCAAGGTCACCTAAACTTAAACGTTCTTTAACTGCACGTTCAACACGAACTAAACCAACTCGGAATTGGTTTTCAGCCATTTCACCTACAGAACGAATACGTCTGTTACCTAAGTGATCGATATCATCAACTTCGTCTTTACCGTCACGTATAGTGATCAGTTGCTTCATTACTGCAACGATATCTTCTTTATTTAAGGTACCAGCACCGGTAGATTCTTCACGCCCTATACGACGGTTGAATTTCATTCGGCCAACAGAAGACAAGTCATATCTATCTTCAGAGAAGAATAGATTAGTAAACAATGTCTCAGCTGCATCCTTAGTAGGTGGCTCACCAGGACGCATCATGCGATAAATCTCAACTAATGCTTCTAGTTTATTCGTTGAGTTATCGATACGTAAGGTGTCTGAAATATAAGCACCATGATCAAGTTCGTTGATATAAAGAGTATCAAACGCAGTGACACCTGATGCAACCAACTCAGCTAGATTTTCTAGGGTTAGTTCGTCATTGGCTGAAACTGTTACTTCACCGGTTTCTTCATTGATATAATCGCGAGCAAATACACGACCAACCAAATATTCTGCTGGTACTTCTAATTCAGTAATTTTCGCTTTTTCTAATGCACGAGTATGACGTGCAGAAATACGACGACCAGTTTCAACTAGAACTTTGCCATCAGCGTCTAAAATGTCGAATTGTGCAGTTTCACCACGAAGGCGATCTGGGACAACATCTGATAAGAACTTTTCACCTTGAA
The DNA here is from genome assembly GCF_009796765.1 of Paraglaciecola sp. L3A3. Classification (NCBI taxonomy): domain Bacteria; kingdom Pseudomonadati; phylum Pseudomonadota; class Gammaproteobacteria; order Alteromonadales; family Alteromonadaceae; genus Paraglaciecola; species Paraglaciecola sp. L3A3. The sequence continues at coordinate 851,336 of NZ_CP047023.1, forward strand.
CTCTAACTTGGTTCGTTTCAAAGAACAAACCTAGAATTTCTTCGGTTGGCATTTCTAATGCGCGTAACATAATCGTCGCTGGTAATTTACGACGTCTATCTATACGTACAAAAAGATTATCTTTAGGGTCAAATTCAAAGTCTAACCACGAACCACGGTAAGGAATAACACGAGCGTTATATAATACTTTACCAGAGGAGTGTGTTTTTCCTTTGTCGTGATCAAAGAACACGCCTGGAGAACGGTGCAATTGAGAGACAATAACACGTTCAGTACCATTGATAACGAATGTACCGTTATCAGTCATGAGTGGTATTTCACCCATGTATACTTCTTGCTCTTTAATGTCTTTAACTGTACCAGGTGCTGCTTCTCTATCGAACAACACTAAACGCAATTTTACGCGCAATGGCGCAGAAAATGTAACACCACGAATTTGACATTCTTTAACATCAAATACTGGCTCACCTAAACGGTAACTTACATATTGCAATTCAGCGTTACCGGAGTAACTTTTGATTGGAAAAACTGATCGAAATGCCGCTTCCAGTCCATGTTGACCATCTACATCTAGGTCAATAAACTTCTTAAAAGAATCTAACTGGATTGAAAGTAGATACGGTATTTCCAATACCTGTGGGCGTTTGCCAAAATCCTTACGGATACGTTTCTTTTCGCTATAAGAGTAAACCATGGGTTCCTCAGCCTGCCGATTTTTGACCCAACTTGCTTAATAGTACGAACTATATAAGCAAACTTCCGCTACCCTTTAAGTTACAATTACTACCTGACCCAAATTCATTAAGAGGCTTACTTAACTTATTGGTTTTGTTGGTTTTAATTGTAATTTGCACTTTATTACTAGGACCCATATCAAAGGATGAAAATAGTAAATCCTACAGCGCAAAAAGGCTGGTGACTAAAAAGTCACCAGCCTATGCCATTTCAGGCTAACAATCTGCGATTAGGCAGATTATTTAAGCTCAACTTCAGCGCCAGCTTCTACAAGCGTCTTCTTAAGTTCTTCAGCTTCTTCTTTAGATACGCCTTCTTTGATAGCTTTAGGAGCAGATTCAACTACTTCTTTAGCTTCTTTAAGACCTAGGCCAGTTGCGCCACGTACCGCTTTGATTACTGCAACTTTGTTCGCACCGAAAGATGTCATAACAACATCAAATTCAGTTTGTTCTGCAGCAGCTTCAGCAGCTACAGCAGGACCAGCAACAGCAACCGCTGCAGCAGCAGAAACGTTAAATTTCTCTTCAGCTGCTTCGATTAGTTCAACTAGTTCCATTACTGGCATTTCAGCAATTGCGTTTAAAATATCTTCTTTAGTTAGAGCCATTTCTCTAAACTCCTGGGTTTAATGTTAAAATTTAAAATGTACAAAAACGAATATTATTTTTCGTCTTTGATCGCCGCCAATACACGCACAAACTTGCCTGGAACTTCGTTGATAGTACGAACGAATTTCTCGGCAGGTGCTTTGAAGGTAGCAAGTAATCTTGCCAACGCTTCGTCGCGGGTAGGAAGTGAAGCTACTGCATCCAGTTTGTCTGGACCCAATAAACCACTACCAATAGAAAGTGCAGTAACGTTTAACTTGTCGTTAGTTTTGCTAAAGTCTTTGAAAAGACGCGCAGCACCGCCAGGTGCTTCTATAGAAAAACCGTAAATCAACGGACCAGTTAACGCACTGTCAAGGTCAGCAAACTTACTATCAGCTAAAGCGCGTTTTGCAAGAGTGTTACGAACTACTCGTAAGTAAACACCTTGTTCACGTGCTTTAACACGAAGGTCAGTTAATTCTGCCACTTCCATGCCACGGTATTCAGCAACGGCAACAGATAGAGCTTGAGATGCAACGTCGTTTATTTCCGCTACGATCTCTTTTTTTGCTGCTAAGCCTAATGCCACTGAGTTCACCTTCTTAAAGTCTGAAACTTCATTTCTATTTGAAATATCCGTTTCAGGATTCACAGATTGATGTCACTGTTAGAAGTTTACCTTCTCACAATTCCACCGCTCTACGGTGTTCGTTAATCCCAGAGAGTCTGAGTCGATACCACCGTCTGCGCAGGCTTATGTTTTAAGTAAGTTGTTTACGATAAATGATTTTTCATCACTATCACGGAAAATGCTCTCTTACTTCATTCTCCAACTTACGCCTGCGGTCTTGGACGAGAGTCGTTGTCTCACTAATTTTCAAAAGTTCAACTCGGACTCTAACCCATAACCTTTACAGAGAAATAAACAGTATTCTTTGAATATTGTTTATAATGCTTTAACCACTAAGGTTAAAGCGATCAATCTATAAACTAGATTGATCTAAAGAAACACCTGCACCCATTGTTGTGCTAAGGCTGATTTTCTGTATGAAAGTGCCTTTAGCTGAAGAAGGCTTAGCTTTGTTAAGCGCTTCTAGCAATGCTGCTAAGTTTTCTTGAATTTGGTTTGCTTCAAAAGCGATTTTACCGATGCTAGCATGGATAATACCGTTTTTGTCGTTACGATAACGAACTTGACCAGCTTTCGCGTTTTTAACCGCTGTTGCTACGTCTGGTGTAACTGTACCTGTTTTAGGGTTAGGCATAAGTCCACGTGGACCTAATATTTGACCTAATTGACCTACAACACGCATTGCATCAGGAGATGCTACAACAACGTCAAAGTTCATTTCGCCTTTCTTAACTAAGTCAGCTAAGTCTTCCATACCTACTATGTCAGCACCAGCTTCTTTAGCTGCTTCTGCATTTGCACCTTGAGTAAACACGGCAACACGAACATCTTTACCAGTACCGTTTGGTAATACAGTTGCGCCACGAACGTTTTGATCAGATTTACGAGCATCGATGCCTAGATTAACGGCAACATCAACACTTTCTGCAAATTTAGCAGTAGCTAATTCTTTTAATAAAGCGACAGCTTCATTAAATTCGTATTCTTTAGTCGCATCAACCTTTTCAAGTACTAAGCGTGCGCGTTTTGATAATTTAGCCATTTCTTATCCCTCTACCACTAAGCCCATGCTGCGGGCAGAGCCAGCAATGGTGTTTACTGCTGCGTCTAAAGTCGCTGCAGTTAAATCTGGTTCTTTAGTTTTTGCAATTTCTTCTAATTGCGCGCGCGTTACCTTACCCACTTTTTCAGTGTTAGGACGGCCAGAACCACTTTTTACACCAGCAGCTTTCAGAAGTAAGAATGCAGCAGGAGGAGTTTTGGTTATGAATGTGAAAGAACGATCTTCGTAAACAGTAATTTCTACTGGTACTGGAGCGCCTTTTTCTAGGCTTTCTGTTTTTGCGTTAAACGCTTTACAGAATTCCATGATATTAACACCATGCTGACCTAATGCAGGACCAACTGGAGGACTAGGATTCGCAGCACCTGCGGCAACCTGTAGCTTAATTAAGCCTGTGACTTTCTTCGCCATGATAATACTCTCTAATTTGGGTGTAACGCCTTGTAAACACTGAGTATGCTTACTCTATCGGCTTCCCGTTCTAATAAAAAGGGCCGCGAATTATAGATTAACCAGCAGCCCTATACAAGTCTAATTGTTGACTTTTTTAGATATTATGCTTCATCACCGCTATTGCGGTAATAAAATAGGCTTATTAGCCTTTTTCTACCTGACCAAATTCAAGTTCAACTGGGGTAGAACGACCAAAAATAAGCACAGATACTTTTAAGCGGCTTTTTTCATAATCGACTTCTTCAACTACACCATTGAAATCGGCAAAAGGACCATCGGTAACACGTACCACTTCGCCTGGTTCGAACAATGTTTTCGGTTTTGGTTTGTCCACGCCTTCTTCAAGACGATTCAAGATAGCATTTGCTTCTTTAGTGGTAATAGGTGCAGGGCGATCAGATGTGCCACCAATAAAACCTAATACACGGGGTACACTTTTGACTAAATGCCATGAGTCTTCATTCATGTCCATTTGTACTAAAACATAACCTGGGAAAAATTTGCGCTCACTTTTTCTTTGTTGACCGGCACGCATTTCAACAACTTCTTCAGTGGGTACTAAAATTTCACCGAAGAAATCTTCCATTTCATTCATTCTAATATGTTCAAGCAATGTTTTTTGCACACGGCCTTCATAACCAGAAAATGCTTGAACTACGTACCATTTTTTATCAGACATAGTTTAAATTCCTAATCCAGTTATAAATTTAACAACTTCTACAATAATTCCATCTAATCCCCAAAGGATAAGAGACATAATGACAGTTGCTGCTAATACAATCATTGTGGTGGTAGTTGTTTCTTGACGAGTAGGCCATACTACTTTACGTACTTCAGTACGAGAGTCTTTAGCGAAGGTGATAAAGGCACTACCTTTAACTGTAGTAGAAGCTATATAACCAGCTAATCCCACAGCAACTACAGCAATAAGGGCGATATACAGAACTGATAGTTCTGGTAAAAAATGGTTAGCGGCAACAATTCCAGCTAACAAGCCCAATGTAACCAACCATTTGACTAAGTCGAATGGATTGGAACTGTTTTCTATATTCTCGCTCATGCTAAACCCTAATTTTGTTACGTAATGCAATACCAACACTTTTGTGGTATTTGCCGAAAAATGGCAGGGGTGGAGGGATAAACTCAGTTACATCCTTGTAACCGACCGCAAGCGGCGCTAAAGCGGTTCAAATCGTTCCAGACGATTTGTCAAACCCGTGTGGGTTCTCACCCTCCACCTCTACGATTATATTTTTTGCTCTACAGACCTAAACTAGGCTGTACTTTACATTGTAATGGCAGGGGTGGAGGGATTCGAACCCACAACCGTCGGTTTTGGAGACCGCCGTTCTACCAATTGGAACTACACCCCTAAAATTTTATACACTTGCTGGGTTACTCATAACCGCGCAAATTTTGGTTACACCAACCTTGTGGAATCATAGATTTTTCTGGAAAAATTCTGAATCACTACTAAGGAGGGAGCAGTATTATACTTATTGCATAGCCGGATTCAAGAAGAAAGATCAGTTATGCTTAATATACGCCTTCTTTTGGAAGTTAATAAATACAGGTGTATTAGAAAAAACATTCAATAGCACAGAGCCTAATAACAAAGAGCCCATCAGCGTTAACACTGATGGGCTCTATTACTTACTATTGATAAAGAGCTTATGCCCAACAACTAAGCGTTATAAGTTGACGATGAAGTGTTACCACCTCGTCCTGTCCAGTTAGTGTGGAAGAACTCGCCTCTTGGCTTATCTGTACGCTCATATGTATGCGCACCAAAGTAATCACGTTGAGCTTGTAATAAATTAGCTGGTAAACGCTCCGTGCGGTATCCATCAAAATAATTCAATGCAGCTGTCAAACAAGGAGCAGGAACACCAGTTGTGATGGCGTTAACCGCGACACGTCTCCAGCCTTCTTGTGCAGCGACTACTGTTTCTCTAAAGTAGTCATCTAACAATAAGTTGTTTAATTCTGGATTTTTGTCGTACGCTTCTTTGATTTTGCCTAAGAAAGCTGAACGGATGATACAACCCCCACGCCACATTAGGGCGATGCCACCATAGTTTAGATTCCAGTTGAATTCTTTTGCTGCTTCACGCATTAGAGTGTAACCCTGTGCGTAAGAAACAATTTTAGCGGCTAGAACGGCTTGGCGTAAATCTTCGATAAACGCAGCTCTATCACCGTTAAATTCTTTAGCTGGCCCAGAGATAACTTTAGACGCTTGAACACGCTCATCTTTAAGTGCTGAAATACAACGAGCAAATACTGATTCTGCAATTAAAGTAAGTGGAACACCTAAATCAAGAGCAACAACACCAGTCCATTTGCCTGTGCCTTTTTGGCCAGCGGTATCTAGGATTTTTTCTACTAATGGACCACCATCTTCATCTTTATAAGCTAAGATGTCACGAGTGATTTCAACTAAATAGCTATCTAGTTCAGTAGTGTTCCACTCTTTAAATACTTCATGCATTTCATCTGCAGACATACCTAATACTTCTTTCATTATTTGGTATGCTTCACACAATAGTTGCATATCGCCATATTCGATACCGTTATGTACCATCTTAACAAAATGACCTGCGCCATTTTCGCCAACATAATCGCAACAAGGTGAACCGTCTTCTACTTTGGCTGAAATATCTTGAAAGATAGGCTTAACTGCTTGCCATGCTTCAAGTGATCCACCAGGCATGATTGATGGGCCTTTTAATGCGCCTTCTTCTCCACCTGAAACACCTGCACCAACAAAGTTAATACCTTTTTCTGCACAGTATTTTTCACGACGGATTGTGTCTGGGAAATGTGTATTACCACCATCAATGATGATATCGCCTTTATCTAATAAAGGTAAAAGTTGCTCAATTGTTGCATCAACTGGCGCACCAGATTTCACCATGATCATTATTTTTCTAGGAGTGGCGAGAGACTGCACCAACTCTTCAACTGAATACGCACCACGAATAGTTTCGCCTTTTGCGCGGCCATTAATAAAGTTTTCTACTTTATCGGTTGAACGATTATACGCCGTGACGGTATACCCTTTACTGGCCATGTTTAAAATTAGGTTTTCGCCCATAACAGCTAGGCCAATCAGCCCAATATCAGATAGAGTTTTCATAAAATTCCAATTTATAATTTTAATTTAAAGAGTGTTAAGTAACCGAAGTTATTTTATGCCCTTTGAAGACCGCACTCCCCAAAGCTCAAATTTCGGACTGTGAGCATTTTACTCACTATTGACTACGTTAACATCCCTGAATCAAATAAAAATAAGAATGCAATCGAATAAGAAATACTGATTTCTCTTTTACTGGTCATACAACTTCTTGTAAAGGCTATGTTTTTAACTGATTTATTTATCTTAAACTTAACCATTATTTAATCAGTCTATGTGGAATTACTCCAGATAAGGCGAAGAATCGATGACTTATGGTTATAACGCTTTTAAAGCCTGAAAAACCTCGGCATAATAAGTTCACTTAAAACTACTGGGAGGCTAAAAATGAAATGGGTTACAGCTATTTTAATTTGTCTATTCAGTATGTTGCAATATCGATTATGGTTTGGCAAAAATAGTGTGCCAGATTTTATGTTGAAAAAAGAACAAGTGGCCATTCAAGTTACACAAAACTCAAATCTTAAACAACGTAACAGTTTATTAAAAGCGGATATTCAAGATCTTAAAATGGGTCTGGATGCTGCTGAAGAAAAAGCTCGTAATGGTTTAGGTTTAATTAAACAAGGCGAGACGTTTTACCGTATTTTGCCGTCTGAACAATAATTTAATGTCATTTATTCCACAATATTCAATCATCATACCTGCAGCCGGTATCGGCAAACGTATGCAATCTGTGGTGCCGAAGCAATATTTACTACTTGCTGGAAAAACCATAATCGAACAAACCATTTCAGGTTTATTGGCTCATCCACAAATAAAACGTGTGGTTATCGTATTAAGCGCCAAAGATGAAACGTTCCACACATTGCCTGTGGCGAATGATCCCCGAGTTGAAACTACTATAGGGGGAAAAGAACGTTCAGACTCTGTGTTAGCTGGTTTACATTATTTATCTAACAGCCATGAAAAGTGGGTATTGGTGCATGATGCTGCTCGCCCTTGTTTACTACACAAAGATTTAACTCGTTTACTCAGGCTTGCAGAAAAAAGCGATCTAGGTGGAATTTTAGCTACGCCAGTGCGAGATACCATGAAACGAGCCAATGCAAATAATTTAGTTGCTCATACTGAACCTAGAGAAAACCTGTGGCATGCACTCACTCCTCAGTTTTTTATGTTGGAACAATTGAGAAACGCGTTAATTAAAGCGGCAGAAAATAACATTGTTATTACTGACGAGGCTTCGGCGATCGAGTATGTACAGCAAGGTGTGCACATAGTCGAGGGGTGTGCTTCCAATATAAAAGTCACTAAACCTGAAGATTTATTGTTAGCTGAATTTTATTTAACTCAAAGAACCCTTAGTCACAAGGACAAAAAATGACAATTCGTATTGGTCATGGTTATGACGTACATAAATTTGGCGGAACTGGTCCTATTTATATTGCTGGTACTCAAATAGAGCATGAACAAGGATTAATAGCACACTCAGACGGTGACGTGGCTTTACATGCGCTATGCGATGCAATGTTAGGCGCATTAGCTTTAGGAGATATAGGTAAACATTTTCCAGATACTGATCCTAATTTATCTGGTGTGGACAGTAGAGTATTGCTGAGACATGTATATCAATTAGTCACTCAACGGCATTACCAATTAGGCAATTTAGATCTGACTATTGTGGCTCAAACGCCTAAAATGGCACCTCATATTGAATCTATGCGTAAAATTATCGCCAGTGATTTAGATGCAAACATTGACCAAATCAATGTAAAAGCGACAACCACTGAAAAGCTTGGCTTTGCAGGTCGTAAAGAAGGCATAGCTACATATGCTGTGGTGCTTTTAACTAAGAGCGAAAGTTAACTTTGTTAAATACAGACCATTGGCTTCATCAATACCCTAGTTTATCTATTTCAGGCCAGCTTAAAGCGGTAGCCGAAGATTTCCAAGTGACCGAAATATTAGGCTATGAACCTATAGGTGAAGGTGAGCACATATATTTATGGGTAGAAAAAATAGGTCTAAATACTGCATATTTAGCTGAACAACTAGCTAAATTTTGCAAACTGCCATTACGGAATGTTACTTATGCAGGGCGCAAGGATAAATATGCTAAGACCCAACAATGGTTTAGTGTGCATGTACCTGGCAAAGCAAGTTTTGATTGGGACTTATTCGACGAACCCGGTGCTAAAGTACTTCACTCTAAACGCCATAATAAAAAATTAAGAACAGGTGTATTGAAAGGTAATCGCTTTAATCTAACTATTCGGCAGCTTAGCTCAACAGTTGGACTAGAAGAACGTTTGCAGCTAATAGCCCAACATGGCGTGCCAAATTATTATGGCTCACAACGTTTTGGTGATACACGTTACGATACGCGTGGGGGGAATTTAGTCTTAGCTGAAAAAATGATTCAGGGTGAGCCTATAAAAAACCGCAATAAACGTTCAATGGCTATATCAGCGTTACGTTCTTGGCTATTTAACGAAATGGTCAATAATCGACTTAAACTAGATGTCTTGCATAAACCTATGGTGGGAGATGTGATGCAACTAGCGGGAAGTAACAGTTATTTTTGTACGAGTGAGTTGGATACTGTGATTGAAAGCCGACTTGCCGAACAAGATATATATTTGTCAGCACCTTTATGGGGGCAGGGCGAGTTAACTAGCCAAGGCGAAGTGCTAGAATTAGAAAACAAGCTTGCTATCGAGCATCCAGAGGTGACTTCTACTCTTGCGTCATTAGGTTTAAAACAAGAAAGACGGGCGATACAATTATTTCCGAAAAATATGCAATGGTCTATTACAGAAGATGAACTCAATGTAGAGTTTTCATTACCTTCAGGTACATTTGCGACTTCGATATTAAGAGAAGTGTTAGACACTCATCAAACAATGGACATAATTCCAGCATGAATATTTTGTTAAGTAATGATGATGGAGTATTTGCTCAAGGTTTAGCTATTTTATATCAAGAGCTCAGTAAGCAACATCAGGTTACTGTAATTGCGCCAGATAGAAATTGCAGTGCCGCAAGTAATGCGCTTTCAATTCAAACTCCACTTAGACTGCAAAAAATGGAAAATGGATTTTTTGCAGTGAACGGCACCCCCTCTGATTGTGTGCATTTAGGCCTTAATCAGTTGCTGCAAGATGAACCAGATTTAGTGGTTTCTGGGATAAATCATGGTGCTAATCTAGGTGATGATGTCATCTATTCAGGTACAGTCGCTGCAGCGACCGAAGGTCGACATATGGGATTACCGGCAATAGCCGTGTCTTTGGCAAGTAGCCAACCCTCTCATTTTTCGAGCGCAGCCAGAGTCGTAGCTGATATTATAAATTTATTAATTGACCATCCATTGCCTGCGGATCAAATTTTAAATATAAATGTACCTGACTTAGTTTATGAGCAAATCAAAGGTGTAAAAGCAACTCGACAGGGTAGGCGCCATAAAGCTGAAAACATGACTAAGGCACAAGACCCTCATGGTAAAGATATCTATTGGTATGGCAGTGTTGGTCCTGAGCTAGATGCAGGAGAAGGCACTGATTTCCACGCTATTGCACAGGGATATTGTTCAGTCACACCACTGTCAATAGATATGACTGCTTATAATAGTCTTAATGAGTTATCCCAATGGATAAAAAAAGTTTAAAATAACAACTAGAGCTTAAAAGCCAAAAAATATGGAACCAGAACCACATGAGAATAACCTCACGTAAAGGTGAAAGCCTAGCCCAACTCCTTCATGCAGAAGGGATTAGTAATACTAAAGTTTTGACTGCAATTGCTAAGATCCCTAGAGAATTATTTCTGCCTGATGCTTTACGCCATAAAGCATATCAAAATACAGCGTTACCTATAGGCCAAGGACAAACTATCTCACAACCTTACATAGTGGCACGAATGACAGAGTTGTTATTAGAGTCTGAGAATAGTCCACAAACAGTACTAGAAATTGGCACTGGTTCGGGTTATCAAACTGCTGTGCTTGCGCAATTATTTAATCAAGTTTATTCAGTGGAAAGAATTAAAACGTTGCAGTTTCAAGCTAAGCGCAGAATGAATCAATTAGATTTACACAACGTTAAAATGAAACACGGTGATGGCTGGCTGGGTTGGTCAAGTAAAGGCCCTTACGATGCTATTATTGTCACCGCCGCAGCCAGTTCCATACCAGAGACCTTATATCAGCAGCTTAATGATGGTGGTCGTTTAATTATACCGGTAGGTGAAACTCATCAACAGCTACATTGTATTACCCGTGTAGGGGATGAGTTTGAATCTAAAATTATCGAAGCTGTCAGATTTGTGCCTTTAGTGGCAGGAGATATTATTTGAAAACCTCAAGGACGAAAAATCAGTACATAGGATTAGCTGCTAAAGGTGCTTTGATGGGAGCTGCAGATGCTGTTCCTGGTGTGTCTGGTGGCACAATTGCCTTTATGACCGGTATTTATGAAGAGCTTATTTTTTCACTTAAGCAGTGTGGTCCATCTGCCTTGAAATTACTATTTTCACAAGGCATCGCGGCTACTTGGCAACATATAAATGGTACTTTCTTATTGACCTTATTTGCTGGCATTATTGTTAGTATATTAACAGTTTCTAGAGCCGTGTTATTTCTTTTGGCTGAGTATCCAGTCTTATTATGGTCGTTCTTTTTTGGCTTAATCTTAGCTGCGGTTTGGTCGTTAATAAGACATATACCTAAATGGAATTTAGCTTTAACTGCAACTTTTATTCTCGGAACATTGGTGGCTTACTATATAACCACAATTACTCCAACCTCAGTAGAATCAACGCCTTTAATTGTTTTTGTGTCTGGTATGATTGCTATTTGTGCAATGATCTTACCGGGCATTTCTGGCAGCTTCTTATTGTTACTGTTAGGTATGTATGCGCCTATGTTAGTGGCAGTAAAAGAGTTGCAGTTAATGACACTGAGTCTCTTTGCTTTAGGCTGCATTTGTGGGTTGTTAAGCTTTTCACATGTATTGAGCTGGATGTTTAAACACTATAAAACACTGACTCTGGCCTTACTCGGTGGCTTTATGTTGGGGTCATTGAATAAAGTTTGGCCTTGGAAACATACGTTAGAATCTGTGATAGATCGTCATGGTAAAGAAATCCCATTGGTTCAAGACAATGTATTACCTCAACAATTTGAAATATTAACCAGTCAACCAGCTTATTTTCTGCCTTCTATTGCTTTGTTGATAACGGGTATATTAATGGTTGTTTTTCTTGAAAAAATGGGACAAAAAGCGAATCAGAACTGATGAATTTAGTTGGTAAATCAGTTCTGTGTAATATTGTCGTTTTTGCAACTGTGGCGTGTAATTTATTGTTACTAAGCTGCTCTAATCGTTCGGAGCCTGCCCCTGTAATCGAACTTTACCAAGGTAAAACCTATCTCGACTATCAAGCTGATGGTTATAAGTCTAATAAATATACGGTTAATAAGGGTGATACCTTATTTTCCATCGCCTGGTATTCAGGCAATGACTATCAAGATTTAGCCAAATTAAATGGCATTAAAAAGCCCTATAATATCTATCCTGGACAAACATTAATCTTACAAAAAAAGGCTGTTCCTGTTCGACAAAAGTCTCATAAGAAAGCTGTTGACCTGCCTAAAAAGCAAGCGTATGGTAAAAGTGAAAAGAATGTTAATACAGATTCAAATGAATCTTCGATTGGCAAATTTCCTGACCGAGTTAAACAATGGTCTTGGCCTACGCCAAATCCCGTTTCTGAAGGGTTTTCAGCCAAAGATGATGGAAACAAGGGCTTGGATTTTTCTGGAAAATTAGGTGAGCCTATTTTGGCCGCTGCCGATGGAAAAGTAGTCTATACAGGTAAAGCATTACGCGGTTTTGGTAACTTGGTTATTATCAAACACTCAGAAGCCTATTTATCGGCTTATGCGCACAATGACCAAGTGTTAGTTAAAGAACAACAATGGGTAAAAATAGGCGATAAAATCGCCAATATGGGTAGAAGTGGGACCGATAAGGTTAAGCTTCATTTTGAAGTAAGGTACAAAGGTAAATCAATTAATCCTTTGAACTATCTACCCAAAAGATAATAACAATAAACTATAAGAATCAAATTAGGAGAAGTTAAAAAACGACAGTTAAGGAGTCATGAATTATGAGCCAAGAAAAAACAGTTGTAGTTGAGATTGATCCATTCAGCGATATTGAAGAAGCCGTTGAATTAGAACTTGCTAAAGCTGAAAAAGCCGATCAAAAAGAATTGGAGGATATATTATCCTCTTCCGAAGCCAAGAAAAAAAACCTTGATGCCACCCAACTATATTTAGGTGAAATCGGATTTTCCCCATTATTAACTGCAGAAGAAGAAGTCTACTTTTCACGTAGAGCCTTAAAAGGTGACGAAGCGTCACGTAAACGTATGATTGTCAGTAATCTGCGTTTAGTTGTTAAAATAGCCCGCCGATATAACAACCGTGGTTTAGCACTGTTAGATTTAGTTGAAGAAGGTAACCTAGGTCTTATTAGAGCTGTAGAAAAGTTTGACCCTGAAAGAGGTTTCCGTTTTTCTACCTATGCGACTTGGTGGATCAGACAGACCATTGAACGAGCAATAATGAACCAAACTCGTACTATTCGTTTACCTATCCATGTAGTAAAAGAACTAAATGTTTATTTACGAGCTGCTAGAGAATTAGCACAAAGATTAGATCATGAACCCACTGCTGAAGAAATAGCCGAGTCTCTTGATAAACCTGTGGCTGACGTGACTAAAATGTTACGATTGAATGAAAAAATAACCTCGGTAGATACACCAATTGGTGGAGAAAATGACAAAGCTTTACTTGATGTTATTGCTGATGACAAAGGACATGGCCCTGAAGAAGATCTTCAAGACTCAGATATTAAATTAAATATTATCAAGTGGTTAGAAGACTTAAATCCTAAACAAAGAGAAGTATTAGCTAGACGATTTGGACTAATGGGATATGAGCCATCTACCCTCGAAGATGTAGGGATTGAAATAGGCCTTACCCGAGAGCGTGTAAGGCAGATCCAAGTAGAAGCACTGCGTAGACTAAGAGATATGTTAGGTCATAAAGGTTTAGATCTAGAAGCTATTTTTAATAAATTAGGTTAATCTAAGAATCTGATATTAAAGCCTCATTAGAGGCTTTTTTTATACTAAAAATAAAATTATTGTAATGGAAAAATATGTCACATTCTTCACTTAGATTAGTTATTTCGGCTGTTATTTCGTTTAGTTTTTATTTTTTTTGGTCATATTGGGCTAATAATATGGCAACCGATGATCAGGCCATAGTGCTAAGATCTGCTCTAGTACAAGGCACTCTCAGTGCAACTGTCACTGTGTTGTTTACGTTTTTACTTGAAAAGTCGGTGGCAAGGTTCGGTAACAACAGTTTGTCTCTTATATTTGTTGTACCAATTATTTGTACCGTGCATTCAAAAACCACACAGAATATCGCGATATTTAAAACCTTTAGAGATGCTTTATCTAATTCAGCACAGTTTCTAAATACTAATGCTGTGCCCGGCTCCCTATTAGCACCAATTTTACCCATTTCAATACAGGCAAGTATCGCTATTGGCGTGAACTGGTTGAATCAAACTCCAAACCTCTGGCTTACCATAGCACCTAGCATAATCATTACAGCTATTTATGGTTATACCTACACTTTTACTTTATTGAAAAAACCTAGAGAGCCTGTTTTAGAAGAGTAATAAAGCGGTATGGATAAGGATTATTTTCATCAGCTTGGTGGGATTCACTTGCCACTTCTTGCCATTGATATTCAGCCTGATAATTAGGGAAATGGGTATCGCCCTCTACGGTTAAGTCTATCTCTGTTAGATATAAACAGTGACAAAAAGGTAGAAAGTGCCGATAAATAGTACCGCCACCAATAATCATCACTTCAGCATCATCTCTATTTTTTTCTGCTAAATGGTTAGATGCTAAATCTATTGCTTGCTCGCAACTATTGGCTACAGAGGCATCAGCCAGAGAATAATTGGGATCTGAACTAATTACTATATTTAACCGTCCAGGTAAGGCTCTGCCAATCGATTCATAAGTTTTACGACCCATCACAATAGGTTTGCCCAGAGTGGTTTTTTTAAAATGTTTTAAGTCAGCAGGTAAATGCCAAGGCATTGCATTATTAGCACCAATCAGACGATTGTTAGCCATAGCGGCGATCATAGAAATTTTTATCATAATAATATCTTGCGGGTAAACAGAAATAACGGATAGTAAAACGTATTATACAAGAAAGGCCAGAAATTGCTTTCTGGCCTGTATTTTTACTCTTTGGTGTAGATCACTTCGAAGTCGTCATCTTCATCATCAAAATCGTCATCATCATCGTCTAAGTCATAGGCGTCATCGATAACATCTTTATGGTACGTGTCCCACTTAAACCCTGATTCCTCTTCGCTATCCGGTAGCTCAATTTCTTCAGGTAATTGTTCAATGAAGTCCATTGCTTTTAAACAAAGTTGTTCAGTACCAAGTTTTTGGAAGGCTGAAATTTTATAATAATCGTCTTGCCAATCTAACTCTTTAGCTATTTTTGCGCATAACTCATCCACTTCATCTTCAAGCATTAAGTCGACTTTGTTAAATACTAACCAACGAGGCTTAGCTGCAAGCTTAGGACTGTATTTTTCTAATTCAGCAACGATAGCTTTAGCATTATCTACAGGATCTGATTCATCTGCAGGCATTAAGTCGATCAAATGAATTAATACTCGACAACGTTCAAGGTGTTTTAAAAATTGCACACCTAACCCAGCGCCATCAGCGGCACCTTCGATCAAACCTGGGATATCCGCTACTACAAAACTACGCATAGAATCTAAACGAACTACACCTAAATTAGGCACTAAGGTAGTAAAGGGGTAATCTGCCACTTTAGGTTTAGCTGCTGAGACACTGCGGATAAATGTAGATTTACCAGCATTTGGCATACCTAACATACCTACGTCAGCTAATAACATTAGCTCTAATTTAAGGTTCCTGATTTCTCCAGGGGTACCACTTGTCTTTTGTCTAGGTGCACGGTTAGTACTGGTTTTAAAACGAGCATTACCTAAACCATGATAACCACCTTGAGCTACTTTCATTCGTTGAGTATGTTTAGTTAAATCACCTAACAACTCTCCAGTATCTGCATCTGTGGCTCTTGTCCCAACAGGCACTTTGACTTCTAAATCAGAGCCGCCACGACCGGTACAATTGGCACTTTGTCCGTTTTTACCGCGTTCTGCACGATGGAATCGTTCAAAGCGATAATCTATTAAGGTGTTTAAGTTTTCGTCTGCAACTAAATAAACACTGCCGCCGTCGCCACCGTCGCCACCATCAGGACCACCATCAGGTACATATTTTTCTCGGCGAAAACCTACAACACCATTACCACCGTCACCCGCTTCGACACGGATCTCAGCTTCATCTACAAATTTCATGACTTACCAACACCTTGAATAGAACTCAATTGAATCGAGTATAGTCTGTTCGTACTAGAAATTGCAGTGCAGACTATTTTTAAGACTTAAACAAAAAGCCCCGCATAAAGCGGGGCTTCTTAAAATATATTACCGTGAATTATTCAGCAACAATGCTTACAAATTTACGATTTTTAGGACCTTTAACTTCAAATTGAACTTTGCCGTCAGACAAAGCAAATAAAGTATGATCTTTACCAATACCCATATTGTTACCAGCATGGAATTTAGTTCCACGTTGACGAACAATAATGTTACCAGCTAGAACCGACTCACCACCGTAACGCTTAACACCTAGGCGTTTACTTTCTGAATCACGGCCGTTGTTAGTACTACCACCAGCTTTTTTATGTGCCATTTGTATATACTCCTATTAAGCGCTAATACCAGTGATTTTCACTTCCGTGAACCACTGACGGTGACCCATTTGGGTACGTGAATGCTTACGACGACGGAACTTAACGATTTTAACTTTATCGCCACGTCCATGAGTTACAACTTCAGCTGTAACCTTTCCACCACTAACAAATGGTGTACCAATTTTAATATCGTCACCATTGCTCACCATTAAGATATCACCGAATTCAACTGACTCACCAGGAGCCACTTCGATTTTTTCTAGGCGAACGGTTTGGCCTTCAGCCACACGGTGTTGTTTGCCACCACTTTGGAAAACCGCGTACATAATAAACTCCGCTCTGCGTCTCTTGACGCTTATATTCAAAAACAGGGCGCGAATTGTACGTGAACAGGTATCTCCAAGCAAGCCCATTTTCCAATTAATTTGGTTAAATATCAAACGTTTTGCTTCAGCCCGTTATTTTCCGACCTTTTAGAGGATCTGAGACTGGATACCCAGGCAGAATTCTGTAAAATCCTTTGGCGGTAAAAACGTTAAGTAATTGTATATAATTTATAAAAGGTTAAAGCACTGAAGTATGAAACTTGAAACTATCAACCAACTAGCCCATGACGATATGATGTCCGTTAATGAGTTAATACAAAATCAAGTCAGTTCAGACGTCGCTCTTATTAATCAATTAGGTTTTTACATAGTCAATAGTGGCGGCAAGCGTTTAAGGCCCTTGCTGACCGTTCTAGCCGCTCGTGCGTTAGATATTAAGACTAATGAGCACCACACATTGGCAGCCATTATTGAATTCATTCATACCGCCACATTATTACATGATGACGTAGTAGATGAATCAACTATGCGCAGAGGCAGAGAAACTGCTAACGCAGTGTTTGGCAATCAAGCAAGTGTATTGGTTGGGGATTTTTTATATACCCGTTCTTTTCAGATGATGGTTAGTTTGAAAAAAATGCGAGTTATGCAAATTTTGTCAGACGCCACTAATGTTATTGCTGAAGGTGAAGTTTTGCAGTTGATGAACTGTAATGATCCTGATACTAGCGAAGAAAGTTACATGCAAGTCATATACAGTAAAACAGCTCGTTTGTTTGAGGCGGCGACTTTATTAGCTGCTGTATTGACAGAGCAGGAGCCAGAAATAGAAATGGCGATGCAAGATTACGGTAAATACCTAGGCACTGCTTTTCAATTGGTTGATGACATTTTAGATTATGCCGCCGACGCCGAAGAAATGGGCAAAAATGTGGGGGATGATTTAGCGGAAGGTAAACCTACTTTACCCCTTTTATATGCTATGTGGCATGGTAGTGAAGCACAGTCCGCACAAATTAAACAAGCGATTGAATCAGGCAATGGTATGCAAAACTTTGCTGAAATTATGACAGCAATGCAGCAAACAGGAGCTTTAGAATATACGAAGAAGCAAGCTATTCTTGCATCAGAACAAGCGATTCAAGCTTTATCACTTTTACCTGAATCAAATTATAAAGATGCCTTAATAAGCCTAGCTAACATTGCTGTTGAGCGAGCAGCCTAAGCTAACAAGTGACTGAACTATGAAGATAACAGGTTTATATCAAGCGAAAGTACAAAGAATTGGTCCTAAAAATGAATTAACGGGTATTTACAAACACTCAGTTAATTCAGCGCAAATAGATAACCTTGGTATTCAAGGTGATGTACAAATTGATAAACGTTATCACGGCGGCCCAGAGAGAGCGCTGCATCAATATGCCTTAAAGAGTTATGAGGTTATTATTAAGGCTCATCCTCTTTTACATAAAACCGCTTGGCCTGGATCCATGGGCGAAAATATCAGTGTACCTACTATGCATGAACAAAATGTTTGTATAGGTGACATTTACCAAATTGAAGAGTGTTTAATCCAAGTGTCAGGTCCAAGAATGCCTTGTTTTAAAATTGCTGAAAAATTTAAAACACCTGGTCTCGACAAGTTTGTCGCTAAACATGCAATACACGGCTGGTATTACCGAGTTTTAAAAGGTGGTGAGTTAACCATAAATGACGACATCACTTTAATTGAAAGGCCTAATCCAGAACTGAGCATTGCTGAATTTTTAGCTGTAGTTCAAGGTAAAGTAACGGCAGTAGATAGATTGAATCATTGTGTGAATGCAAGAGGGTTGGACCCGGAATGGAAAGAAAAGCTACTTCGTCAGCGCTCTTAAATTTTTTGTCATCTCACACTTTTTTCGTGAAAATAATATTGTCTCTAATTTGACACATTCTTGAAGTATTATAAAATTCGCTGATTTCTCCAACAAAAAGATGTGTGCTTTGTTTATTTCTACTTGTACTAAATTTCAAAAAAAGTATGTGTCTACATTCATTTTTGTAACCATTTTAGGTCAATTCGTTTGTTCCCCTTTATTGGCCATTGAAAAAAACGAATCAACCAATCACTCCATAACTGACACTACCTTGGTCTCGTATGGCTCTGATACATTAGCCAATATGATGCACTTTTGGGGAAAGCTATATTCTAAACGTTACCCTAGTGTAGAATTAGAACTCCATTCCGAAGGCTCGTCTACCGCATCAAAGGCCCTCATCAATCAAACCTCTTCTTTAGGCCCAATGAGTCGATTAATGTCGACTTCAGAACTTACAGCATTTAAAAATAAGTATGGATATTATCCAACGGCCATAAAAGTTGGAATGGACGCAATTGCTGTATTTGTGAATAGAAACAACCCCTTATCTAAAATTTCTGTACAACAATTAGATGCTGTCTTCTCAAATTACCGCAAATGTGGTCATCCCCAAAATATTGAGTATTGGAAAGAACTAGGCGTCGAACAAAGTTGGGGAGACAGAAAAATTGAGTTAATAGGACGAAATAATGTATCTGGTACTTATACATTTTTTCGACAAAAAGCATTATGTAATGGCCGATTTAAATCTAGGGTCTTGAATCAACCTGGTTCAACTTCTGTGGTTCAAGTTGTTAGTCATTCTTTATATTCAATAGGGTTCTCTGCTCTTGGTTACAAAACTTCAGGCATTAAAGCCTTATCTATTATCAATAGTGAAGGGCAAGTTATCGAAGCAACACCAGATACAGTTCAGAATCAAACTTACCCATTAGCACGGTTTTTATATATCTATATTAATCAAGCTCAAGATAAGAAATTGGCAGACAATGTCGCTAATTTTTTAAACATAGCTTTGTCACAGGAGGGGCAAGCTATAGTCAAACAAGATGGTTATGTTGCTTTACCAGAAAACACCCGCTTGCAAGAACTTAACAAACTCTTGCATTAATATCGTAATGTGAGAGAAATACAGCAAACGAAGTTGGAGTAGAAATACCAAAACCTTGAGCATAATTCACCCCCATAGACTGGAGTAATTGTTCAGTTTGTTTATCACCCACAAATTCAGCAATGGTTTCTTTGTTCATACTTTTAGCAATGTCATGAATGGCCTTTACGGTGGCCAAGTCACACGCATCATTGCACATATTTTTGACAAATGATCCGTCTATTTTTACGTAATCGACCTGCATATTTTTCAAATAAGTAAATGACGACATGCCCGCCCCAAAATCATCCAAAGCAAACTTACAGCCCAACGAACGTATTTCAGCAATGATATGACTAGCTTTGACTAAGTTAGTCACCGCAGCCGTTTCTGTGATCTCAAAACACAATTTTTCAAATGGCACTGATGTTTGTTTTAGGCGATTCAAAAGGCTCTTCATTGAAGATGGGCTATTTAAACTGGCCCCAGATAAATTAATGGCACATTTATCAAGGTGCTGTAAATGTTCAGGATAAGACTCAAGTAAACTCATAGTACGATTAAACACCCATTGATCTATGCGTGTCATTAAGCCGTGCCTTTCAGCAATAGGGATAAACGTAGCAGGGCTAATAAACTCGCCCCCGTCATCAAACATCCTCAATAATATTTCATAACGTATTTTTTGATTATTAGCCGCATCTAGCGGTTTTATTGTCTGAAAATACAATTCAAATTTATCTTGATCTAAAGCAGTTTGCACTTGGCTTAGCAACTGTAACTCGGTATTTCTAAATACAATTTCTGTCTCTGAATTGTCATGGAAAATATATTGATTACGACCGTTATTCTTCGCCATATAACACGCGCTATCTGCCGCTTTAACAAGATCCACTGCATTTAAGTTTTGGGTATCCATTTGCACTATCCCAATACTTGCACCAATATGAAAAACTCTGTCTTCCCACTCAAAACGAAAGGCAGATACGCTGTCTAACAACTTTTGCATGTTCTGTTTTACTCGGACTTTATCTTGATTAACTAAAATTAGACAAAATTCATCCCCTCCCACCCTAGCTAATACATCTTTATTGGTTGAATTTTGCTGTAATAAATTGGCAATATTTCTTAACAGTTGATCCCCAGCTTGATGACCGCAGGTATCATTAATTAGCTTAAATTGATCCATATCGATGTAACATAAGGCTGCGCACTTAAAAACAGATGGAATATCACTAATCACCTTTTTTAATTTTTGATCAAATGCATATCGATTCAATAAGCCTGTTAAAGGATCATGATTAGCTTGGTAATAAATCTTCTGTTTTAAAATCAAATCTTCGGTTACATCTCGCCCAATACCTTCAATGGCAACTAATTTTCCTTCTTCATCAAATACCGGTGAATCATTACACTCAATAGATATCTCTTGTTTAGAAGTAGAAAGAAAGGTGATTATATAGGGCTCAGTTTTCAACCCTTTAGCTTGTTGTTCTCTGATCTGTAAAATATTGTCAGGAACACAAAGCAAATAGTTGTCACTATTGGCTAAAAAGTCTTCATCTTCATAACCTAAAATATTAGTCACACTGGTACTAACAAATTGAAGTTTGCCGGTTGAATCTAAAGAATAAACATAGTCTCTAGTTAAACCGTCAACTAGCCTTCTAAAACGAGCTTCACTCTTTTCTAATTGTTGCTGAGACTGGTAACGTAAACTAATGTCTCGGATCGTCATGGCAATGCCGCTATCCGCCTTGACGACTTGCAGTCTTAACCATTGGGCATCGAAAATATTAGATTGATTATTAAGAGTATATTCGAAAGGTATACCTGTTTCACAGACTTGTTTTATATCAGTTAAGAGTTCTGAAATTTGCATCAAGGTTAGCTGTTGACTCAAAAATAGATTAGCAGGTTTATTGAGATCACATTTGATTAATTTAACGGCTAATTTATTCGCATCAACTAATTGAAAATCAATTACTTGGCCTTTTTTATTAGTGACACTCCCATAAATTAAAATACTATCTAAAGCGGCATCACTGGCAGCTTTATAATGAATTTGACTTTGATTCAGTCGAACCGCACTACGCAACTGCCAAAAGAAAAACATACAAATCAGTGTAGACATTAAACAGCCGACCCAAAAAATCACTTGGCTCATTTGTATTTTTTGATTAGGGCTTTGTAACGCTAAATCCCATTTACGATTAGCAAAACCTAATTGCACTTTAGCTATAGTTGAGTCCTCAACCAACACTCCGTGCGCCATTAATAAAACATCATTATCATACAGCGAAAAATTAAACTGGGGCCCAATCAACTCTCCCACCAGCACTTCCAATGTGCTTTCCACATCAAAATTCGCCACTACATAACCTAATTTCTCGTTATTGGGATCAATCTGTAAAGCATATAAACTCGTTAACTTATCTCCCTGATACATGACGCTTTCTGAACCATTTTTAAGTAAGGTAGGAACAGTTAAGCCAAAAGACTGAATATCTTCTCCAAACAACTTATTATTATCTGCGAAAGAAATATTCCATCGAATAGTAAAATCTGGGTTCACCCACCAAATGTCACTTATTCCAGGCAGCATATTTTTAATATTCGATGCTTGTGTATGAAACCAATCAATTGGACTTGGGTGGTAAGCAGGCCAAGATAAAGTTAAATCTTCTAAGGCTCGCTTTCTATCAGCCGAAAATACCTCCAATGAATTAGAAACTTGAGAAGCGACAACCTGTGCTAATGCCGCACGTCTATTTATTTCATTACCTGATAGAAACAAACTCGCGAAAGAAAAAACACTTATCAGAACGATAAATAATAAAGCAGGGAAGTAGTATGTTTTCTTGTGCTGTTCAGTAAAGTACTTCACTACTTTTGTTCCCTACTTTTTATATAAAAATCGAGCACACAAAATATGTGAAATTTGTGACAGTTTAATTAAATTCCACAGGAAGTATGGAATTAAGGGCTTGGAGAGGCTTAGGAAAACAAAAACGCCGTTTCTGTTACCAGAAACGGCGTTTATAAACTAAATATCAAGGAACTTAAAAATTAAGCTTCTTGAATGATGATTAGTTTGATAGTCGTTGTTACATCTGAGTGAACTTGCAAGTCGATTTCGAATTCGCCAGTTTCACGTAAAGTACCAGTAGGTAATTTAACTTCAGATTTAACCACTTCAACACCAGCAGCAGTAATTGCATCAGCGATGTCGCGAGTACCGACAGAACCGAACAATTTACCTTCATCACCAGCTGGAGAAGCAATAGTCACTTCACCCAAGGCAGCAATTTTATCTGCTCGAGCTTGTGCAGCAGCTAGGCCTTCAGCAATTTTTGCTTCTAGCTCAGCACGACGCTGTTCAAATTTCTCAACATTAACTTTAGTTGCAGGAACCGCTTTTCCTTGTGGGAACAAGAAGTTACGTGCATAACCTGATTTTACAGTGACAGTGTCACCCAAGCCGCCTAGGTTAGCGATCTTGTCTAATAATATGATTTCCATCTTTGCTACCTACGATTACTTGTGAGAATCAGTATATGGAAGCAATGCTAGGAAGCGCGCGCGCTTGATAGCAGTTGACAACTGACGCTGATATTTCGCGCTAGTTCCAGTGATACGGCTAGGTACAATTTTACCACTTTCAGTGATGTAGTTTTTCAACATTGCGATGTCTTTGTAATCAATCGCAGCAACACCTTCGGCAGAAAAACGACAGAACTTACGACGTCTGAAAAAACGAGCCATTATTCGTCTCCTTCTTTTTCGTCAGCAGCTTCAACAGGTGCTTCTGTAGCAGGAGCAGCGGCTGGCTTGTCATATGATTTTTCTTCACGCTTTTCACGACGTTCTTCTTTAGCCATAGGAGACTGCTCAGTCACAGCATCTTTGGTACGCATAACTAGGTTACGCAAAACAACATCATTAAAACGGAAAGCAGTTTCTAGCTCTTCAACAGCTTCAGCAGTTGCTTCAGCGTTAACAAGAACATAGTGTGCTTTATGAAGTTTATCGATTGGGTAAGCCAATTGACGACGGCCCCAATCTTCCAAGCGGTGGATAGTGCCGCCATCTTGGGTAAGAATTCCGGTATAACGCTCGATCATACCTGGAACTTGTTCACTCTGGTCAGGGTGAACCATGAATACGATTTCGTAATGACGCATCATATTGCTCCTCACGGTTGTAGTCTCGACAGCACAGTCAAACTGTATAGAGACAAGGAACTAAAATTGGTGACTGTTTAAGCGGCGCGCATTGTATATAAACTGGGCGTTGGGTGCAAGGTATATTTGTGTTTTTAAAAGATAAAGGCATGCGCTTTGCTTACATCGCTACGCGATAAGGCATGTGCTACGCACACAAGGCATGGCTGCGCCATAAAGCATTCGCGTTGCTCACCGCAATCCATTGCTTTATTCAAGCCTCGTCCCTGAGGCTCGACTGACTTTTCTTCAACAGCTAAGAAAAGTAAGCAAAAGAAGCCGGCCTCCAAACAAATTCCTATTCCATAAAATTCTTGGCTTCGATGTCGAAACGGCAATAAGCCGCTCCCAGCTATAAAAGATTGCCTTGTCCAAACGTCCTTGTTCGGACATTCGACAAGCCAATAATTTGATGGGAAATTTGTAGTCGCGATAAATCAAAAGCTTGGTGTTTCTGTTGTACGTTGGCCTTTAGGCCATTAACTGCGCTAAACGTTTGATTTCTTCGTCAACTCTAAATTGTATGGCTGTATCTATTATGAAAATCCTCAAACTTACACTGTACACAAATGTTAGCACTAGCATTATTCCAAGACAACAAACAAGAGATTATGGAGTCAATAATTATTGCTCTATGTGCGAAGCACATTCTTTTGATTTTCCCGCGACTCAAAGCTCGCCAATTTTATGTTGAATTTAGTAGGTCTATTGGCAAGGATAGCCACTAGAGGCTTGCGATGTCGAGTTAAGGTGTGGGGGGGACTTTTCCCGCGAATTCAAATTTTCCATCACAGAATTGTCTTGTCGAATGGCCGAACATGAACGTTTGGGTGAAAGCTGAATTTTTAGGAGCGTAGTTCCGCCAGGTTAAACAGCTCAACAGGGATGTTGAGGTTGGATGCCGATCATCATGGATGTGCTTATTACTCTATAGCAGGTATATATTTTTGCATTCCAGATAGCCTGCGGCATTGCACAAATGTCATCTCAAAACTAGAAGACACTTCGTTTCGTTTTTTGTTTCGATGAATTTGCATTGTATCCCTTGACCCTACCGTTACGTTATCCTTGATAGTTGTGTGGAATATCAAAAAACACAGGTCGGAAAATAATGAGTAAAGGAAAAAGTTATACAATTAACCAGCTGAGCCAGACCACTGGTTTAAGTATTCGAACACTTCGTTATTATGATGAGCAAGGTTTGCTTATACCGAAGAGAAATCAACAGAATGGCTATAGAGTCTATGAGCATAATCATTTGCAATTGTTGCAATTCATTTTGGTATATAGAGAGCTGGATTTTAGCTTAGAAACCATTAAACAAATTATTTATGCTAAAAACTTCGATCTTAGAAAAGCACTTTCTGAACAAAAAATATTACTGTTAAATCAGAAAAACAAAGTTGAAGGTCAGCTAGAAAAGATAAATTTGACGTTAAATCAAGTTGAGCAAGGCCGAGAAAATATGGGCATGTTTTTCGAATCTTTTCCTAAGGATAAGGTGGAACGTTGGAACAAAATGATTGATCAGCAGGATAGTGAATTCAACAATGAGTTGGGGCTTCATGCTCTAGGACAGCTAGATAAAACCAAAGCGCAACAGATCCAAAAGATAAGTGATAAATTGCATCAGCGGTATGCCAAATTAATAAATATGCCAATTGACTCTGAACAGGTGCAACAAGAGATTCGAAATCATTATCTAGTGTTGAATTATAGTCTCTATCTAACATTTGAAGGTTTCATCGGTATATCCATGAATGGTTATAAAATCTTTGCAGAACAAACACTTTTAAATACTGTTACGGCAGAGATGTTGGAACATTATGCAATAGGTATGGCCCAGCACCTTTGTGAAGCTATGCATCATTTTGCCAATCATGAGTTAAGGCACAATGAAACAGAATTGAGGGCTAGTGGTAAGGAAGAGAACTCGCTGTATTTGATTGATTGTTAAATTGCCAATCGACTGCCAAGGATAACGATGGACAAAGTGGGTGCTTTGTGTGCGCAGCACATGCTTTAGATTTGTCGCGACTCAAAGCTCGCCAATTTTATGTTGAATTTAGTAGGTCTATTGGCAAGGATAGCCAATAGAGGCTTGCGATGTCGAGTTAAGGTGTGGGGGGGACTTTTCCCGCGACTCAAATTTCTCATCGTTATTAACGTGACTGTCCATATAAAGTCTGGTGTTTAAAGCTTGTCGGTAGATTGCTAATTGCGTGGGGCCAAATTTACTGAGGGTATAACGGGCAATGTCCCGCAAGTCCTGCTCTACATCTTCCGTGATGTGATAATGGTGCATAATAGTTACTTTGCCTTTGCTAACTCTTCATCAAATATAGTATCAACGGATCTAGTTGAGGTTTTACCTGCTTTGGCATTATCTGCTCGTGGTGCTAAAAATGCTTCTAGCTGATTGATAGCTTTTTGCTCATTGCCTTGCGGTAAGGCGCGTTCTAAAACATAGCTTTTAATAGATTGACCTTGTAGCGCAGCTGCGGCTTTTAAGTGCTGATGTTGCTCTGGGGTAATGTCGATAGATAAACGCATAATAACCTCACAAAATAAAACCTAGGGTTCATAATAACGAGTGTGGCAACAAACTGTCAATTATGAACAAATGTTGTAATTTTATATAAACCTTAATTTAAGAAACCAATCTCTTCCGCAATAACAGAGCTTAGCTAGACCCCCATTGTAACAAATCATAAAAAAACATATAAAATCAACAGGTTAATTAAAATTACATTTGAGGATAAAAATAATTTCGGGGCCATAACAATGACTTTTTTAGCCACTATCAACTTCTTTTCCTCTGTGCTAAATTGCTTTGATCTTTTTCTAGCCACTATTTACTATCTACTGCTTTCCCTCTGTGTGCTGTGGTAAATCGCTTTTAATCTTTTCGGCTAAGCCGCATCTTTATTATCTGTGTCACTCGGTGAAAAGCTTTATTCTTTTGCTTTTCACTGCTGCGCACTCAAATCGTCTTTAAATGTAAATAAGTGCGAATAAACTAGGAGATATTAAATACAGCACCTAGTTAAGGTTTAATGTTGATAAACATCCTATGTTTATGTATTGTTATGAAAGAGTTAATATACGAGCGATTTTATGACCACACCTTCTATCCTTTTTAGCTGTAAAGCAAAGGCTTATCTTTCATTACTTCTGTTGTGTTTAGGTGCTGGCTTCAGCTCTGCCAAAGCCTCACCACCTGAAAAACAGCCCAACGTGTTGTTTATTGTGGTAGATGACTTAGGTTATTCAGACATTAAGGCGTTTAACCCGCAAAGCTTTTATGACACGCCTAATATAGACGCCCTAGCTGGGCAAGGTGTAATGTTTACTAATGGCTATGCTGCTAACCCAGTGTGCAGCCCTTCTCGGTTCGCTCTTTTAACAGGAAAACACCCCACTCGAGGGCAAGCTACCGATTGGTTTCCCACCAAGAACAAACCTGCCCGTGCTGGTCGTTTTTTACCCGCAAGTTTTAAAGACTATTTACCACTTTCAGAAACCACCATTGCCGAAGCGTTTAAGCAAAGCGGCTACCACACAGCTTTTTTGGGAAAATGGCATTTAGGATTAAGTGAACATTTATGGCCTGAACATCAAGGCTTTGACGTCAATATAGCCGGCACTAAAAATGGTCATCCTGCGGCAGGGTATTTTTCGCCTTATAAAAATCCACGCCTTAAGGATGGGCCCAAAGGTGAGTATCTAACGGCCCGTTTAACCAACGAAGCCATTGCTTTAGTAGATCAATACAGCCAACAATCTGACCCGTTTTTCATGATGTTATCCTTTTATACCGTGCATACGCCCTTACAGGCCCCTCAGCAAGATGTTCAAAGGTATCAAGCAAAAACACAAACATTGGCCCATAACGATGAGTTTCAAGATGAAGAACAAGTATGGCCTATTGCCGATAAACGAGAGGTTCGGGTAAAACAGAATCATCCTACCTACGCTGCCATGGTCAACCAAATGGATAAGCAGGTAGGGCGATTATTGGCGAAACTTCAACAAACCGGGCTCGATCAAAATACCCTTATTGTTTTTACGTCAGATAATGGCGGCTTGTCTAGCGCGGAGGGATCACCTACCTCTAATTTACCGCTTAGGGGTGGGAAAGGGTGGTTATATGAAGGGGGCATTCGCGTGCCATTAATTGTTAGACTGCCACAAATGCAACACAGTGGTAATCAAGTCAATGAGCCCGTCACTTCAACTGATTTATACCCTACTTTATTGAGTGCGGCTAATATTCCTTTATTGCCACAACAACATGTAGATGGTGTAGATCTAAACCCATTTATACCATCACAAGCTGATCGTAAGCGTTTAGTCACTCGGCCTCTGTATTTTCATTACCCGCATTATTCGAATCAAGGTGGTTTTCCCGGCGCTGCGATCCGTGAAGGAAATTGGAAATTAATTGAACGGTTTGAAGATGGCCGAACGCACTTGTTTAACCTTGACACTGATATTGGCGAGCAAACCGATCTTGCCAGTAAATATCCAGATCGGCTTAATGCGATGCGTTTGAATTTACATAAATGGTATCAACAAACACAGGCCCAATTCTTAAAAAGTAAAAATGGCCAAGCCCCGTGGTTTCCTAAATTGGTTGAGGAATAATGATGCTTAGACCTATTATCACTGCGGTGTGTTGTTGCACTGCGCTGTTTATTGTAGAAGATGTACTCGCTGCTAAGCCTATACAAGCCAAGCAAAATATTGATTACGTGCCCTCAGCTGACTATTCAGACAATCGAGATAAGTTAGATGTTTACTTACCTAAAGTAAGGGATAACAATCCTGTACTGGTGCACTTTCACGGTGGAGGATTAACCTTTGGTTCTAAAGAGAAAGGGTCAAAAGCATTTGCCGAAACTTTTGCACAATTAGGCTTATGCGTTGTTGCGCCAAACTATCGTTTAGCGCCAGAACATCTTTTTCCAGCACAAATGTTAGATGCAGTAAAAGCGATAAAATGGGCCGTTCAACATATGCAGTCTTACGGTTGTGATACCTCTAACATTGTTATATCGGGGCATTCTGCTGGGGCTTACCTTGCGGCCTTATTGGCCGTTGATGAACAGTGGTTGTCTAAACTCGCTAATTTACGAGGTAATATTCAAGGGGTTGTGGCAATTAGTCCACTGCTTGAACTCTCAAGCCTTAACAAAACACATTTAGAGCAAGTGTGGGGCACCGATAAACATATATATAGATCGGCGTCAGTGACGTCACATATTGAGCAAAATAAATTGCCTATGTTGCTTATGTATGCGGACAATGACCATCCTGGTATGGACAAAGAAATTCAACAATTTGCACAGGCCATGTTCATTAACAATAATCATGTGCAGGTAATTGAAGCCATGAACAGAGATCACAAAAGTATTATTAATCACCTACAAAATAAAGATGATGTGGTAAAAAGCAGTGTAATGGGGTGGTTCTCTCTCCTAAATGCCAACTAAAAAGGACCGTAGCCGTACTAAATGATGATGCAACCTCTATTAGTAAAATTCGTGATTCGGAGCCAATTTATCTATTAGTCGATTTCATCTTATAACATGCAGGCATGACGGAATTTTGTGCGTATATTTTTGAGCGAATAGAGGTTCCGACAGATTTTATCTTAACTGTCTTCCCTCTTTGTGCTCTGTGCCCTCTTTGGTGAATCGTTTGTCTTTTTTGATTGACTAGTTTCTACCTCCTATCTACTGCTTTTCTCTGCTAAAGTCTGCTTTTCCCCAAAGGATTTTGTTTTTATGGCTCAAGTTGACCCTGCTAAAATTATGGCTTTTGCCTCATCTGCTGAGTTTGCTCAATGGCTTGAAGTTAATCACAACAGAGAAAATGAGTTGTGGGTGAAAATCTTTAAGAAAAATACTGGCGTTGATAGTGTTACTTGGGATGATGTTGTGATTGAGTCTCTGTGTTGGGGCTGGATTGATGGCATTAGAAAGTCTATTGATGAGCAAGCTTATGTTCAACGGATCACGCCAAGAACAAGGCGTAGTAGTTGGTCAAAAAGAAACACTGAACATGTAGAACGATTGATCAGTGAAGGTCGTATGATGGAAGCTGGACTCATGCATGTACGTGCTGCCAAAGCAGACGGACGTTGGGATAAAGCTTACGCAGTTAGCGAAATGACAGTGCCTGCAGATTTTCTTGCAGCTTTAGAAAATAATCCTCAGGCCAAACAGTTTTTTACAACACTTAATAAATCAAACCGTTATGTCATAGTTCATGGCTTGGCCAGTGCCAAAAAAGCCGAAACCAGAAATAGGCGATTTGAAAATTATATGGCCATGTTAACCCGAGAAGAAAAACCGTAAGAATTACACCTTCATTTAAGGTTTTTGTGCCTTAACACTCGAAACTCAAAGTTATCTTCTTCTACTATTATGTTTAAAAATAGATGCTAAAGATAAAGAGAGTAAGATCCGATACATTATGTTGATAGGGTTGATTTGTACTGCAAAGTCTCAGTTCTTTCCATAAAACTAAAATTGACAGGATAAAATTAATGGAAACATTATTGAGCAAGTTAAAAGTTAAATCCAAATTATTAATCATCATCTTAATATCGCTAATCAGCCTAATTGCAGTGATGTTTCTCACTATGCATACATTAAAGACTAATTTGTTAGAAGATAGGTATCAAAAAACCACACATTTAACAGAAGTCGCAACCGATTTAGTTAAATATTTTCACCAACAATTCAAGCAAGGGAAACTCACAGAACAAGAAGCTAAAAAATATGCTTTAGAGTCCTTAAGTGCCATGCATTACGACACAGACGAGTATTTTTGGGTCAACACACTTGATCACATTATGTTATCTCACCCGACACAAAGCCTCATTGGACAGAGTGTCAAAAAGATTAATGACCCAAACGGTGCTTTGCTATTTGTTGATATGGTCAATGTGGCAAAGTCTAAAGGAGAAGGATTTACATCCTATCAGTGGAATAAAGTTGGAAGCGATAAACCCATAGATAAAATTTCTTACGTAAAATTATTTGAACCATGGGAATGGGTAATAGGAACAGGTATATATTTAGATGATGTGGATACTATTTTTTGGAATACCACCATAAATATTTTAATTTCAGTATTCGGTTTTCTTATACTAATCAGTTGGTTATCTTACAAGGTGAGTAAAAATATTTATCAGCCATTACATCAGATGCGCGATTTGATGGTTGAGGTAAATGAAACTAATAATCTGACATTAACACTAAATACTCAAGGCAAAGATGAACTAGCTGAAATTAGTTATGTGTTTAATGAAATGCTGGCAAACTTTAGAGATATGTTGCTCAAAATATCTAATTCGTCATCCAATTTAGCATCACAAGCAGAAAAATTATCAGCGGTAACAGAACAAATTAATCAAGGAATGTATGAGCAACATAATGATGTTATTAGAGCAGATACAGCTTCTAATGAGATGGTTAAAGCAATTAAGGAGGTTGCTGAAAATACCAACGCAACCCTTGATTCAACAAATGTAGCAACAGAAAATACTAACCAATGCGCCTTGGTACTTGATAAAAACATTAAGTCTATTAATCAACTGAATGTCAGTGTTGAACAATCTGTTAAGCAAATATCAGAATTAAAAAACTCTAGTAATAACATTGGTGAGATTGTTACGACCATACAAGCCATTGCCGAGCAAACAAATTTACTCGCGTTAAATGCCGCAATAGAAGCAGCAAGAGCTGGCGAACAAGGTAGAGGTTTTGCTGTAGTTGCCGATGAAGTAAGAACTTTAGCTAGTAGAACTCAAGAATCAACAGCTAACATAACATCAGTGATCGATATTCTACAGCTAGGTGTTGGAGAAGCAGTAAATAATATGATGCAATGTCAAGAAAAAGCCAATACCAGTGTTTCCTTAGCAGAAGAAGCTGGGAGCCTAGTACGGCAGATGCAAAGCAAAATTATTGAAGTGACCGATCTAAGTACAATCGTTAGTGCGTCGACTGAAGAACAAAGCGTCACAACCCAACAAGTGCAAGAAATTATTGTGCGAATAAACACCATGACCGAGCAGATAACCGCAAGTGCTGGAGAGACTGCTCAATCAAGCGAGAATTTAGCTAAGTTTGCTGTAGAGCTTAATGATATGGTTTCTCGTTTTAAGTGTTAAATTATAAGGGGCTGGTGGGGGAGTTAAAATGAAGTAAGCTCCGCTGCGTCGGAGCTTGTAACATACTTTCTTGCAGAAAAACCGTAAGAATTACACCTTCACTTAAGGTTTTTGTGCTCTAACGCTCTAAACTGTTTTACCTATGTGCTCAGTTGTTAATAGGCTTTCGGCGCAACCGTATTGTCAATTTCAGTGTCCTTGTGACTATTTTTTACTTAATATTTGTCTATTCACTAGCTTTTACCTCCTATCTACTGTTTTAGTCTGTTTCACGCTGTTACAGCCCATCTATTTTGCTTTGATCTTTTTGTAAACAAGCAGTTAACATTTCACTTTCTTCTTTTATACCAATCGCGTAATCTATTGCCCGCGCCATTAAAGTTTGGTTTTGATGGTGTTGTTACGGAATATTATTAGTATAAAGAGGAATTTATGGAAAATACCGAAACTAGCGTTACCCCGTCAATTGACAACCACTCGATCAAACATACTTCAGATGTGAAATTTCATGGCAAAGCAGGTGAGTTTTTTGCTATCTGGATTGTGAATTTATTACTTTCAATCATTACTTTAGGCATCTATTCAGCTTGGGCTAAAGTGAGAACTAACCGTTATTTCTATTCGAATACAGAAATCGATGGCCATAGATTTTCTTATTTAGCAGATCCCATCCAAATATTAAAAGGTCGAATTATTGGGGTGGTACTTTTTGGCGCGTATTTTCTAGCCTCGGCTTTTAGTCCAATCGCCGCTTTGGTGATTATGTTGTTATTGCTAGCCGCTACCCCTTTTTTAATATGTTTGAGTATTCGCTTTAAAATGAGAATGACAGCTTATCGTAATGTCAGATTTAATTTTAAGGGGGGCTTTGGTGAGGCATTTATTATGTTTATATTACTGCCAATTGCTTCTATGTTTACTCTTTATTTGGCTTTGCCTTGGGTATTGAAAAAAATGGATGAATTCATTTATTCCAATGTCACTTTTGGTGATAAAAAAGTACAAACAGATTTAAAAACGGGTGAATATTATATTGCTTCTTTCGGTGCTTTTTTTATTGGTGTTGCGCTTTTTGCTATCGCTTTATTTGCCCTTGGTGGCTCGTTAGCTGCATTGAAAGATCCTGAGGCAATGAAGCAAATGTCATCATCTTTGATCATTCTTATGGTGGTTTATGTATTAGTTATTTTGTTAGCCTCTAGTTTTTATACTGCACGTATTCGTAATCATATTTTTAATCATTCACGTATTGAAGAAGTGGCTAGTTTTAAATCTGAATTAACAGTCAGCAAATTAGTTTGGTTGCATTTAACTAATTTTATTGCCTTGATCTGTACATTAGGTTTTGCCATGCCTTGGGCTCATGTACGCAGTGCAAAACTTTATGCCCAAGCGACGCAAGTCAATATTTTAGAAGGTGCTGATAAAGTGTTAGTGGACGCTTCTGGATCGGCTAGTGCGGTTGCTGAAGAAGTGGCCGGTGTTTTTGACGTCGACATTGCTTTGGGTTAATACAAACATGCAAGTACAAGGACAGTTCTATCCTGAGGGAGGATCCCAATGCCTATTGGCTGAAGTGACATTCAGCCAATCAGGCGCTATGTCACTAACTGTGACAGATAATAACATTCACATTCAACTGCGCCGTGATGAGCTGAAAATCAAAGATAAATTAGGTTCAATTCCCCGTGAAATTGTGTTGTCAGGGTTGGGGTTGCTGTCGGTTGAATCGACCGCGGAAACTGATTCATGGTTAGGCGCTGATAAAAAGTCTAATCGTATTGCTAAGATAGAAAAAAATCGCTCAATGGTGTTATTGAGTTTGATTTTAGTACCTGCTTTTTTATATGTGTTTTTTAAACATATGATCCCAGGTTTTGCCGTACATTTTTCTGAATATGTGCCAGAGGGTGCGATTCGAATTGCCTCTGAACATACCTTATATTCGCTGGATAAAACCCTACTGAATAAAAGTAAAGTGGATGCAAAGTTACAACAAACATATAGGGATAATTGGCAGCAGACTTTAAGTCAATTAACTCTGAATGACGTCCAATATAATTTGAATTTTCGTGAGTCAGATAAAATGGGCGCCAATGCCTTTGCCTTACCTGATGGTACAGTTGTGGTGACCGATGAATTGTTATCTCTAATAGATAACAATGAAGAGTTATTGCAGGCTATTTTGTTACATGAGATTGGCCATGTAGAAAATAGACATTCTATGCGCCTGATTGCTGAAACCTTAGCCACCTCATTAGCGATAGATTATTTTTTTGGTGATCTTGGCGGCATGATTGAAGTATTTGCAGGCTTATCAAATACCCTAGTACAAAACCAGTTTTCGCAAAAACTAGAATGGGAAGCCGATAATTTTGCCCTTGAGCAAATAGAAACCTTAGGTTTAGATCCTGAAAGTTTTGCAAAAGCCATGGAAAAGTTAGCGGCCACTTTACCAGAAGAATCTAAGTTAGATGCCTTAATGCAATCGCATCCCTTGATGAAAGAGCGGATTGATAATGCCAGAGCCAGAAAATAGCGTTATTGAAAGGGTTATCCCGAGTTCAGCATATTTAAGAAGATTGAAAATATGAAGCAGTTATTAGTTTTATTATTAGTCGGTCTTGGCTGGGTCAATTTTGCCCTAGCTGCATCTATTAGCCAAGCTTATAAAAATCAGCAAAGTGATGTACAAGTCAAAGGCAGCGGTATAGTTGTACGTATATTAGAAGATGATAATCAAGGCTTTCGTCACCAAAAATTTATTCTTAAAATTGCCTCTAACCACACTATCTTAATAGCCCATAACATTGATCTAGCGCCAAGAATTAATTCCATTACCAATGGCGATACGGTGCAATTTTTCGGTGAATATGAATGGAATGATAAAGGTGGAGTGGTGCATTGGACTCATAAAGATCCCAATGGTAACCATCTCCATGGTTGGTTAAAGCATAAAGGCAGAGTTTATGACTAGAGTCTGGTCGGTTTAATACCCTCCTTAAATAAAGTCACTATTTTCATGGGGTTACTAATGTGTAGTTAATTCACCAATCCTCATTATTTGCTTTTCTTTTATGCTACTCGTGGCAAAATAAGGTGGCGTATTATTTAATCTAAGTTGTTAATGAAAGCTGTCACATTATTTAGAGTAATCCCCCTTGTCTTGTCTCTGGTCCTCACATTATGCAATATTAGTCTTGCGGCTACTGCTGCCGATGAACCTGAGGTTAAACTCTCTGCTTCTGGTATTTGTCACGATCAAACGAGTACTTCGTTCAAAAGAACAAAAAAGTTTGAAGCATATGATTCTATTGCAACTTGTATTGCACAGGGTGGGCGTTTACCCAAGGCTAAAACTAAATCAATAGATAAAGCGACTAAAGAGGCCATTGAACAAGGTAGAGCCTTTGTCACGTTATACGATAGAGGGGATTGGCCCCATTGGTTAGACTCAGATAAAGATTGCCAGAATACTCGCCATGAATTATTGCTGCAAACATCCACTAAGCCGGTGTATTTTAAGTCAGATAAACAATGTAACGTACTTGCCGGAGAATGGTATGACCCTTACTCCAATGAAATTTTTACCATATCTAAAGATTTAGACTTGGATCACATAGTGCCGTTAAAGTTTGCCCATGGTCACGGTGGCAGTAATTGGAGTAGAGAACAAAAGGCCATTTTTGCCAATGACTTGGATAACTTGATTCTGGCTCAGGCCTCGTTGAATCGTCAAAAGGGAGCCAAAGGTATTAACGATTGGTTACCGCCTAATCACCAATATAGATGTGAGTATATTGCCCATTTTAATAAAGTGATGAACAAGTATAATTTGACTTATATCGCCTCAGAACAAAGAGTAGTGAATCGTCTGGTAAAAGCTTGTAGCTAAACAATTTATACCAATCCGCATTGATAAATTCTCGCTGAGTGTACACTTATCAAAGCGGATTGGTATTAACCTTAATTCAGGTTAAATTGTGTCGTGTTAATTTATACTTAAAATTCAAAGGGTATTAATTTCCATCAACGCTTACTCGATGACGACATTTTTCGTGGATAGCAAGGCGGATTTTTGTACACAATAGCCAGCTATTATTAGAAGAACCAACGCCACTAGGCGCAAAAAGAGCGTTATTGAGAGGCTCTGCTTATCCCGAGTTCAGGATACTTATTAGCGGAATAAACGTTAATCTGTGGTTGGTGGAGTAAGCTCTGTTTCACTTGTTTCTGTAGACTCAGCTTCTGCAGCTAATTTGGCTCGCTCAGCTTTAGATATATAGGGATCCTTTTTTTTAGGGTTGCCTTTGGCTTTAGCTGCTTTCAGTCGTTTCTTGTGTATCTGGGTTAATTTCTTTTTTCTGTTCATGTTTGAAATAGACTTCTTAGATGATAAATAAAGATTGAGGCCCTTTAAGCGACCTCGTGATTTTAACTATTATAACTCACCGCAGCCCTGCTGTTATTTTTACTTCAGTACAAATTGATAAAAGCTGTTAATATGCGGCCAATTTCATGTGCTCGATATATTGGGACGGATGAAAAATTTGTTTAATTTTAGCTTTTATAGGTAACAAAATGTCAGAAAATACGATTAAAAACAGAAGATTACGAAAAAAATTATATTTGGAAGAGTTTGCTATTTTAGGTTTTGAATTTAGCTGTAAATTGGCCTCTGCTTCAGAAGCTGAATATGAACAGTTTTTTAGTAGCTTTGCTGAGTTAGTCGAAAGCCATAATTTATATATTACTCTTGATGATAATAGTGAATGTTTTGAAGGCTCTGTAACTTCAGCAGAGCGCTACGGCAATGCTACAGAAGAAGACCGAGCTGCGCTTGAAGCCTTATTAACAGCGAACCCTTTGGTAAGTGAAATCAAAGTGGGTGCTTTGGTTGATGCATTTTACGGAATGTAAAACTGGCTTGTTAATGGCGATGGAGTCATTAATAAATTAGTCTTCTATAGCACACAAAAAAATGATTCAAACCTGATGCCAGTTAGCTAAGTTAACTGGCATTGATGTTTTTTAGCCTATTAAAAAATTCTTTTTAATATTTAATCACAAATTTGGTTTCTGCCTTCTTGTTTGCCTTTGTATAATGCATCGTCTGCTCGTTTGAATAGGGTTTCAAAGGTGTCATGAGTCTGTACTTGAGCCACTCCTCCAGTGACTGACACTTCAATTCCAATCGGTTGTCCTATTGGTTTGGCGCTAATAGCTTCTTTTAGTTTATGACCAATGGCTAGTGCACCTTGTAAATCAGTATTGGGTAGTAAAATTAGGAATTCTTCCCCCCCCCAGCGAGCTAATTTATCCTGTTCACGTATGCCACTTTTTATTAAATCAGTTCCTGTGAGTAGCACAATATCGCCTACATCGTGGCCATAAGTGTCGTTAATTTCTTTAAAAAGATCGTAATCAAGTAATAAAATGCTAAATACTTCTTGGCTACGACGAAAACGTTCAAAGGCAGCTTGAATATATTGTTGTAAACCATGGCGGTTGAAAACATTGGTTAAAGGATCGTTATTAGCTAAGGCTTTAAGTTCGTTATTAGCTAATTTTAATTCACGTGTCCGCTGCTCTACTTTTGTCTCAAGTAACTGGCTCATAATCACTAAATCGGAATTACGTTCTTTCAATCTGCGGCTTAGTGAGGAATTTTTGTTAATTAAATTATCAAACCGGCTATTGGTGACAAAACTTTGGCAAGTGATAAAACAAATAATCCCCAAGCTAAAAAACCTGCCAGTGGAAATAATGTTATTCATATAAAGGATATCGTTTAAGGCGAATGCAAATGCAATCAGTGAGCCAATCAACATGACGGCTGCACCATTTTGTTTTTTCCGCATTGCTATCCACATTCTCTGCAAAATATACATCATCACTATTAAAGCAATGATCTGGAATATGTCGACTGATGCTCCAAAATAACGGGTGGGAGAAAATAATATAAAAGCAGAAAAAATTACTGAGATTGTATAGAACAAAGTACACACTTTGCGGCGGAACACACGTGGGTAACATGAATGGAAAAAGTATAAACCAACAGGAATACCTGCGTAATAACTTAAAAAGTTTAATTTTGTTATTAACACAAACCCTCCTGCGAAGGACGATAGGGCAAAACTCATATGTTCAATTGTAAACTCTCGAAAGAAAAACAGTAAACATAAGCATGCAAAAACTAATGGGATATTATCTGTTGGTCGTAAAAAAAACTGGATTAAAGCGTGAATTATGGTGATTAACAGCGCACCTAAAATAAACATACTTAATGCAACTTTATCTCGTTGCAAGGTATGCAACGAATCAGCATCTCCTAGTACTATCGGCTCCCATAAACCTCCCCAACTAGAGTGATAATTTGATACTTGAATGGTGATCGTAAATGTTTTACTGCCGTCCGGTATCCGCACTATGGCATTGTTGTATCCTGGTGTGCCCGCAGATTCTAACTTTGATACTCTGCCACCAGAGAGCATAAATTCAGAATTGATATACAAGTTGTAAGCACTCTCAATAGGAGGGATATGTAGGGCCAAATTATTTGAACTTTGTTGTAAAGTCACATCTAAATGATAGGTAGCAAATCCGATAGCGTCATAATCTTGGTTAGATATATTCGCTTGCCAGCCGCCATATCCTTTTACATTGGCAGACTCAGGCATAGCTTTTTTAATTTGTTCAGGCTCTAAGAGTTGTTGCCAAAAAAATGACCAATCACCACCAAGAGCTAAGGTTTTTGTTGACGAAAAATCTGTAGGAATCACAGTTAATTGGCCATCAACAGCTTCTTTTTTAGCAGGTTGTAAAGCTACCCCAAAGTGGTAAATAAGCGGTAAAAATATCAACATAGCCATAAATAGCAATGCGATAGATAGGGATTTAGACCAAGTTTCCATGTGGTGCTTTTTCAGGGCGATAACATTTTCCATAACTTTTAGCAGCACCATATTGTCCTTAAATGGGAGATAAATTTTATTAATTTATTGCGCATATTAACAAAGTTTAAGGCCGGATTGTTTCGAATGGTAGAGAAATATTGTATGCATGTATTTAATTAAATACCTAACTTTAATTTTTAGGATTTATTACATGATATTTTGCGGGGATAAAATTTGTTGTAAAAAAAGCCAAGCATTTTGCTTGGCTATTAAATTTAACTATTACATTGGGTCGAGTCTACACTGACTTACCCTGTGTTGCGCATACCTACTGCTATACCAGCAATTGTGACCATCATCGCGCGTTCTAAAGTGGGATCGTGTTCTTCTTCTCCTAACTCGCGAATACGGCTTAATAGTTCAATTTGTAAGTAATGTAGCGGTTCTAAGTAACTGGCGCGAATATTCATCGATACCTCGCCTTTAGGATCACTCTGCATCACAGTGTCTTGTTTTAGTAATACCAGTAACAAGTCAATACTATTTTGTAGCTCTGTACGTAATGCATCACCAAAATGTTTTAAATTTTCTGGCACTAGACGTTGATCGTATTCTTGGCTTATTCTTGGATCGGCTTTACTAAACACCATGTCTAACATAGACAAACGTGAGTAGAAAAACGGCCAATTATCGAGCATGTCTTCAATAACACCTTGTTTGTTGTCATCTAACGAACTTTGCACCGCTTTCATTACACCTAACCAAGATGGCAATACCATACGGGTTTGTGCCCAAGCAAAAATCCAAGGTATGGCGCGTAAACTTTCAATACCACCAGAAGGTTTACGTTTTGCAGGTCGACTACCTAACGGCAGTTTTCCTAGTTCTTGTTCTGGTGTTGCGACTCTAAAGTAAGGTACAAAGTTTTCATCATGACGAACAATTTTACGATAGTTATCTCGACCATCTGCAGCCATTTGAATAATGGCTTCGCGCCACTCTTGTTTAGGCTTTGGTGGAGGCAGAATTAATGCTTCAAGTATCGCAGTGGCATACAGGCTTAAACTACGCTGAGCCAATACCGGCATTCCAAACTTGTGACGAATGGTTTCGCCTTGCTCTGTGACTCTGAATCCACCGTCTAGGGAGCCAGGAGGTTGAGACAAAATAGCATCATGAGCGGGTAATCCACCTCGACCAATAGTGCCGCCTCTGCCGTGGAATAAAGTCAGTTCAATGTCATTTGCTTCGGCAATAGTCACTAAGGCTTCTTGTGACTCATATTGAGCCCAACCTGCAGCCATAGCACCAGCATCTTTGGCTGAATCTGAATAACCAATCATCACATATTGTTTACCTTGAATATAACCACGGTACCAATCAATAGACAGTAGCTTACTCATCACATTTGATGCTTGGTTGAGATCTTCTAAGGTTTCGAATAGAGGAGCGACTGGCATTGGCCAATCTACGCCTGATTCTTTTAACAATAAGATCACGCTGAGCACGTCTGATGGCAAACTAGCCATTGATATAATATATATACCAAAACCGTGCTCACTGTTTTTAGCAATGACTTTACAAGTATCTAATACTTCTTGAACATCTTCACTAGGTTGCCATGTTGGTGGGAATAGAGGGCGCTTAGAGCTTAGCTCTTTAAGTAAAAATGCTTGTTTATCGTCTTCACTCCACTGCCCATAATCGCCTATACCTAAATAACGAGTTAGTTCAGAAAATACATCTGCATGTCTTTCTGAGTCTTGACGTACGTCTAGTTTTAATAAATGCACACCAAAACAATGTACTCGGCGAATAGTGTCAAGCAAATGCCCGTTGGCGGTAACAGACATACCACATGCTTGTAATGACGCATAACAGGTCATTAATGGCTCTAACAATTGCTCTTTATCGTTTAGCCAATTGTCTTCTGACACGACTTGGCCAGCTAGTTTGTCAAAGATACCTTCTTGAGTCTTATTTAACTTGACCAATAAAGGTCTTAACAAGGCGCGATAAGGTTCAAGTGCATCGCCGACTAATGAGCGTAAATTGTCATCGCAGTCACCCATAGATAGCTCAGCTTGTAAAAAGTCGATATCTTGAGCAAATAATTTGGCTGCACGTTTACGGGCTAATAATAATACTTCTTCAGTAACTTTCGAGGTAACAAATGGGTTGCCGTCTCGGTCCCCACCCATCCACGAACCTAAATTTACGGGAGAGGCGTCAAGGGGTAGTGATAGGCCATATTTATTGTTAAAACGACTGTCTAACTCACGAATAAAATCAGGAACGGCTTCCCAAAGTGAGTTTTCAATGACCGAAAATCCCCAACGGGCTTCATCTACTGGTGTAGGTCTAATAGTACGAATTTCTTCGGTGTGCCATGCTTGGCTGATAATATCGGCAATGCGGGTTTCAATTTTACCACGTTGCGATGCTTTTAGTTCAGAGCCATTGATTTCGCTTAGGCATTTCGCTAATTCACTATGTTTATGAATTAATGTACGCCTAGTCACTTCTGTAGGGTGCGCAGTTAGTACTAAATTAATATTCAGTTTTTGCACAGCTTCTTCAAAGGTGGCAGCTTCAACATTGGCTTGATCTAGATGACTAAATAAATTGTCAATAGAATCATCTTGCTCGTTGTTACTATTAAATTCTTGTTCGGCGATATTCGCTAAATTTAGAAATTGCGCGAAAGCTCTGCCTACCGTAAGTAAATCTTCACTCGGTAATTCAGTAAACAGTTGTTTAACTCGCGTAGCTGAATCTTGATCACCTTTATAAGCTTCTCTTCCATCCTTTCTTACCGCTTCAATCCTTTCTAGCCATTCTTCGCCCAACTGGGCTTTAATTGTTTCACCTAACACCACGCCCAAATTGCGAACAGTTCCAGTCAGTTGAGAGTCAAGATTTTGTGACATATTAGGCTCCAATGTTAAAAAGTAAAATACAGTATTAATTCATAGTGATAAGCGATCACTTAGCAATAGTTTAAAGCTATTCAAAACCTTAGAATGAATACACAATGCTGCTCTTTTCGAATGCAAACTACGCATTATATGCAGTTAAACAACCATCTAGAGGAGATCCTCCGACGTTATTTTGCTTTACGCTCTTGCTAAAAGAAAGGAAACAACTATTTGTGTATCACGCTACTTTGTGCAAAAGCCGCTTGATACATTCAGCGTAAGTACTTATCACTATGAATAGGCATAAGATACTTAGATACAGAGGGTTTGTCTAAGCGAATATACAAAGGTTGACTTATTTTTTAATGATAAGCTCGTAAAAGTTCACCGTTTGTATATATTTTGAGCAAGTAAACCGCAGGGCTTAGCGTTTGTACGGCAGGATATACCCAATATAAAGTGCTTCTTAGGTTTTAGATAAGTTTAGTGGTGAAAGCTGCTTTAGCACTGTGATATACTTACCGCCACTTTTTTTAGGGGTTACTTAATAGAGGTAACTCGAAATTATTTTTGGAGCCAAAGTGTCAGATAAATATTCTACTATTGAAACGCAAGCTAGTTATGGGATCGGTTTACAAATGGGTGAGCAATTAGCATCAAATCCATTCGACGGGTTAGATATTGCCGCTGTACAAGCTGGTCTTGCCGTTGCCTTTAATAAGCAAGAAGCTGAAGTTGATAACGATACATTACGTGAGGCTTTTAATCAGATTCACCAACGTATGCAAGCCGCTAAAGCTGAGGAATTTGCTCCAGTTATTGCTGAAGGTGAAGCCTATTTGGCAGAAAATGCCAAACGTGACGAAGTGACTGTTACTGATAGTGGCCTGCAATATGAAGTGATAACTCAAGGTGACGGCGAAGTACCTACACTTACTTCAACTGTACGTACTCACTATCACGGCATGTTGTTAGACGGTAGCGTTTTTGATAGTTCTTATGACCGTGGTCAACCTGCAGAATTCCCAGTAAATGGCGTGATCAAAGGTTGGACAGAAGCCCTACAATTTATGAAAGTAGGTACTAAGCTTAAATTACACGTGCCATCTGCTTTAGCCTATGGTGAGCAAGGTGCAGGTGGCGCAATTGGCCCACATGCTACTTTAGTATTTGATGTGGAATTATTAGATATCGTTGCTTAAACAGCTTTAATGCTAACATCGATATTTACGATTAAAGGCTGGGTTTTCCAGCCTTTTTCTTATTACGGATTCTCAATCTTATGCATGTATGCATGGTCGAAAATAATGGTAACGTTTCACTTTTGTAACCCCAAGATTATTAAAAGGATTTTTCATGAAGCATTTGATTTTTATGGTAATTTTATTGAGCGGCTGTATATCCAATTCTAAATTAGATGCCACATCTTCTAATGTTATCAATGATATGTCAGCTACTGACTCTAACATTCCTGATGGTATAAATGTTACGAATGTCAAAGTTTATGATAGCCCTGAATCGAAAGTCCGTGAAATATTTAAGTATGTTCCACAGGAAGAAAGTGCTTTGATATCTTCTTCTGCATATGAAGAGTATTTCAATACATTCAAAGAGGAGGTTGGCTTTAAAAGCTTTGCTCAATCAGAGAATGGAGCATGGGGATATTCAATTAATCAAGTCTCCCAAAACAGTGCTAACCAGAATGCTGTGTCTAAGTGTGAAAAAAATAACAAAGCTTTTAAGAGTTATCCGTGTGTCGTAATTAATGAAACTGGTTCTTGGAAAGAGCAATCGAATAGAGCGCTGGAAATTTTAAATGGACTGCCAAAGTTTGTGCCCGATGATACATTCGGACACAAAGAGATTATTCAAAGTGCAGCAAACGATATGTATAGCCAAAACTATGCATTAGCATTAGCTAAAACAGTGTGGCTTTATCAAGCGCAATTTGACAAGAGTATGAGGATTGGTTTTGGAAATAAGCCATTCGGTTTTACTCATTGGAAATACTTAAGTAAGCAATACCCACCAGCAAAAACATTATTGAGGTATATTTCTAATTATACCAAGATCAAAATAGTAGAGGGTAACGAAGAGTCACCTCACTTAGCTTTGAATTTTTTTGGGGCGACTAGGGCTTTGAATAGAAAAGATAAAGCTTTTGAATTAATTAAGTGGCTAGATTTAAATGATGTTAAAAAATTTAATCGCTATTTTCCTATTTTTAAAGATGTGCTTATTGATTTGGGAGAGTTTGCACTCTATGGGAAGCATCTAAACTCAGAAGAGGAATACTTCGGTTTACTAATGTCCTACGAAAATCAACGTCTTTCTATTCTATTTAGAGACTTTCCTACAGAAGAAGATAGAGAATGGGCATTAAATACTATTCAAGAATT
Source organism: Paraglaciecola sp. L3A3 (assembly GCF_009796765.1). NCBI lineage: Bacteria > Pseudomonadati > Pseudomonadota > Gammaproteobacteria > Alteromonadales > Alteromonadaceae > Paraglaciecola > Paraglaciecola sp. L3A3. The sequence goes on from NZ_CP047023.1 coordinate 895,750, forward strand.
TATCACCTTAGATATAGCTAGGTTGGTGGCATCATTAACTAAAAATGGGCGTGTTGAAGAAGCGAAGACGATAGCCAAAAAAGCAGAAGCTAACTTTCAGTTTGAAGAATTAAATGATTTATTAAAACAAGCACTTCTCGGAAATATACCGAAATTAAACTAATTCTAGTCACTCCTTGGTGATATCTGGGGGAAAATTCTTTCAATCTTTTGCTTTTGACTCGCAGCTTTAATCTCGTCCCTCGCAACTGCCTTTAATCTTTGGCTTGTTTCATATTCACTGTCGGTGCCTACAATTCTTTTTTTTACAATCTGTTAAAAGCAATTTCTCTCGAATACTGCTAGAATCCGCGCCAATTTTTTAATCGTCGACCTTTCACGAGGAATTCAAATGTTTGATTTGATCACCAATAAAGACAGCAATGTCAAAAACGATATATTGTCTGGGATCACAGTTGCCTTGGCGCTAGTTCCCGAGGCCGTTGCTTTTGCTTTTGTTGCGGGTGTTGAACCTATGGTGGGATTATATGCTGCCTTTATGATGGGCTTAATCACCTCGGCTATTGGTGGTCGTCCTGGGATGATTTCTGGCGCTACTGGTGCTATGGCTGTGGTCATGGTGGCGTTAGTTGCTCAGCATGGTATTCAGTATTTGTTTGCGGCGGTCATTTTAGCAGGATTGTTACAAATCATGTTTGGGCTATTCAAGCTGGGTAAGTTTATCCGTTTAGTGCCTTATCCTGTAATGTTAGGTTTTGTGAATGGTTTAGCTATCGTAATATTTCTCGCCCAACTAGGTCAGTTTAAAGTGGCAGATGGCTTAGATAATTGGGTTTGGATGCAAGGGGAAATGCTTTATTTAATGTTAGGTCTGGTGGCATTAACTATGGCTATTATTTTTCTGCTACCTAAATTAACCACAGCGGTACCAGCCTCTTTAGTGGCGATTGTGGGTGTCACTGCTTTAGTTCATGGTTTAGATTTAGAAGCTAGAACTGTTATTGATTTTGTACGAGACATGTTACCAGCTGATCAAAAAGCTGAGGCGACCTTAGCCGGTGAGCTACCTACCTTTAAAATACCAGTGATCCCAATCAGCCTTAATACCTTATATGTCATATTACCCACATCAATTATTTTAGCTTTAGTCGGCTTGATTGAGTCACTGTTAACTTTGTCATTAATTGATGAAATGACCGATACCCGTGGCCAAGGTAACAGAGAGTGTTTAGGTCAAGGTGTCGCTAATACAGTTAACGGATTTTTTGGTGGTATGGGTGGATGTGCCATGATTGGTCAGAGCATGATTAATATTAATTCAGGTGGGCGAGGTCGATTATCTGGTATTACTGCGGCATTAGTATTACTTGGTTTTATCTTATTTGCTGCGCCACTTATTGAAATGATCCCTTTGGCAGCCTTAGTGGGAGTCATGTTTATTGTGGTGATTGGCACCTTTGAATGGGCTTCATTTAGGATCATTCGAGGGGTAAATAAAGAAGATGCATTTGTACTTTTCTTAGTGACATTTGTTACTGTTATATCCGATTTAGCCATTGCTGTAGTGGTCGGTGTGATTGTTTCGGCTTTAGTTTTTGCGTGGAAACATGCAGCACATATCAATGCCAAAACACATACAGATGATGATGGTTGGAAAGTTTACGAGTTACAAGGACCATTGTTTTTTGGCTCAGTATTACATTTCAAAAATTTGTTTGATCCACAGAATGATCCGCAAGATGTGGTGATTGATTTTAATCATTCACGTATTTGGGATTCTTCAGGCATAGATGCAATTGATGGCCTAGCTGATAAATATAAAAAACAAGGTAAAAAACTGCATATTAGGCATATTAGCCCTGAATGCCGTCAGCTAATGACCAAAGCTCAAGAATATGTAGAAATGAATTTAAATGAAGATCCTAGATATCATATTGCCTCAGATAAATTGGGTTAATGGTTTACACAAAATATGGAATAGTCAATGGCAACAAAGCTGAAGATAACTTATGCTAGACGGATTCATTTCTGTTTAATTTAACATCCTTTAAGCTTTGTTTTGTCTAGTTGGTCTGACAAGGATATTACTTTTTATTCTGCGTGAGGCTAACAGTGAGGACGAGTTATGTACGATTGTAACATTGTGGTAATTGATGATGACAAAGTCACACTCGAGTTATTGCAAATAGTATTAGAAGATATTACCTCGAGTGAGATTATTAGTTTTTCTGATAGCATCCAAGCCTTGGCTTTTGTGCAAAGCGAAAAAATACAATCTATTTCTCTCGTTATATGTGATTGGTTAATGCCGGATGTTGGCGGTTTAGAAATTCTCGCAGCTTTGCGTGAGTCTAAGCCAAATTGCCCATTTTTAATGATCACAGCCAATGCAACTAAACAGTTAGTGATGGATTCTATGCGTTTGGGGGCCAGTGATTTTATTGTCAAACCATTTCATACGAATAACCTATTAACTAAAGTAGAAAAACTGATCCGGGATGCCGATTAAATAAATCGCCCTAATTAATAATATTTAACCTTTAAAGTAAGTGATTTTATTCATGCTTTTTGATCAAATTATCGATAGAAAACCTACCTACGCTTTTAAATGGGAAAAATACAATGGCACTGATGTATTACCTATGTGGATAGCGGATACTGAATTTAAATGTGCCCAACCTATATTAGATGCGTTACATGCGCGAACCGAACATGGCTTACTTGGCTATACAGTGCCAGCTCATCATACCGCTGTGAACCAAGCTGTAGTCGACTGGTTGTCTCGTCAATATGATTGGCAGATTTCGCCGGATTGGATTGTTTGGACCCCAGGTGTGGTGCCAGCATTTAATATTGTGTGTAAAGCGTATTGCCAGCCTGGTGATAAGGTAATGGTACAAACCCCTAATTACCCACCTTTATTAGCTGCACCAAAAATTAATGGCTTAGAGCGAGTTGACATTGGCACAGTGGCAATAGATGGTCGTTGGACTATAGACTTAGCTGAATTAGAAAAACAAGCAGCAGATCCCGCCTGTAAGTTATTTATTGTCTGTAATCCTATGAACCCTGTTGGCTCGGTGTTTTCAGAGCATGAATTACAACGTATAACAGAAATCTGCCAACAAAATGATGTGCTTTTGTGCTCTGATGAAATTCATTGTGATTTAATTTTAGATGAAAAGGCTAAACATATTCCGGCAGGAAAAATATCCGAGTTTAACGGCAAAGTTATCACCCTAATGGCTGCCAGTAAAACCTTCAATGTTGCTGGTTTAGGTACCTCTTTTGCTATTATTGAAGATGCTAAAACAAGAGTTGAATTTAATAATGCTGCTAGGGGGATTATGCCCTGGGTGACAGTGTTAGGTTTAGAAGCCACTTTGGCCGCTTTTACTCAATGTGATCAATGGCATGCTGAACTTTTACAGTACCTTCGAGCTAATTTGGATTATCTTGAACAAGAAATTAACAGTATCGATGGCTTAACATTATTACGGCCACAAGGTACATTTTTAGCCTGGATCGATTGCAGTGGTTTAGGTGTTGAAAACCCACAAAAGTATTTTGAAGATAAAGGCGTTGGCCCATCACCTGGTATTGATTTTGGCGATAAGAATTTCGTTCGAATTAACTTTGGTTGTCCTCGTTCTCAATTGGAACAAGCGATAGCACGACTCAAAGCCTAAATTAATATGAGTGCATCACGTTCGTTGATGCACTCTATGTCTTTTATTTATACCTTCTTTTTAAATTAATAGTCTGCCTTAAAGGGCTCTTTTTATGTCAAATTTTCCGGAAAAAAATGCGCTTGGTTTAAGCCCAATAATTATGTTTGTATTACTAGTTGTGGGTTCTGGGGCGATCACTCAAGATTTTAGTACTATGCCTATTTTGGTGGCATTTATGCTCAGTAGTGCTTATGCATTTATACTTAATCGGAAAAGTAAGCCCTTGTCTTTTGTAGAAAAAGTAGAGGTGTTTTGCAAAGGAGGAGGTGACAGTACCATTATTTTATTGGCAATGATTTTTCTATTGGCTGGTGCTTTTTATGCGGTGACAATTGATATAGGCGCGCGGGATGCCACTGTTAATTGGGCACTAAATTATGTGCCGACCAATTGGTTATTACCTGGCTTGTTTATTATTTCCTGTTTTATTGCTTTTGCTATGGGCACTTCTATGGGGACTATCAGTGCTATTACGCCAGTGGGTGTAGGTTTGGCGAATAGTTTGGGTGTACCTGTACCTTTAGCAGTAGGAATCGTCATTGGGGGCGCTATGTTTGGCGATAACTTGTCATTTGTTTCAGATACCACTATTGCGGCTACGCAAACACAGGGGGTGAAATTAAGAGACAAGTTCAAAGCAAATTTGTTAATTGTACTGCCTGCGGCTTTAGTCACTATTGTGCTGTTAATGTTGGTGGATATTAATGGTGCAGGGGTGGTGACTGCAAAAGATTATGATTTTTGGTTAATCACCCCTTATTTAATTATTATTGTGTGCGCCCTTGTGGGTTTGAATGTCATTACTGTGTTGGCTGTGGGTATTAGTTCAGCATGTGTTGTGGGGATCGCAAAAGGCATTTTTACCTATACCAGTATGTTACATAGTGTGCAAAAGGGTATGGGCTGGATGCAAGATATGGTGGCCATCGCGTTAATGATAGGCGGTATTGTTGCTTTAATGCATGCTTATGGCGGTTTACAGTGGTTAGTTTCTGTCATCAAAAAGCGGGTTAAAAGTCGTAAAGGGGCAGAAGTTGGTAGCGCCGCTTTAGTTAGCTTTTTAGATGTGACAACAGCAAATAATACTATAGCGATTGTCACAAGTGGCCCAATCGCTAAGGATTTTAGTCAGCAATTTAATGTTGATCCAAGACGTACTGCCAGTATTTTAGATATTTTTTCTTGTGGTTTTCAGGGCTTAGTTCCCTACGGTGGCCAGCTGTTAGCTGCGGCGAGTTTAGCGGGTGTCTCGCCTTTTTCACTGACACCTTACTGCTGGTACCCAATGTTGATATTAATTTTTGGCTCGTTAGCAATTGCCACGGGTTTGCCAAAATTTAAATCGAGTACCAGCACTTAAAGTGATGCTTAAAAATTTAATTTAGCACCCATTACGAAACTACGACCCGGTAAAGGAGCCACATCTTTTATAAACGAGCTATGAACTTGAGCTAACTCATCGGTTAAATTATTACCTTTTACGTAAAGTGTTAAATCATTGTCGCCCAACGGAAGGTAATAATTAAATGATGCAGAAACTATGGTGTATCCATCGGTTTGGGTTTCATAGTCAGCAATTTTATCCTGCTTTGAATAATAGGTTGCGCCTAGCTCTGCGTGCCAACTATCTTGCTCCCAGTGTAATTCTGCACCTAATCTCATTGGTGGGATACGTGGTAAATTATTATTATCACTATCACTATGACTCAACTTGGCACGAGTAAAGTCTGTGAAACCACTTACACGTAAATTATCATTTAAATGCCAATCCACATCTGCTTCAAATCCATAAAGTACCGCGTCTTGCTGGTTAAAGGCATATACTGGTGTGCCTTCTTCTTCATGCCCCTCCTCTTCATGATCCTCTTCTGCGTCATGTTCTTCTTCATGCTCGTGGTATTCTAAGCCGGTGTTTTGTTCAAACAAATAATTGTCTATTTGATTGTAAAATACACTGAAGTTAGCTTGCAGATTATCGGCTTGAATTCTGTAAGTAATATCTAGATTATTAGAAATTTCTTTATCAACAGCATGACTCGATTGCACTACAGTAAATTCAATATCATCTGGATCACTATCATCAATTTCTAAATCAAACCCAGCACCGATTTCATAAGTCGATGTGCTAATGTGAAGTCCATTCGAAAATATTTCAGCAGATGAAGGTGCCCGTTCAGAGAAGGCATAATTTAATGCAAGTGACTGATTATCTTTTACTTGATAAACAAAGCCTGCTGATGCGCTCACTGCTGTATAAGTTAAATCATCAAAATCAGCATCTACTTCACTATTGATGAAAAAGTCATTGTCTGGTTTGTGAGAAACATGTTCAACTCTGCCACCTAATTGCCATAAAAAGTTGCCGATTGACTTTTCTTCTAATACAAATAATGCGGTATTAGTTGTATCAGTAGAAGGGGTAAAAGCTTCTTCTCCTTCAGCTGAAAATTCAGAATTTGTATAATGTAAACCTAGAACTCCTTCCCAGCCATTTAGTGCTTTATGTTTGGCCCATAGTCTTGATTCTAGGGAATCATTTTTGAAAGTCGTGCCTACTTGGCCTTCTTCAATTTCACTATGTTGGTAATCTGTATAAGCACTAAGCCAATGTACCTCGGAGAATAAACCAGAGAGGTTTTTCCATTCGACTATTGACTGGACACGATCTTGTTTCATGCGAGCAAACACTTCTTCTTCTGCGTGCTCATCATGCTCGTCCTCGTCATGTTCCTCTTCGTCGTGGTCTTCCTCTTCATGCTCATGATCATCATGAGAATGACCAGGAATACCATATTCCGTTTCTAAGCGGCCATAAGACAAAGCAACTGTCACATCGTCACCAATCCAACCTGCGCCAAATGTAAAACCTTGAGAATCTATATCTGAATTATCTATGGTGTTTACTACGTCACCATCTTCAAGGGTGAACTCAGGTACATCATAATCATCGGTTTTACGTTTAAACGCATCAAGATGCCAAGCAACATTACCTGAACCACCATTTAGATCGGTAGACAACGAACGCTCGTTTGAAACTGAATCGTAAAGTCCACTGACTCGACCTGATGTTTCATCTTGGCGAGTTTTAGGTAAGCGATTATCCACTACGTTGACTACGCCACCAATTGCGCCACTTCCGTATAATAACGTTGATGGCCCACGTAATACTTCGATTTGAGTCGCTGTGCTAGTTTCATTAGTGGTCACATGGTCAGGTCCAACCCGTGAGGCATCAGAACTATCTAAGCCATTTTGAATAACTTTTACTCTTGGGCCATCTAACCCTCGGATAATAGGACTACTAGAAACAGGCCCAAAATAAGTACTATTCACTCCTGGCACCGATTTCAAGGTTTCACCTAAAGTCGCGGCCTGGTTTTTCTCTAATTCATCACCACTTAAAATAGATACTGGCGTGGCAGATTGAAGGATAGAGCGCCCTAAAGGGCTAGCAGTAATAACTAAAGTTTCAATATCACTTTCGTCTTTTTGAATAGGTTTGTCTGCTGCTAAAGTACCTTGACTAGACAAGGCTGCGAATACAAGCATGCTAATTTTTGATAATGAATGGGTCATGAAAATTACAAATAGAATAACTGGAGTGATGTTATACTATAACAATGTGGGGGCGATGCAATAACATTTTCTAATTAATTTTGCTGGTGGGCATTATGGTTGGCATTCCATAAGCTTAAGCTATCTTGTTATACTGCATTTCAAATGAACATTGGTCTTTGTCATTATGCCTAATTTTGAATCCTACTCTCATGCCACTTTGTATGACTTATGTGACTCTGCAGCTCTAGTGAATGTTTTGCATCCTTACCCTTTTATTCAAGGTGAGATTTTTGCGGTTTGTGCTGCACCTGAAATTCCTATGCCCGAAGTCTGGCTGCCTTGGGTAATCGATAACAAAAACCAATTAACCAGTGAAAAACAAGCTGATCAGCTAACCGATTTATTGATGAAATTGTTGCAGTGGCAGTTAAAAGAAATGAGTGATGAACACATAGTATTACCTCAAGGTGTGACTTTTGAGGGAGATACTTCAAAACAAAGTCCACTTTCTTTGTGGTGTCAGGGCATGTTGTTCGGGCATGCACAGCTTGAACCTGTTTGGAAAGATGCATGGAATAAGATGCAGATCACCGACCAACAGACTATGTTGCAATTACAAAAAGACTTATCCCATTGTTTGTATATGTTTACCACCTTCGCTGATATCCCTTTGGCAATTAGCCAAGCTGAAAGCAGAGGCAATGATCAGTTATTAAAGGTTTTACCTAAAATATTCCTGTCGTTCCCACAAACCTTAGAAACTTATGTGGGATTATCTGGCCGGTTGGTGGATTTTTTGCCGAATCAATTTGAAACTTTTGCCAAAGATTAGTAGAGCAGCATGAAGCAGACTAAGCAGAGTGGAGCAGAAAAAGAAGTTTAGAGCAGTAATTAGGAGGTAGTAGCTAGTACCATTTCTTAGTCATATTGATAGTCTTAAATTTCGTCATTCCGGTGTGCTTTTAAGCCGGAATCCATTCTTTTAAAAGCAGCGCCTAGCCGCGAGATTCAAGTTTAACAGCAAAAAATTGCCACAGAGTTACATAGAGGAAAAAATTAAAGCAGCATGAAGCAGACTAAGCAGAGTGGAGCAGTAGCTAGATGCTAGTGAATAGAAAAAGACCAAGATTAAAGCAAAGATCAAAGCATGTCACAGAGGTACACAGAGATTAAAGATGCGGCTTCGCCGAAAAGACAAAAGTTTTAAACCACAGAGGCTGCGCTACACAGAGGGAATTACGTAAGATGAGCATAAATAGTATCGTGAAGCTTATTGAGTCAGATCAATTACGGTTAAGGGCGCTTGAATTTGTTAGCTTACTTGATTTACCTGATTGTTATATTGCTGCTGGTTTTGTTCGAAATTTAGTTTGGGATTTTTTGCATCAAATGCCGACTCCAACAGCACTGAATGATGTCGATGTTATATATTTTGATTCAAACGAATCTAACCCTGCACAATATCGAATATATGAATCAAGGCTTAAAGAAATGCAGCCAAATATAGATTGGCAAGTGAGAAACCAAGCATTGATGCATATACGAAACAATGATGAACCGTATCGAAGTTCACTGGATGCTATGAGTTATTGGCCAGAAAAAGAAACGGCAATTGGTATTCGTCAATTAAATGATGGCAGTTTAGAATGTGTCTCAGCGTTCGGGGTTGATTCATTGTTTAATTTACAACTTACCCATAACCCAAAGCGATCGAAAGCGGTTTTTGAACACCGAGTAAATTCTAAAGGTTGGCTTTCTACATGGCACAACCTACAAGTCACATAGTTCAGACATAAGCTGACATTTATAGGTTGAATTTTTGGGCTTAATCAAATTGACTCCAATGTGCCATATGCAGACAGTTAAGATATATGAATTTTCACAAAGCCTCATACTAAAGCTGACATTCACATCATCAAATAATTGCTTCTTTTCGGGGGAAAATGTATGTTGGCCTGAGTAGAGTGAAAAAGGTTTTTTTATAAGGAAGAGAATTATGCTTAAGTTTCTATTGTTTTTTTTCATTTGCTTTAATCTGAGCGCCACTGAAGAAATATCTGATAATGATGCACTCGATAATATTTATAAACGTCTAGCATCTCTTCCAGATGATTTATCAAAAATTGAACATGACTTTCGCTTCGACTTAATAAAAAGTGGTGGAGATAATTTGTCATTGCAGTTTGGCAATCAGAGCTTCCTGAGTAATGTTGAGACAATTGCATCAATGGTCAATTCAAACAAAATAAAGTTGACCATGAAAACTTTTATCGTACGACGAATAATTACCGGTAATATGGCAAATGATGTTGGATATCGTTATTCTAAAATGTCCAATAAAGAAGGGCTCGATGCAAAAGAACAGTTGTTTAAATTTTCTATGGTTTTTGTAAAAAAAGGGAAAGCTTGGCAAACAGTGACAGATTTTTCATCGGATAAAGCGCCCTTATCGGTACTGGAAGATACGGAGTTTGTTCGGATCATTGAGTAGCGTCAATATTATAAAACCAACGTTACTCCAACGTAGAATTTTCATACAAAGACATATACCTTATAATCCTAAACGACGATTTTAGCAGCTAGGCTGTTTGAAAATTCAGAGCCACCAAACGACCGCTTTTGTATGTTAATTCAACCAAAAAACGAAAATGCTTAATGTCTGCAATTCGCTCAAAGCCGAATTACTCAAATGTGCCATTGGCAGAAGTAGATAAGGGCTTTGGTGACAGGCAGCTTTGAGCCTAATAGCGGACAGTCGAGTCATTTTGTATTTAATTACAGCAAGTGCGACATTGCTGACTTAAGCGATGCCGATTTTCAACCAAGAAATAACAGATTTATGTGAAATCTATTATTTAAATTAACTACGACCCCAATTATTAAATGTGAACATTGCTAGGTGAAGCCTCGTGCGCATTTGTCCCAGCACGCTTTTTGCAAAGGTCTTAATTAACTTGTATGTGATTGATTTACTTTAGTACGCATATAAACTAATTACTCGGGGGGACTTTTATGACTCTTATTCATAAGATATAGAGATGCTGCAAGTGCAAAAACAGATAATGCCAAGTAAATTGCATCTAGAGCGGTTGAAAATTTAATGTCCACAACAGCTCTAAAAAACTCAATAATTACCGCAAGAATAACTACTCGGACAATCTTATCTTTTAGCTCATCAAAAGACTGGATGTTAAATGGATGTTTAATTTCACTGGCTTCAGATTCATCAATCGGAGAGATAAATAGTCTGTATATACCTGCACCAAATATAAGCAAAACAATGGCAATAAGATAAATATCTATAGCTAATATAATGTCGGTTACAATAAAGTCATGGATATCTAGAGTTTCGCGGCCAAGGTAGTAATTAATGCTTTTGATAGTTACCATTATTATATCAACAGTACCTACTATGAAGAGTGCTAAAGAACCCAGTAAACTTGTAATCACCGGTATTAGAACCAACAATCGAGAGTTCCATAAAAAGTGTTCGAAAACTGATTCTAATTTTTTCACTAAGTCACGCTCCAACTGAAAACAAAAATTTCTAAATTGCAGCTTTTAACTGCGGTAAAAGTCACTTTATTCTAATTCATTTAAAACTCACTTCACAATCATCTGTTTGCCAATCTGAGTTGTGTAAGCATAGTTATCTATCGTTAACCACCTAATGCAGTGAAACTTAGGCCTAAATAAACTCCATAGGCGGTCAAGAGTACTCCACCCTCTAATCGACTTAGACGGCGCCCTGTATACAAAAACAGAAATAGTAATACCGCCGATGCAAGCATGAACCATTGGTCGAATTGCAGAATTCTAATGTGCACCGGCAGCGGCTGAAGTAAAGCAGAGACGCCTAAAACTCCAAGCAAATTAAATATATTGCTACCAAGTATATTTCCTATAGCCACATCAGCGTGCCGACGCAGAGCAGCAATCACAGAAATTGAAAGCTCGGGAAGAGATGTACCAACAGCGACCAGTGTCAAACCGATAACCGCCTCGGAAAATCCTAAACTTTCAGCAATACCAACGGCTCCAATAAGCAGTACCTGTGACCCTAAGATTAACAGCAGTAGCCCAATTACCACAGCCGTCACTGTCCAGCCTATTGATTTGGGTAACTCGTGAACTTCTTCAGCCTCGGCTATGTTTAGTTCCGCAGAGGGTGTATGAATGCGTTCACTTCGATAAGCCCATATTAAATATACGAGTAAGGCAATTAGCAAGAACACACCATCCGCTCGACCCAGTGAGCTTCCGCCAACTAAAACCAAAAAGAATATACTAGCAGCAACTACCGTGACAGCATCTCTGCGTAATGCCAATGGCTTAATTGTCATCGGCGCGATGAGAGCACAGATCCCTAGGATTAGTAGAATATTACCGATATTACTACCCACTACGTTTCCAATCGCAATATCCGGCTGTTGATTTAAGGCTGCATTTACGGATACTACCAATTCTGGAGCTGAAGTGCCGAAACCTACGATAACTAGACCACTTAGTAATGGCGACACACCAAAACGCTTCGAGACAGCCAATGAACCACGGATCAGAGCCTCACCACCAATGGTAAGTAAACCAACGCCGAGTAATAAAAACAAAAGATTAATCATGATTCGTAGGCCCTAGTTTAAATTTAAATAAGCCCTCAGAGAAAACACACGTTACACGTAGGCTTTAATATAACACCATGTTAACAGACAGTAACATGGTGCGAAGGGAGTTCTTTTGATTCTTTTTATGTGTAGCCATATACTTTCTTACAATGCCTAACCGCTCCTGTCACAAAACTTTTCATTACAATATCTACTAACGGCAGAAAAAGACATAAAACTTCTCATGCATGTTTAAGTAGCGAATGACTCCTTTTGCCTTAGAAGCAGATTGCTGACATATGTTTTCGTATAACTGGTTTTCGCTCGAAGGAGAATAAACCGCAATAAATAGCTACGTCCGCTATCTTGTAGGTTATCTGCTCTCTGTCACCCTCATGAAGGCACAGCTTTCTTCGCTGTTCAGTGACAGATGGCGGATAATAAAAGAAGGACGGAACCGCGGTGGGTTAACTGCGATGTTTGGCTATGGGGATTTCGTTATTGAGTTGTTCGTGTGATACATCTTGGGTTGTTGCTATTAAATTTCTAGGCGTTGGGTTTTCGTTATTTTCCATTATTTTTGGCTTTTTCATTGAACGCTTATAGCTATAGTTGCTGTGTTTTATAACATTTCCACTTACTAGGCACGGCCTGTCCGTTATCGATTTTACGCGATAATAATGACGCCTGCTGTATGTTCACTGATTGCTTATATCATTTCGGTGGTGCTCTAGGTCGATATATCGGCTCTGTGATCGCCATTATTGTAAGCGGAGAATGGCACTGACGACATGTAAATGGTGCGGGCGACGCTTCACTTTCACCTGAGCAAGCGACAGGCTCAGGCTCCGTGACCTTCAACAGTTGTCTAGCGCGTTTAAGCTTAGTTTGACTGCCAAGCAGTCCATAATGACGGATACGATGAAAGCCGTTGGGTAACACATGTAGCATAAACCGGCGAATAAACTCGTCAGTGTCTACTCGCATCACTTTGTGCATATTGTTGCCTTTTCGCCGATAGTCTTTGTATTTAAAATGGACATGATATTTGTCCATTTTTTGCAATCGACTATTGGCAATCGCCACCCGATGCGTATATCTCGATAGATAAGCCAATACCGCTTGAGGGCCTGCGAAGGGACGTTTAGCATACACTACCCATTCTCTTTGCTGCTGGGCGCGTGTCCAATCATTGAACTTGCTAGAGTCATTAAAGCTAGTGGTACCAGCAAGTTTGCCGAAGCACTGTAATTGCTCATCTTTATACAACTGCCTCACGCCTTGCATGTATAGCCTTCGGAACAAGCGAGATAATACTCTCACAGGTAGAAAGAAGCCTTTCTTACAGGATTTCCAACTGTGTTTATCAAGACTGATGCCGCCGCCGGGAACAATACAGTGAACATGAGGATGATGCGTCATGGCTGAACCCCATGTATGTAATACCATGGTGCTGCCAATATCGGCACCCAGATGTTTTGGGTCTCTTGCAATGGTGTTAAGCGTTTGCGAAGCGGCACTAAACAGTAAGTCATACATGTGCGCTTTATTATAAAACGCCAACTGTGCGACTTCCTCCGGCAGGGTAAACACCACATGGTAATACTCAACAGGCAGTAATTGTGCTTGCCGTGCTTTGAGCCATCTTTTTGCAGCCGATGACTGACATTTAGGGCAATGCCTATTTCGACAGGAGTTATATGCAATCAAGTCCGTTTCACACTTCCCACAATGCAGTTGATGGCCTCCTAATTGCGCACTTCTACAGCGCTCAATCGCAGACATCACTTTGAGTTGGTGTAGACTCAGATGGCCTTGTTGTTGGGTTTTATACTGCGCACCATAAAAACGAAATACGTCGGCCACCTCAAGTGCTGGCCTTGATGATGGATGATCCATAACACGCTACTCAATCCGATAGCGCATCAAGCGGACTTACCACCCTATGAAGCAATTTCGTCGCGACTTGCGTATACGTGACGGTCGTTTCCAGTTGGTTATGTCCTAGCAGCACTTGGATAACTCTAATATCCACATTCGCTTCTAATAAGTGCGTCGCGAAACTGTGCCGAAGCGTGTGCATCGATACACATTTTTCGATACCGGCAGCTTCTGCTGCGGCTTTGCACCCTCGGCTAAGTTGTCTTGTGGATAGGTGGTTAACGGGTTGCTGTCCGGGGAAGAGCCATCCGCCATTTAACATCAAGCGCTTGGCGTGTGCATAACGCCACCACTCTCTTAGCTGGTCTAACAGCACTGGCGATAAGATGGCATTGCGATCTTTTTTACCCTTCCCTTGCTCTACGCGTATCAGCATACGCTTACTGTCGATATCAGAGACTTTTAGTTTCACCACCTCACCAATGCGTAAACCTGCACCATAAGCCACAGACAGTGCAGCACGATACTTAACACTGGTGGTTGCCATCATCAATTGTTTAACTTCTTCAACACTTAACACGTTCGGTAGCTTGCGTGGCTCAGGTACTGAACTCGTTTTACTGAGTACCTCAGGGCGTTTTAGTGCTTTACAATATAGGAACCTCAAACCTTGCAAAGTCGCATTGATAGTAATGTTAGACGTGCCGGTTTCCGCTAGCATTAACTGAAATTTCCTAAGCTCTTCAGCAGTAGCTTCTTCTGGCGAACGCTTCAAAAATGCAGCTAACTTCTTTACACTTCTGATGTATTGAGCTTGAGTTTTTGGGCTTAGCTTGCGCATGGTCATTTCTTCTATCATGCGCTGACGAAGGGGACTTACTGTTTCATTCTGTTGTGACATGAGATCACTCCTAATCTGAATTCAGGGCAAAATTACCCTTTATTCAGGTTAGGTGCGGATCACAAACTTTGGGAATACTGACAATCTCGAAGTGGGAGTCCTACCGCGCTAGCGGTTTAGTCCTTCTTGGGCAAAGCAGTCGTTCGACTGAGGTAGCTCGAATGACCGTTGATCGCTCAAACCCGCCTGTCAGCCTTGGTCGAAACCAAACTTCGAAACGAAGTTTAAAAGCTAGCTACATTTGGCATTTTTTTTAAAACTGTTTTTTGCTCTACTCTGCCTCACGCTGCTAAGTCTGCGTTTCCCCTCTGTGTAGCGAAGCCTCTGTGATCATCTTTTGATTTTAACATTCCATTGCTTTTCTCTGTGCAACTCTGTGACAAATTCTTTTGCTTTAATCTTTTTCTATTTACTAGCATCTATCTCCTAGCTACAGCTTTTTCCCCTTGGTTTTAATCTCAAAATCTAACTCTTGGGCAGAAATCACTAAACCGTCTTGATCTTCACTGGGGAATACCGCTATGGCTACGTCGTCATCTTCAAGGCCTTGGGTCCACTTTGCATGCCATGTCTTTAGGTCTATGGCTTTAGGCTCGCAATCTGCCCATTCTCCAGTGGCCCATGCTTGTGCGTATGCTTCACTTGGCCAAACGGGTGCACAATCTTCGTCTTCAGTATTTAACATCACACAACCATCTTGGTCGGTTAATATCCAAACTTGTTGGTGTTGAATAATTTCTTTGACTAAATAATTTAGACGTTGTTCTGGTGTGTACTGAGCGATAGTGTTGGCATCGATTGAGTTTGACATATTATTTCCACAAAATAGAGAGCTGTAAGGATACGTTGAATAGAATAAAGCAAACTTAACATTTAGTCTTTAGTGATTATAAAAAGCACTTAACTTTATTCGCCGCTAAAATTGCTATGAATTAGCCCTATACAAGTGGCTGCTTAGCCGTCAAGATCATCGGGCTATTGATAAAAAACTGGAGTCACCATTGTCTGCTATAGAATTTTCCCCCGAACAAAAATTGGCATTAGTCACAAAATTACAAAAATATATGTCTAATGAGTTAGAAGTTGAACTTGGTCAATTTGATGCTGAGTTTCTGTTAGATTTTATTTCTAAAGAAATGGGCAATATCTACTATAATCAAGCGTTAACCGATGCCCAAAGTGTATTAACAGACAAGATGGATTTGCTAACTGATGCTATTTATCAGCTAGAGAAATATTAAGTGTTATCTTTGAGAGCGTTAAAACTAACCAAGGAAGGCTCCCCAAAATGATGCAAAATATTGATTATACTCAGTTATTACAAAGCCGTTTTGGCTTTGATTCGTTTCGCTCAGGCCAACAAGATGTGGTGCAAAGATTATTAAATCAACGTTCAACTTTAGCAATATTTCCTACCGGTTCTGGTAAGTCTTTATGTTATCAGTTTGTCGCTACTGAATTGCCCCATTTAACTTTAGTGGTCTCGCCATTATTGGCATTAATGAAAGATCAATTAGAGTTTTTACACAGTAAAGGCATTGCCGCTGCGAGTATCGATTCAACCTTATCACCTGAACAAAATAAACAAGTGATGCAGGATGTGCGTTCTGGTCAGTGTAAAATTTTAATGGTGTCGGTTGAACGCTTTAAAAACGAAAGATTTAGACAGTTTATTGAATCAGTACCTGTGTCTATGCTGGTG
Organism: Paraglaciecola sp. L3A3; assembly: GCF_009796765.1. Lineage (NCBI taxonomy): Bacteria > Pseudomonadati > Pseudomonadota > Gammaproteobacteria > Alteromonadales > Alteromonadaceae > Paraglaciecola > Paraglaciecola sp. L3A3. The sequence continues at coordinate 912,124 of NZ_CP047023.1, forward strand.
ATTGACGAAGCCCATTGTATTTCTGAGTGGGGTCATAACTTTCGTCCCGATTATTTAAAACTGCCTGCCTATAAACAAGAGTTAAATATTCCATTAGTGTTGTTACTCACGGCGACCGCCACCAAAAAAGTCAAACAAGATATGGCTAGCCGTTTTGCCATTGCCCCAGAGGATATAGTACAAACAGGTTTTTATCGGTCAAACTTAAATTTACATGTACTGCCTGTTTTAGAAGCGCATAAAAACCAAGAGTTGTTGAATGTGTTGCAACAGCAGCAAGGAGCGGGGATTGTGTATGTAACCTTGCAACAAACGGCTGAACAAGTGGCTCGCTTTTTACAGCAAAGTGGTTGTATAGCTCAAGCTTATCATGCGGGGTTAGACACTGATGTACGGCAGAATATTCAAAATGATTTTATGCAGCAGAAACTACAAATTGTGGTGGCAACCATCGCCTTTGGTATGGGCATAGACAAATCAGATATTCGGTTTGTGGTGCATTATGATTTACCTAAGTCCATCGAAAATTACAGTCAAGAAATTGGTCGAGGTGGGCGAGATGGTCAACCAGCAAATTGTACAGTTTTAGCTAATTTAGATGGTTTAGTGACCATAGAAAACTTTGTTTATGGTGACACTCCAGACCAACCCGCTATTCAACGAGTGATTGATGACATAGCGGCTCAAGGGGAAGACGCAGCAGCTAATGGTCAATTTCAATGGGAAATGCAAATTAACACTTTGTCGACCCTGAGTAATATTCGCCAATTACCTCTTAAAACGCTATTAGTACAATTAGAATTAGCCAAGGTTGTTCGCCCTTTATATGCCTACTTTGCTGAATTTAAGTATAAATTTGTTACAGACAAAGCTGTTATTTTGCAGCAATTTTCTGCTGAGCGAAGTGAGTTTTTAAATGCGGTGTTTACGCATACCTCGATGAAAAAAGTATGGGGTGTGGTCAACTTTGATGAGATCTATCAAAATTATGGCGCAGAGCGTGGCCGAGTGGTAGCTGCATTAGAATATTTACACGAGCACAATCATATCCAATTAGAATCTCGCTTGATCACTGAGGTATATGAGGTGAATAAAGCGGCCTTGTTAGCCAATGATTTAGTCATAAAGTTAGCTAGCTACTTTGCCGAAAATGAACAAAAAGAAGTAAAACGTATTGCGACTTTAGTGCGCTTTTTCGAATTAGATAAATGTTTGAATTTTAACTTATCGGCTTATTTTGATGATCAACAAGTGCCCGAACACTGCGGACATTGTAGTGTGTGTAAAGGGCATGTGGCCAAACTTGCATACTCTAAACCCATCGCTATACCCAATAAAACATTAGTGGCTGAGTCTATGGCCAATCTAAGCAAACATTTATCCGGTAAAACAGAAGTGGAGATAACCGAATCGATTTATTGCCGCTTTTTGACCGCCATGACCATGCCTTTATTTACTCGTTTAAAAGTCAGGCAGGTTACAGGATTTGGCAGTTGTGAACATGCTAGGTATGCAGACGTAAAACACTTAGTTACAGAAGTCTGCAGAGAAAGTCACTTATAGAGCATTTAACCAGGTGCTTCTAAAAAGATCATTAAAAAAACATCTGGTTGTTTGTTCTATTCCAACCAGCTCAAAGCGGTCAGACGATAACTACTGACTGCTTTGGGCATCTTGTTGTTTAATGACTTTATGACCATCCTCAGATAAACCGTTTTTCCAATAACTACTAATGTAAATAAGCTCACGTGGAACTTGTTGATCATTTTGAAAGTATTTGCGCAATTCGCGCATATCATCGAATTCGCAAGCAGTCCAAACCGAAGCAACCCCTGTTAACCAAGGCAAAGATTTTACTTGAGCGGTAAGCGAATCTTCATTTTTTAACCAGATAACTTGTATATCTTGCGGAGCTGTAATTGGTTGAGTATCTTCTTGTGCAGTGACTTTTATCACAGCATAACCTTTCGCATCTGACGGTAACTGGCGAATTTTTGCGGAAAGGGCAGGTAGTGCTGTCATATCCGCGGCCATAAAGAACCAATCTGCATCTGTGTTAATTTCTTTAATGCTACCTGGGCCAGCAATATTAACCGTTTCACCTATTTGGGCTGACATGGCCCAACGGGTGGCAAAACCGCTTTGTAAGTCAGTACTGAGGTGGCGAACAAAATCTACCTCTATACTGCGATTTTCCGCTGAAAAACGTCTTACTGTATAAGTGCGCATGACGGGTCGTTCACCTGAGTTAAGTTGGCTTAAATCAGTTGTGCCTTCTTTATTGAATAGAAACTTTATATAGCTACCTTCACAATTGTTGGGGAAATTAACCAGTTCATCGCCTTTAAGCACTAAGCGTTGCATATTAGGTGTCACTTGTTGTGAATCAACAACTGTTAATTGCATGGGGGCTGGCTTTTTCATAGAGCTCTCCAATAGTTGAAATAAAGTATCTTATTATTTGGGGTAAGGATGACTTACCCCAAATGCTTTTAGTCTGCTAATTATTTAGTGTAACGTTTCATGTTCATAGTGGATGTATTAATTTTTGACATGAAAGTGTTGGCTGCTTTAGCCTGCATAAAACTATTCATTGAAGCATCTGCATCTTTTAACGTTTCCCAGTGCACTACTACCAACCATTCACCGTTTTCACCTTTAGCCGTTTCTCTGGATATAAAGCCAGGTTGTAGTTTGACATGTTCTTTTTCTACCGTTTTATCAATGGCAGCAAACTCCTGAAAAGTCACACCTTTATTTAGAGTGAAACTGGCTATTTCAATCACTTCTGCAAAGGCGAATATAGGCGTGGTTAATAATGCAATACTGAGTACTAGTTTATTCATTAATTTCATTTTCTTTTCCTAATTAAAAGTTAGCGCGAATGCCGATTGATAGTTCATTAGTGGCTAGATCATCGATCATAAAACCATCTGTAAATGAATCTTGACCTGTCATCACTTCACCTAAAGAGGTGTATTGGTATTCAGCATAAATGCCAGTGTTGTCGGTTATTTTGTAGTTAACGCCTAAACCTAAGTTCCAAGAAAACTCTGTTGAGTCGTCATCTGCGTAAGCATCGTAAAAACCATCGGCTGCGCCATCAAATGCATCAAAACCTGCTACACCCGCGCCACCTAATTTAGCGGAATAACTGTTGTCTGCTATACCTAAACCCGCCTTAATATAAGGAGTGAATGCCGAGTTATTTACAAAGTCATAAAAGGCTTCAATGGTCAGTGTAGTGCTTTCTATTTCACCATCTAATATATATTCTTCACCTTCACGCTCGCCTGTTCCAAACTGTTGTTGGTCGAAACTACTTTCGCGATAACCTAAACGAGCTTCTACACGAAATTGTTGGTTAATGACATAACCTACACCTATGCTGCCCACTATGCCGTTTCCTGCATCAAATTCAGCTGGGAAGTCTGGATCTACAGCAATATTATTACCGTAAGCTTGTGAGTCATTAATTTGCTGACTGGCACCCAATTGAGCTGTGCCATAAAAACCTTCTGCTTGCACTATTGATGGTGCAGTCAAAGTAAGTGCAATGCTAATAGCTAATGTGTGTTTGATGCTTTTCATTATTTATCCTGTTGTGTTTGTTAAGTTCAGGAGGATCTTAGTACTTACTTATTGTATTGAATATATGCAATAATATGATTTTATAATTCTGAATATCAGAACAATGATAAACCACTTAAGACACATGGCTGTTTTTGCTAGGGTTGTAGATGAAGGATCTTTTCGCAGAGCAGCTAAATCTTTGGGATTAGCGCCTTCAAGAACCAGTCAAACAGTGGCTGATCTTGAGCAATATTTAGGCGTGACCTTGTTATACAGATCAACCCGCAAGTTGGTACTGACTAACGAAGGTAGCAAGTTTTATACTCACGCCTTAGAAATGTTAAGAAATGCCGAAGCGGGTTTAAATGAATTAAATGCATTGTCACAACAGCACATTGGGACGTTACGTATATCGCTTCCGGCGTTTCTCACCTCTTCGTTGATTTCCACTGCTATTGCTGAATTTGCTAAACAATACCCTAAAGTGTCTCTATCTTTGACCTTCACCGATCACATAGTGGATATTTTGAATGAAGGTATAGACATGAGTATCCGAGTGGGTTGGTTGCAAGACAGTACTATGATGGCCCGTAAGCTTTATGACGGTAGACGTTTGCTAGTAGCGAGTAAAGAATATGCAGCCACGCGAACTACACCCACGCACCCCACAGATTTATTAAGCTGGGATTGGATCCGTTTTGATATTCGCACTAATTCGGTACAATTTGAATCAGCCACTGGCGAAAAAGTGTCTATTACAGAAAATACTCGTTTTAGTGTGAATAGTGCTGACGCTTTGGCGAGCTTTGCCAAAAAACATGTGGGTTTAGCTTATTTACCAGAGCATATTGTAGCCGAGGATATCAAAACCGGTGATTTAGTCCATGTGTTACCAGATTGGAAGCTAAAACCCTTAGGGTATTATGCAGTGTGGCCAAATAAATCACGAAGAGAAAACTTGACCTTACTTTTGGTGAGGTTTTTGGCGGAGCGATGTTAAACACATCTTGTGGTTTTTCATTAGAGAAAATGAGGTGAGTTTAATTTAGAAAGTTAAATTTATTATTTTATCTGACAAAAAAAACGACTCAGTAGAGTCGTTTTTTTGTTTGATTAGCTTGTGACTAATTTATGATGCTTGTTGCCACTTAGGACGACTGTTTTCAAAGTCAGTAATTTTGTCATTTAACTCTAAAGTTTGGCCAATTGCATCTAAGCCTTTTAATAGGTTGTTTTTATGCTGTTCAGCAATATCAAAACTAAAGCTTAAATCACCAGTTGTCACTGTTTGTTGTTGTAAATTAACAGTGATTTCTGTTGCCGGATTAGCTTCAACTAAAGCAAATAACTGATCCATTTGTTCGCTTGTCAGTTGTACTGGCAACAATTGGTTGTTAATGCAGTTACCGTAAAATATGTCGGCAAAACTGGTGGCGATTAATAATGTAAAGCCATAATCAGCTAACGACCAAGGGGCGTGTTCACGACTTGAACCACAACCAAAGTTTTCTCGTATCAATAAAATACTGGCACCTTGATGTTCAGGTTTGTTTAACGCAAATTCTGGATTTAACACTTGCTCGTGTTCATCTAGGTAGCGCCAATCGTGAAACAAATGTTTACCGTAACCAGAACGGGTTACTGCCGTTAAAAACTGTTTTGGGATGATTTGGTCTGTGTCTACGTTAGCCTGATTCAAAGGCGCAGCAGTACCTGTGTGTACGTCTATTCCAGCAGGAGATGTTGTAGTTGTCATAAGTCTATCCTTTTGGTTGACAGTCTTGAACGTTAGGTTGATAGTCACGTACGTCAGCAAAGTGACCAGCTAATGCAGCAGCTGCTGCCATGGCTGGGCTAACTAAATGTGTACGTGCGCCCCGGCCTTGACGGCCTTCAAAGTTACGGTTACTGGTAGAAGCACAACGATCGCCATTTTGTAAAATGTCGTCATTCATACCTAAACACATTGAACAGCCAGGTAAACGCCATTCAAAACCTGCTTCGATAAATATTTTATCTAGCTGTTCTTCTTCCGCTTGTTTTTTCACTGCCACAGAACCAGGCACCACTATAGCTGTCACACCACTAGCAACTTTACCTTGTTTAGCAATGGCAGCAGCAGCACGCATATCTTCAATACGGCCATTGGTACAAGAGCCAATAAATACATTATTAACACTTAAATCAGATAATTTTTGACCTGGGGTTAAGTCCATATATTTAAGAGCTTTAATCGCTGAGTCACGGTCGATAGGGTCGCTAAAATCAGCCACTGCAGGTACTGGTGTGTTGACGCCAATAACTTGTCCAGGGTTTGTGCCCCAAGTCACTTGTGGGGTGATGTCTGCGGCATTTAATTCAATCACTGAATCAAATTGTGCACCTTCATCGGAAACTAAACTTTTCCAGTAAGTGACAGCTTGTGTCCAGTCGTCACCTTTAGGCGCATATTCGCGACCTTCAAGGTAATCAAAGGTTGTTTGGTCAGGCGCAATTAATCCAGCTTTGGCGCCAGCTTCAATACTCATGTTACACACAGTCATACGCTCTTCCATGCTCAAGGCTGAAATTGCTGCACCACTATATTCAATGACAAAACCTGTGGCACCGGCGTGACCAATTTTACCAATAATGGCCAAAATAACGTCTTTAGCAGTAATGCCAATAGGTAAGTCGCCGTTCACCTTAACTAACATGCTTTTAGCTTTTGTTTGTTTAAGGGTTTGGGTGGCAAATACATGTTCAACTTGCGAAGTACCAATACCAAAGGCTAAAGCACCAAATGCACCGTGAGTAGCTGTATGTGAATCACCACATACCACTGTCATGCCCGGTTGAATAAGGCCTAATTCAGGGCCCATTACATGCACAATACCTTGCTTTTGGTGACCCACTGGAAAAAGCGAAATACCATGCTTTTCACAGTTGTCTGCAAGAGTTTGTAGTTGTAATTTGTTGGTTGGGCCACAGGCGTCAATGGCTAAAGAGCGAGTTGAAATACTGTGATCCATAGTAGCGAAAGTACGCTGAGGGCAACGCACCTTACGATTTTTTTCATCAAGACCAGCAAAAGCTTGAGGAGAAGTCACCTCATGTATTAAGTGGCGATCGATGTAAATGAGTCCTTCACTGCCAACTGCAGACGAAGTGCTTTTGTCTATAACATGGTCTTGCCATATTTTGTCGTATAAGGTTGTCGCCATTATGCGTACTCTTTTAGTTAATCTGTTGTTTACCTAGCGAGAGGTATTACTCTCTCGCTTAGGTTTAAATCTAAGCTGTAGCGCTAAATTTCTATTTAATTAATAGTCACTTAGGCAATTAATGCGGCAATATAGTCGCCAACTTGGCTAGTACTTTTAGCTTGGTCTCGGTTTTCAGGGGTTAATAATTCGCCTGTTAGGATCCCGTCACTTAAGGTTTTTGTCACAGCTGCATCAATTGCATCTGCGGCAGCCACTTCGTTCAAACTAAAACGAAGAAGCATAGACAAAGATAATATTTGAGCGATTGGATTAGCAATGCCTTTACCTGCGATATCTGGCGCTGAACCACCCGCCGGTTCGTACATGCCATATCCATCACTATTGATGCTGGCAGAAGGTAAAAGACCCATGGAGCCCGTGATCATGGCACATTCGTCAGAAATAATGTCACCAAATAGGTTAGAACATAACATTACGTCGTACTGACTTGGATCTCGAATAAGTTGCATAGTCGCATTATCAATATAGATATGTTCAAGCTCTACTTCAGGATAATCTTTGGCTACTTCTTCTGTGACTTCACGCCATAAACGGCTACAAACCAAAACGTTAGCTTTATCCACAGAGGTCACTTTTTTGCCACGCTTACGAGCGGCTTCAAATGCTGTGATAGCAATACGGCGAATTTCTCTACGGCTATAACGCATAGTATCAAAAGCAAATTCTTCTTCGCCTTCGCCTTCTAAGCCTTTTGGCTGACCAAAATAAATACCACTGGTTAATTCACGGATCACTAACACATCAAAACCGCTAGCGGCAATATCAGCTCGTAAAGGTGAGAAGTTTTCAAGGCCTTTGTAAATTTTAGCAGGACGCAAGTTACTGAATAAATCAAAATGTCCACGTAAAGCTAATAAAGCTGCACGCTCAGGTCTTTGCTCTAGTGGTAAGCTGTCCCATTTGGGGCCTCCAATCGAACCAAATAAAATAGCGTTAGCCTCTTCACAACCTTTTAATGTGGCTGGAGGCAGTGCTTGGCCATGATTATCGATGGCTATACCACCTACGTCATAGTCATTTAGCTCAAAGCTAATGTCGAACTTTTTACTTACTGCGGCTAATACTTTTTTGGCTTCAACCATGACTTCTGGACCGATGCCATCGCCTGCTAATACTGCTAACTTGTAGTCAGACATTGTTCTTTATACCCCTGAAATTTTAACGTTTTGTTTTTTCTGCTGATCAATCTGGTCAGCTAAATGTGTATTATTGAGTACGTAGATAAGGGCTTTTACCCCAGATTCAACTATGTCGGTGGCCAAACCAATACCGTTGAAACGTCGACCGTTGTACTCAGCCACTACTGATACTTGGGCCAGAGCGTTGGCTCCTTCACCTTTTGAGTCGAGTTTAAAGTCGACAATATCTACATTTTCGTGACCTAATACCTTAGTAATTGCATTATATGCAGCATCTACTGGGCCATTACCTATTGCTGATTCAGTGATTTCGATACCGCCCACTTTCATACAAACTGTGGCGCTTGGAATGATCTGTTTACCCGAATTAGCTTGTAAATATTCAAGCTGGTAGTGTTGTTCTTCTTGTTCTTGTTGACTGAAAAATAATAAAGCTTCTAAATCGTAATCAAATACTTGGCCTTTTTTGTCGGCTAGTTTAACAAATGATTCGTAGACAGTTTCTAAGTCGAAATCAGATTCTTTATAGCCTAACTCAAGTAAACGATGTTTGATCACATGGCGACCAGAACGAGAAGTTAGGTTTAAGTTGTTTTTATTGATGCCAACACTTTCTGGTGTCATGATTTCGTAAGTGTTTTGCCCTTTTAAAACACCATCTTGGTGAATACCTGAAGAGTGACTAAAGGCGTTGGAACCAACTATAGCTTTGTTAGCCTGAACTGGCATATTACATAAGTTACTGACTAACTTAGAAGTACGAGATATTTCTTGGCTCTTGATATTGGTTTTTAAGCCTAATCTTGCTTCGCGAGTTTGCAAAATCATCGCAATTTCTTCTAATGAACAGTTACCTGCACGTTCGCCTAAACCATTGATAGTGGCTTCTACTTGACGAGCTCCTTGTTCAACAGCGGCTAAAGAATTAGCTACAGCTAAACCTAAATCGTTATGACAATGTACAGAAATAACGGCTTTGTCTATGTTCGGTACACGGTTAAATAGATTTTGAATTATGCCACCAAACTCAGTAGGTGTGGTGTAACCCACAGTATCTGGAATATTGACTGTGGTGGCACCGGCAGTGATAGCGGCTTCGACCATACGACACAAATAATCGATATGAGTACGGCCAGCATCTTCACAAGAAAACTCTACATCGTCTGTATATTTACGTGCGTGTTGTACCGCTTTTACTGCCATTTCAACCACTTCGTCTTGAGACTTACGTAGTTTAGTATTCACATGAATATCAGAAGTAGCGATAAAAGTATGAATTCGGAATTGTTCTGCCACGCGTAAAGACTCGCCACAAGCATCAATGTCTTTTGCTAGTGCACGAGACAAACCGCAAACAGTGGCATTTTTGATTTCGCGGGCAATCGCTTGGACCGATTGAAAATCACCCGGTGATGAAACCGGAAAACCTGCTTCAATAATATCTACACCTAAACGTTCTAGTGCCAGAGCAATTTTCAGTTTCTCTTTTACGCTTAAACTGGCCGGTAACGCTTGTTCGCCATCCCGCAAGGTGGTATCAAATATCTTAACTTGGTTAGACATACCTTCTCCTTAATTTGCTCTGTTGTTTGATAGTGTGATAAATGAAAAAAAACATATAAAAAAACCCGTGCTGAGCACGGGTTCTGTAAATGCGTTACGCTTGCTTACAACTTACCCGTGCAGTCTTGCTGCCAGCAGGAGTGATAAAGTAAAAAAAGCGTATTTCATGATTTAAATTCTTTAAAAAGTATACTTACAATTTATAAGTGTATTTGTATCGCGGAAGAGGCTTTAGGTCAACCAGAGATTGACTTAAAGCATATAACTTAAAAGTATAAATTCAAATTTTTGTCGGTTGGTTATCGGCTTATGGGATCTAATAGCAAAGATTATCTATTAAATTCATCGCAATGAATTGTTTTCTAACTGACTGTTCCTTATTCAAATATGTTGGCTATCTAAGTCACTTTTTTTAGAGTTGAATACTTACAAATAATTTACATATATAAAATTGATTGTTTATATGTGATTCCCTATCCTAGGTTAACCTACTCTTGCCAAGTCTTACATTATTTTTGGATGCAAACCTTAAAATGGTGTTCGGCAAGTTTCATTATTCATAGGATTATTTATGGTCAGCATTAAACATCTGCCTCATGTTGTATTTACTATTTGTTGTACTTTTGTGTTGAGTTTTCATGTAGTTGCCGCGTCTAAACAAGACAGTACTAACGTAGTGCTTATTCTGATTGATGATATCAGTCATTATGGTGTTACGGCTTATGGTGCTGACAGAGTAAATTCATATCGTAAACGTTTTAAAGACGTGAAAATACACACGCCTAATATTGATCAATTGGCTCATGAAGGTGTGATGGTAGCTAACGCTTTTGCTTACCAGCTATGTGAAAATACCCGTATCGCCATCATGAGTGGCAAAGAAAATAAACGTAATTACTTGCAGCCAAAATCACAACATCATTCTGATATTACTTTTGGCGACACCTTTCAAAAAGCCGGCTATAAAACTGGTTTGTTTGGTAAATGGAAACAAACTAGAGGGACGAAAGATAAGCCAGGTAAGGATTATATTTATGAATTTGGTTGGGATGAGTTTACCGCTTTTGATGTGGTGACCGCTAAAAACCGTTTTATTAATCCTGATTTAGTGATTAATGGCGAGAAGGTTAATTACAATGACCGTAAAGACCTTGATCCGATCACAGGTCGTCGTTGGTATGGCCCAGACATTGTTAATCGTGACGCCTTAAATTTTATTGAAAAAAACAAAGATAAGCCCTTCTTTTTGTATTATCCCATGATGTTAATTCATGACAAACATCAGCCTACTCCCGACACTTTGCCCCATTCGGTGTTTGATAATTTCCAAGAAAATAAGAAACGCAATGTGCCTATGGCACAAAGTGGAGACGACCATAAGTTCTTACCCGACATGATCGCGTACATGGACAAAATGATCGGCAATGTAGTGAAAAAGCTCGATGAAACGGGTTTGCGAGAAAATACCCTAATCGTGGTAGTTGGTGACAATGGTACCAAAGAATCTTTCGAACACGTATTTGCTGATGGTACTCGTTATCCAGGACGCAAAGGTGGCCATGCCGACAACGGTTTGCACGTACCGTTAATTCTAAATCAGCCTAAAACTATCCCTGCAGGCTTAGGTAGAAAGAAAAATAATTATCAGGGGATGGTGGATATAGTCGACATTTATCCGACCATTGCTGAAGCAGCCAATGTAGTGATCCCCAATCAAAAAGATATTGATGGCATCAGTTTTTGGCAACAAGCCAAAGGAGCTGCTGGTGAAGCCCGCACAACTATTCATCATTGGGGTAATGGAAATAACAAGTATACCGATGACCATATGTTAGTGGATTATGCATTTAATCAAAATTTCAAGCGATATGCGCCTACCCAGCATTTTCCTAAAGGTCGGTTTTTTGATTTGCGTACAGACTTATTAGAGCGCGAAGGTGACACTTTTAAAGAGTTTAAATTTAAAGTATTACGCTACAGTGGTTTACCAATTGACTCTTTAGATGCTGAACAAAAGGCAGCTTATGACATGCTAGGTGAGGTACTTAAACAAAACCGAATAGTCGAGGTAAAAGACATCGCGATTATGTCTGCACCTAATAAGTTAAAAGTGGGCGAAGTGAGCCAAGTACATGCCAAATTAATACCTGCCAATACTACGCGTAATGGTGTGGTTTGGGTGTCGAGTGACCCAAGTGTAGTGTCGGTTAATAAATTTGGTGAAGTCATGGCTCATAAAGCGGGTAAAGCTAACATTCAAGTTTACTCTTGGGCTGACGCCAAACCTTTGGCTAACAATCAAGCACCTGAACTACTCACAAGTGGTGTCAGTGATTCACATGCATTTACTGTTTTCTAAGAGAAGAGACTAATTATATGAATATGATAAAAAAATTAAATTATTCCTTGTTGGCCTTATGTTGTGTGATGCCTACTTTAGCTTTAGCAACTGATAAACCCAATATAGTCATCATTATGGCTGATGATTTAGGCCCAGGTGATGTGAGTTATTTTCATCGCCAATATACAGACAATCCTGTTATGGCTGCCACGCCAACTATTGATTCACTAGCAGAGGCTGGTATGTCTTTTACCGATGCTCATTCGCCTACTGCTTTATGTGCACCTACTCGTTATGCTGTGATGAGTGGTAATTCAACTTATCGTGGTTATAACCAATGGGGAGTGTGGAGTACTTTTGCCAAAACAGCAGTGACAGATGCCGACGCGACCATAGGTCGAGTAGGACAAAAAGCCGGTTATGTCACAGGTTTTATTGGTAAGTGGCACATGGGGGGCACTTTTTACGACAAAAAAGGCAAAATATACGACGGCCCTAAAGGTGGTCCAAAAACCATGAATGTAGACGTTACTAAATGGATAGCGGGTAACCCAGCAGAGTTTGGCTTTGACTACGATTATACCATTCCAACTGGTGTACAAGGGCCAATGTATTTGGCTTACGAAAACTCAGTTTGGGCCCCCATCAATAAAGGTTCTAAAATAGTTTATGTGGATGAAAAAAGTGCACTTGACCCTAGTTTTGTTTCATCTAAAGGCCCTGGTGTAGGCGATAGCCATTGGGATTCTCGTACTTTAAATATGTTGTTAGCTGACAAGGCCACTGACTTTATTAAACGCAACGCAGGCAAAAAGCCTTTCGTGCTTAACTATTGGAGCCCTGCAGTACATGTGCCTCACACGCCACCTAAAGAAATTAACGGCGTAAAAATAGCTGGTACTACACCTAGTAATCATACCGACATGAACCGTGTATTAGATATTGAAGTAGATCGCATTGTGCAAACCCTAAAAGATACTGGGCAATACCAAAATACCTTAATCATCTTCACTTCTGATAACGGTGGTTTAGGCGATAGAGAAGCACTCAAAGCAGGGCATGATTCATCAGCTCAGTGGAGTGGTCAGAAAAACTCGCCGCTAGAAGGTGGGCATCGTGTACCGTTTATTGCGGTTTGGCCGGGTAAAATTAAGCCCGGCACTACTAATGATACTATGGTCAATGGTACTGACATTGTTGCCACTATCGCTTCGCTTTTAGATGTGAAATTAACTAAAGAACAAGCTAAAGATTCTTGGAATTTATTACCAGCCTTAGTGGGTAAGCCTTACCAAGAACGTAAACTGATCATGCAACAAGCTGGTAGTAAAAGTGAGTTGATGTTACGTGAAGGTGATTGGAAAGTGATTATTCAATCTAACCGTAACCTAACCAAACGAGATGTGATTGCCTTGTACAATTTAAAAGACGATCCAACCGAAAAAAATAACCTAGCTCACTCAGAAAAACACAAAGCCCGTGCTCAGGCTATGGCTAAAAAGTATTGGCAAATACGCGAGTCAGGACAACGTACCGCACCTGTACTTTAGTCACATAAATCTTGTCTAATAAAAGCCCGAATAATCGGGCTTTTTTGTTTCAGCTCTATGCTTACATTTCAATTTCTGTAGGGTTCAGGCTACACTGCGAGGCCATGTGGATCAGTAATCTAATAAATGACTATTTCTAATAAAAAACTGCAAGCAATCACTACTCATTTTCAGCAATATGTCGATCAAGGACAAATGGTGGGGTTAACCACTCTTGTTGCCCATCAAGGCGAGATAGTTCATTTTGAAAGTTACGGTTATCAAAATAAAGAACACAACTTAGTGACTTCTGCTGACACTATTTATCGTATTTACAGCATGACTAAACCCATTGTTTCAACTGCTTTGATGATGCTGTGGCAGCAAGGACGTTTTGCGTTAACTGATACTGTAGGACAATATTTACCTGAGTTTGCCAATCCTAAAGTATTTGTTAAACAAACTGACAACGGTGAAGTCATTACTACCGATAGCCAGCCGCTGACTATTTTAGATTTATTACGCCACACTTCTGGCTTGTCTGCAGGTTCACAAGACAAAGGAGTGGTTGAGCGTTTGTATTTAACTAAAGGGGTTGAATCTCAGGCAAATTTAACTAAGTTAAGTCAAACATTAGGGCCTTTACCCTTAGTGGCTCAGCCGGGTGAACGCTGGATCTATTCATTGTCTAGTGACATTCAAGGGCGGTTAATTGAAGTGTTATCGGGCCAATCATTGGAGCAGTTTTTACAACAGCAGATATTTAAACCTTTGGGTATGTCAGACAGCGGATTTTATGTGCCTGCAGAAAAGTCTCATCGTCTCTGTGAAATGTATGCTTTTAGCCAAACGCCACCTCTGATGCCATATCGTGGGCCTGATCTGGCTGATTTTTTAGCGCCGCCTGCCATTTTATCTGGTGGTACGGGTTTAGTGGCGAGCACTAAAGATTATTGGAAATTTGCCCAGATGTTAGCGAATAAAGGTGAGTTTAACGGTACTCGATTACTGCAAGAAAACACTGTTTCTTTAATGACCAAAAACCAATTACCTGAGCATATACCGGGTATTTGGCAAGAGGATTCTGGCTTAGGTTATGGTTTTAGCCTTGGTGTGGTGATGGATGAAAGTAAAATTGCAGGTCATGGCTTTGAAGGTGAATTTTATTGGGAAGGCAAGGCTAACAGCCTATTTTTTGTTGACCCTAAATCGAATACAGTGGCGATATTGATGACTAATATCTTTCCTTATTGGTCACTGCCTTTATTGGCTGATATGCGTAAACTAGTTTATGCCGCGTTAGATGTGAAAAACCACCAATAATTGCATAGTTCAACTATTGGCGGTCACTTTAAATCGGCGGTTTTCTTATTAAGTATCGGGTTAATGCCTACCTTTTGGAGCGCCTCGATAAGCTGATTTTATGTGTTTTTCTCGTTCAGCTTCTTCTTCTTTTACATGGGGTAAATGAGCATCCGGCCATAGGGCGTTGATCATTTGTTTGTTCCAGCCTTTAAATAAGATTTCTAATTCCGCTGTTTTTTCAGGCTTTTCTGTGGCTAGGTTAATACGTTCTAGTGGATCACTTACCATGTCGAATAAAAAGGTTTGCTCTTTATAAGCTGACATCACCAATTTGTAGTCACCATGACGCACGGCATAACCTGCTCCGTCTGAGTAGCGCCAGAATAATGTGTCGTGAGGGGCGCCGGGATTTTCACCGGTTAAATAAGGTATTAAGTTCACCCCATCAAGAGGTTTGCCTGAAGTTAAGGTCACGCCAGCTGCCGCTAAGGTAGTAGGCAGTACATCCAATGTTGAAACAGGTTTATTATAACGTTTACCGGCGGCAATTTTACCTGGCCAGCTAATAGTAAATGGCACCCGTATACCGCCTTCGAACAACATTCCTTTGTGACCACGATAGGGAGCACTGCTGGCTCCGTGCAAATGACCACCATTGTCACTAGCAAAAACAATTAAGGTGTTTTCGTATAAACCTTGTTTCTTAAGAGTTTCAATCACTTGACCAATACCATAATCCATACCGCTGACCATAGCGGCATAAACTGCACGCATACCATCTTCAATATGTTCACTGTATTTAAGATATTTTTGTGGTGCATGTGCTGGCATATGGGGGGCGTTGTAAGCTAAATACATAAAGAAAGGTTTGTCTTTATTCTCTTCAATAAACTTAATACCGGCATTAGTGAAATCATCAGTTAAATAACTGAGTTCTTTGACTGGAACAGGCACGCCATTCTCGAGTACCCCAGATGTAGCTATTTTGGCTTTTTTAGGCGTTCCCCAAAAGCTCATACCTCCTGCAGAAAAGCCATACCAATAATCAAACCCTCGGTTGGTTGGCCAGAACTTTTGATGATCGCCTAAATGCCATTTACCGATAGCAGCAGTGGTGTAACCTGCATGTTTAAACTCATCGGCCATAGTTTTTTCATCGATTGGCAAACCGATATTTTCGTCGTGAGTAAATTCTGGATTATTCTCGTGGCCAAACCTTTGTTGATAACGGCCTGTCAATAAACCTGCACGGCTAGGGCTACAATAGGGATGAGACACATAACCTTGTTCAAATATAGTACCCTGTGCCGCTAATTTATCCAGATTAGGAGTGAGCACATCTTGCGCACCGTTAAAACCTACGTCTCCCCATCCTTGGTCGTCAGAATAAATAACTATCACATTAGGTTTGCTTGCCGCTAAAACAGGTTGAGCAAGCAAGACAGTAATAGCTGTGAATAACAGTGAGGTAAATTTACTTTTAGTATTCATTAACTTTGTTACCTGTTATTTAACATTCACTTTAATAGTTACTGGTTTTGCTGAGGCTATTTTTTGTTTGCCTTTGCTTAATAAGTGAATACTCAGTTGAGTGTTGTCAAAATCCATCGCTTTATCTAGTTGGATTATGTCAGCTAGGTGGCCATAACCTGCTTTTAAGTTAACCTTTTTACTGAAGACTTGATTATTGCCTTTGGTCAGCTCGAACTCGGCTGTCACGTTTTCATCTGATTCGTATAGGTAGGTGAACTGCAAAGTGTCGCGCACTAATTTAGTGGTTTTGATAATGGCAGACTCAACAAAAATATCATCAGCTTTACCTATTCTTTCTAATTGTTGCTGTGCATCTTTATCTGCATCTACATAATAATAAGAGCGTACCCAGTCGTAATAAGACGTATTGATAGCATCATCAGCTAATTGTTCTGGTGTCGGTAGAGGACGTCCCCAATCATAGGTTTCGGTTAGTAGTTGCATACTCATAGGACGACTATATGGCTTTTCTAACAGGCTGGTATCTACTTGGATACGGCCAGCAAAACCATCGTTTAAATAAAAATCTACTTCGTTTTCATTTTTCCACCAAGCGGCGTAAG
Organism: Paraglaciecola sp. L3A3; assembly: GCF_009796765.1. NCBI lineage: Bacteria > Pseudomonadati > Pseudomonadota > Gammaproteobacteria > Alteromonadales > Alteromonadaceae > Paraglaciecola > Paraglaciecola sp. L3A3. The sequence continues at coordinate 928,936 of NZ_CP047023.1, forward strand.
TATTAAAGTTTTGCCATACTTCTTCACCTTCTGGTAGTTGGTTGTTAAATGCTTGGGTGCCGTCACCTTCTGCTACATTCGCCCCTTTTGAAAAACGCGAGCGAGAGCCTTTTTCACAACCGCTATACCAAACGTGCGTGTTGTACTGCATGCCTTTACGAAAGTTCACGCCAAAAGGTTTGTCGATAACGCCGCCTAGTGCTTCAACTATGTCTAGTTCCATTGACCAACCATCGTTATCACAATCTTGGCCTAGGTGATTTTTACCTTCAAACGGAACATTACGGTTTGATAACCAAAAGGTGGTAGACATGTTTAAGCGTGACGCTTTAAAGCGAGATTCGTAGAAACCATGATAGGCAGTTTGACCAATTGACTGCACTGCACCACCAGAAATGGTGTATTTTTTGTTGGGTTTGTCCATCATTTTATTGGCGATTTGCATATTGCCATTTTGTACTGAAACTGTAGACGGATCGAACATGGCGGGTGGACGACCTTTCCACGTTCTATGTTTATCTAACCACTTTCGTTTGTCTAAGGTATTGCCATTAAATTCATCTGAATAGGCGTTATTGATCACCCAACGTTTCCCGAGTTCTGGCTCAGGAGGTTTAGCCAAAGCTAAAGATGAAGTGAGTATAGAGGTAGTAATAGCTAAATTAAGTAACTTCATAAGTGCCTTTTTGTCTGTAGTTTTGTTTTGTATATGATTTTTTGTTATCGGAAGTGAAATTCTAGTCGACCGAAAATTGTGATTCACTATACTTTAAGTATTGGTTAATAAAAATACTATATTTTGTAAAGATAAGTAAATGAATTAAATTTAATAGATGTTTTTTGTAGATGATTTTTAGTGGTTGCTAGAATTACTGCCTTTAATCGCAGTTTTTGGTTAATTTTTTGCACTGTCATTAAACGGTCTCAAAACTGAAATAAATCGTTCAAAATGCCGTGTTAGCTTGTGACAAACAGAATGTCATAGTCTCAAAATGTCGCAAAATTACTTGGTTTATTTCATCTTAGTTTGTCTGGCTCTTTATCTAGTGAAAAGAGTACTGATCCGCCTTCGTTTATCGCGAGCTAAACATCCGTCTTTGCGAGGTCACAGTAAATGGTCACGTCGTATTGCCGGGCAGATCCCTTTTTTTGCTTATCCAGAAGCTGAATATTTTAGTACCGATGGTGCGCCTCAATCTATTGTAATAAAAAGGCAGCAAGCTTTTGCTAAGTTAAAAAAACAAATTCAACAAACTAGTCCTAAAACCTTAGCGCAAAGTGCATCCCTAGAAAATAGTATTTCGGATGTCAGGTTCACCAGCAACTATCGCATCCCTTTTCCGTTTCGTAACCAACTAAGTAAAGAATTTAAGTTGGGATCGATTGTTGAAGAAACCCAAGGATCAAGGATTAAAGACTTAGACGGAAATTGGCGCTATGACTTGTCTGGCTCTTATGGGGTTAACGTTTTTGGTTATGATTTTTACAAAGAATGTATGGCTGAAGGCACAAACATGGTTGGCGATTTAGGGCCGGTACTTGGGGCTTATCATCCAGTGATAGCTGAAAACGTCGAGATGATAAAACAAGTCTCTGGTTTAGATGAAGTGTCTTTTCATATGTCTGGCACCGAGGCCGTCATGCAAGCTGTGCGTTTAGCTCGTTATCATACGGGCAAAACTCATCTTGTGAGATTATGTGGTGCCTATCACGGCTGGTGGGATGGGGTACAGCCTGGCATAGGTAACAATCGTAAAACGCAAGATGTATATACCTTGACGGATTTAAGCGATAACACTCTAGGTATTTTAGATAGCCGTGACGATATTGCTTGTGTATTGATTAACCCATTACAAGCTTTTCATCCTAATTCAGATTCAGCATCAGATGTGTCGTTAATTGCCAGTGATAGAGCGGCTAACTTCGACAAACAAACATACACACAGTGGTTAGAGAAAATCCGCGCGGTGTGCACTAAGCGCAATATTGTGTTGATTTTTGATGAAGTTTTTACTGGTTTCAGATTAAGTTATCGCGGCGCTCAGGGGTTCTTTGGGGTTCAAGCAGATTTAGTCACTTATGGTAAAACCCTAGGTGGTGGTTATCCTGTTGGGGTGGTAGCGGGTACTCATAAATTGATGAAGCGGTACAAAGACAATAAGCCTGTTGATGTATCTTTTGCTCGAGGAACCTTCAATTCTCATCCTTATGTGATGGGGGCAATGAATGCCTTTTTAAGGCGAGTGAATAGTCCTGAAATCCAAGCCATCTATCAATCCTCAGAAAAAGTTTGGAACGATAGAGTCAATTTACTCAACCAAGGCTTAAAGGCTGCAAAACTACCTGTGAAGATAGTCAATATGCACTCTATTTTGTCAGTTATTTACACCCGTCCTAGCCGTTACAATTGGATGTTTCAGTTCTATTTACGTCAATCTGGTTTGGAGCTGAGTTGGACGGGGACTGGTCGATTTATCATGAATTTAAGTTATACCGATGAAGAGTTTTCTGCAGTTATAGATTGCATAGTGAACGCTGCGCAACAAATGGAAAAAGATGGCTGGTGGTGGCAGTCGGCCAGCTTGACAAACAAGGCCATTAAACAGCAGTTTTTAACTGATATGTTGTCAGTTAAATTTCCTATTTTGGCGCCATTTTTATCTAACCCTTTAAGTAAAAGTAGTGCCAATTTAACAGCTACTTCAGCACAGCTAAATTCATCAGAAGAATTAACTAGTGCTCCTGAAACCCCAATTCATAAGGCTGGATAAAATGTTGCTTAGCCCCCCAGTAAATAGTGAGTTTCGTCAATCGTTACAGCTAGAGTTTGGCGATTTTATTCAACAACAAAGTCAGCGTTTTGACCGCAGGGATTGTCTTAAAATTGATTTTCATTGTCATGATCATAACAGTGATGTACCCGATGAATTGTGGGGACGAATTTTACGTTTGCCTGAAACTTGGTTAAAGACCAAAAAGTTGGTGAAGTTATTAAAAGACAATGGCAGTGATGTTTACACAGTGACGAATCATAACAACGCTCGTTCTTGTTGGGATCTACAAGATAAAGGTATTGATGTTTTAGTAGCTGCGGAGTTCACCTGCTTTTTTCCTGAATATGATTTATTTATTCATGTTTTAACTTATGGATTTGATCAAGAACAAGAAAAAATCCTTAATAAAAAACGTCAAAATATTTATGATTTTTTACGCTATACCGCTACTGAAGACATTCCTGTGATCATGCCGCATCCTCTTTATTTTTATACTCGGAATGACAAAATTGATTTGGGTTTGTTCGAAAAGCTGGCCTGTTTATTTCAACGTTTTGAGGTATTAAATGGGCAAAGAGATCTTTGGCAAAGTGTATTAACTCTGAATTGGGCACAGAGCTTAACCCCTGAGAAAGTTCAGAGTTATGCTAAAAAGCATAATTTAAACCCTAGAGACTTTGCAGTTGATCCCAACAAACCTAAAGTATTAACTGGGGGGTCAGATGATCATACTGGGATTTTTGCAGGGCAATGTGGCTCTTATTTATATATTGAAAATCTATCAGAAAGGTTAAAGACGGCTAAACCTTCCGAATTAGCATTAGAAGCCATTAAAGCTGGCAATATTGCGCCTTTTGGTCAAATAGGTGAAAACCAAAAACTGAACATTGCTTTACTCGATTATTTTGCCCAAGTGGCCACTAAAATAAAAGATCCAGGTATGTTTCGTATCTTATTGCACAGAGGTTCAACCTGGGACAAGGTAGGCTGTTTTGTGGTGAGTAACCTATTACTTGAAATGCAAAAACACAAAAAAACCATGAAGTTTTTCTCTTTTGTACATGAAGCATTACAAGGTAAAAAACCTAATAAATTACTCAAGTGGCAAGTTTCGAAAGATTACAAGTTTTGTATTAATCAATTAGAAAAAATTGCTGATAGCAAAAAATCATCTCCTGAAGAGTTTAGCCAAACAGTAAATAACGCTATTAATGAATTGTTTTCTCATTTAAATAAACTGATTGCCACACGAGTTGAACAAGCTATAAAAAATAATAATGGTATTCAACTAGATAGTTTTTCTACTGAAGAAATTACCCGTAAATTTGAAATACCCAGTCAACTCACAGCCTTGTTTTTTGGTGATGGTAAACGCCAAGACAACATGAGTAATGTCAGGGTTGAAAAGTTGTTAGATAACTTGTCATTCCCACTGTTAATTAGTTTAGTGCTGGCGGGCTCTACTTTAGCGTCTACCCGAGTTTTGTATCAAAACCGTGAATTACTTAACCAATTTGCTCAGCACTTAGGCAAAAACCAACACTCTAATCGTGCCTTGTATTTAACGGATACCTTGTTTGACAAAAATGGTGTATCAACTTCCTTATCTGGAAAACTCAAAGAAATTCAACGGGCAAATTTACCTGTGGATTTTTTGATTTGTGATTCACAGGCTGAATCAACTGATCATTTACATGTTGTCAGGCCTATCGCTGAATTTGATGTGCAACGTTACGGTGAACAAACCATACGTATTCCTGATTTAATGGAAGTAGCACGGATATTTTATGAAGGCGGTTACGACCGAGTAGTCTGTTCTACTGAAGGACCTATGGCAGCGGTGTCCTTGTTTATTCAGCAAATGTTTAATGTGCCCAGTTACTTCTTTATGCACACAGACTGGATTGATTTTATTAAGCACACCACTGACTTAAATAAACATGAACGTGACCGAGTAAGACGCTGGATGAGGGCTTTGTACAATCGTTACGACGGTGTGTTTGTTTTAAATTCAGAACACAAAGAGTGGTTAATTGGTCATGAGATGGAGCTGAAAGAAGAGCAAGTATTTTTAACTGCTCACCATACACAACCGAGAGATCTTGGTGTTCACAAAATTCCCAAAGCCAGTATTATTTCAGGGGCAACTGAAGACACTCCGGTACTGTTTATTGCTTGTCGTATCAGTAAAGAAAAAGGTATTTTTGATTTACCTGACATAGTGGCGGTTGCTAAACAACAGCTCCCAGATTTAAAAATTGTGATTGCTGGTTCAGGCCCAGCAACAGATGAATTAAAAGCGGCGTTACCAGAAGCTGTGTTTTTAGGTTGGCAAAGCAAAAGACAATTAGCCGAGCTGTATTTAAGTTTAGATTTGTTCGTTTTTCCTTCTCGTTTCGACACTTTTGGCAATGTCATTTTAGAAGCATTTGTGCATGGCATGCCGACTATTGCATTTAATTGCAAAGGGCCAAAAGACATTATTCAACATAATAAAAATGGCTTTTTAGTGGAAGATACAGAGCAAATGAGTGAGCAAATAGTGAGCTTTTTTCAGAATGAAACCATTGGGTCAACTATGCGCCAAAAAGCTTGTTTGCGTGCTGCTGAATATCAAGCTGAGCCTATTATGCAGCAATTCTTAACTGATATGGGATTGACAGTTCCTCACCTTTATAACAATCAAAGAACGGTTGCTTAATTGTGATGGTAAATATCCAAAAATTGACTAAACGGGAACAAATAAATTATTTATTAACGAATCGGATCCCCAGGCGTTGGCTGACGTTTTTTGTCGGTTGGTTAAGTCAAATTGAAAATCCACTGTTAACTAAATTTTTAATTTGGGGCTGGTCTTTATTTGCGGAAGATTTACGTCTACAAGATGCTAAAAAACAACACTTTAGCAGTTTAGGGGACTGTTTTACCCGTGAGTTAAAAGATGGTTTACGGCCCATAACCGCAGATCCTGACATAGTCACCAGTCCATGTGATGCCATTGTGGGAGCTTTTGGCCAAGTCCGGGGGACAGAAGTATTTCAAGCTAAAGGGTTTCCATATGAAATCAGTGAGTTAATTCCTAACTTACATATCAATCATAAATATCGTAATGGGGTTTTTATCACTTTACGTTTGAAGTCGAGCATGTATCACAGATTTCATGCGCCGGTGGATTGTAATGTTAGTAAGGTCAGTTATATCTCTGGTGATACATGGAATGTGAATCCTGTGGCGTTAAAACGAGTAGAAAAATTATTCTGTAAAAATGAAAGAGCGGTCATTGAGCTAAAAACCGGTCATCCCACAAACAGTATTACCTTAGTGCCTGTGGCGGCTATTTTGGTGGCCAGTATGAAATTTAAGTTTTTATCACAAATCTTAGATTTGAAGTACAAAGGCCCTAACGATATTGCTTGTGATGCGCAGTTTAAAAAAGGCGATGAAATGGGCTATTTCCAACATGGGTCTACCATTATTTTGTTTGCCACTAATAATTATAGTTTTTGCGAGGGTATTGAAACTGGCAAGGCTATTAAGATGGGACAAGCTTTGTTGTCTGGTCACTCTGATTTATCAACACTTTAACTAACCAATAGGTATTAATATGACTTTTTTCGAAGAACTACAAAAACAAAGATGGGATGACCATAGATATTATCACCACAACAGAATCAACCAATTTTTACATTTGTTAAGTGCCATGTGTTTCTTAGCCAGTTATGTGTTGGTATTTTATTATCCCGCTGCAGCAGCCTTAGTAGGTTGGTTATTAGCCATGACTTTAAGACAAACTGGCCACTTCTTTTTTGAACCACTGACATACGATAATGTGAACAAGGCCAGCCATGAATACAAAGAAAAAGTCAAAGTAGGTTATAACTTACAGCGTAAAGTAGTGCTGTTATCTATTTGGGCGCTAGTGCCAATTGTGTTGTTTTTTCAGCCTAGCTTTTTTGGTGCCTTTGAACCGGCCGCTGACTTTATGGGGTTTATTAATAACATGGCAATTATTTGGCTATTTGTAGGTTTAGGGGCGATCGCATTTAGAACGATTCATCTGTTTAAATTATTGGGTGTGCAATCAGGTTTGGTCTGGTGCAGTAAAATTATCACCGACCCTTTCCACGACATTAAAATTTATCACAAGTCACCTTACTTCATATTAAAGGGTGAAATGTATGACAAGATGGACGATTGGTACGAAGAAGCATCATTCGAAAATAAAGCTTTATAATTTTTACTAAAATTAAAAAAAGAGAAGCCAATTGCTTCTCTTTTTTTATGCCAGTTATAACCTCGGCAGGGCTTGATGTTCTACTTTTTGCATATCCACTTTAAAAGTATGAGTAGGATAATTGGGAAACCATTTACCGACTAACAGTTCAATACCTGATACTCCCATTTTTTCTAGATCCTGTAATGAATAATAAAAGCCAGTCATACCAGATATATTGTAGTAATAATCTTCTGTGTCAGTATTGGGATTAGGTATTTTTTGATAATTTCCATAAACTGCGATTAGTGGATCAACATTTATAGCGGCATACATCTTTTGGCTTCTAATTCTAAGCTCAGGGATGTCAGTTTCTTTATATTCTTGGATTTTTTCGAGCAACTTTTGTTTTACTTGTTCGTGGTCATTAAACTTGTCTTCTGCTAGATCACTTGGCTGTAAGCTCATATTTATTTTTGGCTGATTACGGCTATGCTCGTCTAAATCATAATCAGTATGCTGACCTTTTTCTTTGGTATTCTTGATGGCAGATTCGTATAACCGCTCTACTTGCGTAATGTCTTGTATTCCACCGTGCCACACCAATAAGGAATCTTTTTCTAAAAACTTTCTATTACCGGCCAAGAATATGTAGTTGGCGCATGCAGACATACACATTTTGTTTATGTGTACATCCATATTGTTTTCTAACATGATATCAGCCATATCCATGGCTATTTTGGCACTGCCACCCACACTGGATATTTTTAGTAATCTAGGAAAAGGTTTGGTTGAATAAAAGGTTTCTCTAAATTCTTCAAGGCCTTTTTGATTTAGCTTACCTGTGTAATTAAGCACCATTTTTTTGTCGGACAAATAGACAAAATGTTTTTGCTTAAGGTTTGGAAAAACAGTTGAACAACCGCTAAGGAAGGCTATGCTAACTATGATGAATGTCAGTGGCGTTGATTTTAATCCACTCATTATTTTGCCTTAACATGGTATAATTGCCCGTTTTTGCCAGTACTTTACGAGTAATTTAGCTGCCAATCAATCACCAAACCTTGTTTTTATCTTGAATCATTTAGGCTGCTGTTTATAGGGGGACTGCTATTTTTTAAAAAACCTTAGCTTGTCTAGGTTGAATAAAAAAATTGCTATTAAACAACATTATTATCCCCTTAACTGAGTATAATATTATTTATATATAACTTGTGTAGCAGGATTTAACCATGAACGAACAACAAAAATTACAAGCGGAAGCGGCCGCTTTTCGAACATTAATCAAACATTTAGATGACAACAAAGATGTGCAGAATATCGATATCATGATATTGGCAGATTTTTGTCGTAACTGTTTAGCTAAGTGGTATATGGCCGGTGTCAAAGAGCAAGGACTTGAAATGGATTATGACCAAGCCAGAGAGGCGATTTACGGTATGCCTTTTAAAGAATGGAAAGAAAAATTTCAATTGCCTGCCACCCCAGAACAACTTGCTGCATTTGATGCCAGACAAGCAGATAAAGGCTGTTCTTAAATTTTAGTCTGTTTGCTAACACAGCTAGTTTGCGAATCAACTCGATAATGAAATATTTTGAAACATTATGGCCAGTTTTATATTAACTTAGGCTAATCCATGGTAAACAAAGTGACGAGCTATTATTAGTAATGGCGGTTAGACGTTGCTTACCTTAGGTTTAAGTTAACTAACCTTAACTGTGATTGCTACTTTAGTAGCATACGGTTAAGGTAACGACAATTTACAATTAACAAACATATTATCAACATGTTAGAGCTAAGTCATATAGCAAAATCTTTCGCTAATGGATCTGAAATTGTCCACGCCTTGAAAGATATCTCCTTGTCTATCCAAGAAAATGAATTTGTTGCATTTATGGGCAGTTCTGGTTCAGGTAAATCCACTTTAATGAATATTTTAGGCTGTTTGGATACCCCTAATTCGGGCCAATATATTTTGAATAATCAAGATGTCGCTGCTATGGATGACGATACTTTGTCAGCTATTCGTAATAAACATATTGGTTTTATTTTTCAGACCTTTCACTTATTACCTAAGTTAACTGCATTAGAAAACGTAAAATTGCCCTTGCGATATGCAGATGATGTGTCTGAAGAAGAAGCTAATAAACGTGCCCATGAGTTGTTAGACAAAGTAGGCTTAGGCCATAGAAAAACTCATAAACCCAACGAAATGTCTGGTGGTCAAAGGCAAAGGGTGGCGATTGCTAGGGCATTGATCAATAAACCTACTGTGGTGTTGGCTGATGAGCCAACCGGTAACCTAGACAGTAAAACCTCACTAGAAATCATGACCTTACTCACTGATCTACATAAACAAGGGCAAACCATAATCATGGTGACTCACGAAGATGATATTGCCACTTATGCCCAGCGAGTGATCACCATGCGTGATGGCGTAGTGTTAACAGATAAGCTTAACGCTGCCTAAGGACAAAAAAATCATGTATAAATTACTCATAAGTTTGTTATTGCTCTGCAGTTTGGCGGTCAATGCTAAACAAACCCATTTGTTGACTGGCGTAGTGGCGTCGGCAGAAAACCAGTTAGTGACCGCACCAAAATCTGATAATTGGCAAGTACAAATCCAATGGATGGCAGATGAAGGCAGCATTGTGCAAAAAGGCGATTTGGTTGTGGTGTTTGATGCAGGCGGTATTCAAGCGCAAGTCGAGCAAAGCGAAGAGCAGTTAGAAATGGAGAAGCTCGAGCTGCATCAAATTGAAATGCGTTTGCAACAAGCGGTCACCGTTGCTCAAGGTCGATTTAGATTAGCCCAAATAATGGTAGAAAAGACCAAGGTTCAAGCATCTATTCCAGACGGGGAGATCAGTGCCTACGAAAAAGGCAAACATGTTATCGCCTACGAAAGATCCATAGTTGAAAAAGTTAAAGCCGAAGAAAGTTATAAATTAAGACTTGAAGAACAAAAAGTAGGTATCGAAAAACAAAAAATACAAATTATTAAACTAACCGAAAATATTGCCTACAAGAAAAGTCAATTGTCTAAAATGAGTGTCGTTGCAGAAGTTACAGGGCCGGTATCTCATATGATGCACCCACATATGCCGGGCGACAAAATAGCTACGGGTATGAACGTACGAGTGAGTTGGAAAGTACTTTTAGTACAAGCTCAATCATCTTATCAAGTGAAAACTTGGGTACATGAATTAGATGCTTCTCGAATAGATTTTGACACGGCAGAGGTGACACTTTCGCTAGATGCATACCCCAATAAAGAATACACAGGTAAAATACTCAACATGTCCTCTCAATCGGAACAAAAAACTGAATGGAGTAATAGTGCTTATTATTTAATTGATTTGGGCTTTAGTGAAGAGGTGGTTAACGATATCTATCCAGGTATGAGTGTCAGAGTTAAATTAAGCAGTGACGGGGCAGAAATCGCAGGGGTGAGCAATCATGATTAAGACCAAACTTGTTGGGTTAATTGTGTGTTTGAGTTTGTTTAGCTGTGAAGAGCAAGTGGCACCTGTCACTGCCTCTAACATGGCTAATTTGAGTGCGACTGCAGAGCTCATTGCACTAGATAATGCTCAGTTAGGCCCACCTTTGGTGAATCGTATGTGGCAATTTAAAATCCAAAAAATGTTACCTGAAAACGCCTTAGTAAAAAAAGGTGATGTGGTAATTCAGTTTGATGGGCAACAACTGAAAAATGATCTCATTGGGCGAAAAAGTCAACTCAATGCTGAGATTAAGAAAGGTGAAACAGATGAGCTTAATGATGAATCAACTAAACAAGATTTAGTGTTGGCCTTAGCAGAAGCTGAAATGAATTTTGAAAAAGCTAAACGTAAAGTCGAAATTATAGATATTTCTCGTTCTGAAATAGACAAAAAAATACAACAAGCTGATTTTTTATATCAACAGGAAAAGCTCGCTCAAGCTAAACAACAACTTGATTATCAAAAACAAGCCACATTGGTTAATCGTAAAGTTACGGCAGGCAAGATAAATAACTTACAGCGTAGAGTAGACAACATGACTGAAGAAATTGGCAAACTTACAGTTAAAGCACCTAAAGACGGCTTAGTCATGTATTTAGAGGACTGGAACGGAGAAAAAGCCGCTGTTGGTGAAACTGTCTATATGGGAAGAATGTTAATTCAATTGCCTTCTTTAGATGATGTGGTTTTAAAAGCAGAGTTTTCTGAACCCGACACGGCTAAATTGAGTGTAGGCCAACAGGTGAAAGTAGTATTTGAAGCCTATCCTGAAATGTCTTACATGGGCGAAATTGCAGAGTTGGGGCAAGCTTTTTATCCTAAGTCGGTACAAAACCCTAAAGTAGTATTTGAAGCTGAAATTAAGTTAGGCGATGCCCGGCCAGAAGTGATGCGCCCCGGTATGAAAGCAAAAGTTGAGGTGGTTAAATCATGAATAAATATATTGCTTTAGCCTTGGTTTTTAATTTGACTGGGTGTTCAGAAGCACCGCAATCGACGATTCCAACCTATTTGGTAGAACAACAATCTTTTAATATTGAGATCCCCGCGTTCGGTGAATTAGAGGCGGCTCAGGCAGAGTTTATTAATGTGCCGGGACGACAGCCAATGATGATTGAGTGGATGGCAGAAGAGAACTCTTTGGTCAAAAAAGGCGATGTAGTTGCCCGTTTTGATGCAGAAAAATTAACCTTAGATAGTCGTAAAGAAGAATTAGAAATGCTGTTGTTAGATGAAGACATTCATTCTAAAACGGCAGAAAAAACTGAACAAAAAAATGCATTACAGTCAGATAAGGTATTTATTAGTAAAGAATATGAATTTGTAGATGCTTTTGCCATTGATGATTTACGCCTGTATTCGAAATTAGAAATCATCGAAACCATGTCTAACCGAGATTATCTTGGGGCTAAAGATGAATTTATAGAGTGGAAACAAGACAGTATAGGTGCACGAATTCAAAGTTCGGTAGACGTTTTGGATATTCGTAAAAAGGGTCATGTAGCTAAGTTCAACCAGCACAAATCAGCACTGGCTAAATTAGAAGTCATAGCACCTTTTGATGGGTTATTAGTCTATCAAAAAAATTATCGAGGCGAAAAACCTAGTATTGGGCAAACCGTTTATCCAGGTAGTGTGATAGCAAAGTTACCTAACTTAGAACTTATGCAGGCCAAAGTTTATGTATTGGATAAAAATGCAATTGAGTTAAAACCAGAACAAAAAGTGGAGGTGCGCTTAGAAGCTTATCCTGATCAGCTTTTAGAAGGCAAAATAAAGACAGTTTCTGGTTTTTCTAGAACCATAGACAGGGGTAATCCAACCAAATATTTTGATGTGATAGTGTCACTAACAAAAGAAGAAGGGCAACTAAAACCTGGAAGTAAAGTAGTGGCCAAGATCATAGTGCAAGATGAAGAATCAAAAGTGATCATTCCCTTACAGGCTATTTTCAGTGATCACGGAGAGAACTATGTGTATCTCAAACAAGGAACAGAATTTGTGCGTAAAGCCATTAAAACCGCTAACAAAAATTTACACTTTGTTGAAATAACTGAGGGGCTAACCTCAGGTGATGTCATCGCTCTTAGTGAACCGGAGCAAGTGTAATGAATAATTTTATGCATTTAGTGTTCGATGCACTGGCAGAAATGGCCGCTCATAAGCTACGTACCTTGTTAACCTTGCTGGGCATGATTTTTGGCGTGGGGGCGGTGATTGCCATGTTAAACATAGGTGAAGGCGCTGAACAACAAGCCCTGAAAATGATTGATTCTATGGGTCTTAGAAATTTAATTGTAGAGGTAAAACCTTTTGCAGGAGATGAATTGCGAGAAATTCGTCAAGAGTCACTAGGGTTAACCTTGGCTGATGTGGAGGCGGCGCAAGCCACTTTGCCATTTGTTGACGGTTATAGCGCTGAAAGGCATGTAAAAACTCAATCTGTTTATAGTGATAATTTCTCCGCTGATTTATCTGTGTTAGGTGTGAGTGCCAGTCATTTTGCCTTGTCGAATATGAAAATTGAACAAGGCAGAGTGTTAACTGAAAATGACGATAAAAACGTAGCTCAAGTGGCTGTGTTGGGCGCAGGTGCTGCACAAAGTTTATTTCCAGAAACGGACGCGATAGGGCAATACGTTAAAGTGAACCATCTATGGGTTGAAGTTGTAGGTGTACTTAATAATCCGTTTTTAGCTAAAGATGAATTTCAAGGGGTGAAGATTGGCGGCGATAGCGAAAAAGTGTTTGTGCCTTTGAGTACCAGCATGAAAAAGCTTAATGCGCCAGCAATGGCCAGCGAGTTAGATGTGGTTAAACTCAAAATCAAACAGGGCATTGATCCTTTAATCGCTTCTAAAGCTGTGACTCAGTTATTTAAATTACGCCATGGCGAAGCTGATGATTATAGCTTGATAGTACCAGCCGCCTTGTTAGCCCAACAAAAACAAACTCAACAAATTTTTAATATTGTTATGGCTTGTGTAGCTGGAATATCTTTGCTGGTAGGCGGTATAGGCATAATGAATATCATGCTAGCTAATGTGTTAGAGCGCACTAAAGAAATAGGTTTATTGCGAGCGGTAGGGGCTACTCAACAAAATATTAAAATGCAGTTTATTGCTGAAAGTTTCACTATTTCAGTCTTAGGTGGGTTGTTAGGGGTCGCCTTTGGTTTGATCCTATCTGAGATAATTGGCTTTTATTCTGGCTGGGCTGTGACTTGGTCTATCACTGCAATCATTCTGTCTTTAACTATTTGTATGGCGGTAGGCATTGGTTTTGGTGTCTATCCAGCGATTAAAGCATCGCAACTCAACCCGATAGATGCACTACACAGCGATTAAAGCTTTCTAATTCCAAACGTCATATGTTTAAATAAGTCCGTTTAATTTTATCAATTTTAAGGGCTCAGTTAGGCCTACATGAAAGGAAAGCTTTAATGAGTACATCCATTATAATCAATCAAAAAAACTATCCCATAGATGTGCCTGATGATATGCCTTTATTATGGTTTTTACGTGATAAATTGGAATTAACTGGCACTAAGTTTGGTTGTGGCATGGGCTTATGCGGAGCTTGTACTATTCATGTAGACGGGCAAGCCACACGCTCTTGTGTATTACCTGTTTCTGCTGTCGCTGGCAAGTCAATTACTACTATCGAAGGTTTATCTGCCAAGGGCGATCATCCATTACAAAAAGCTTGGTTAGACAATAAAGTCCCGCAGTGTGGTTATTGTCAGGCAGGCCAAATCATGAATGCAGCTAGCTTCTTAGCCACCAACAATAAACCTAGTAGTGATGAAATAGATAATGCCATGCAAGGTAATATTTGCCGTTGCGGTACTTATCAACGTATTAAGCAAGCTGTCTCTGATGCTGCCGAAGTCATGTATAAGGAAGTGAAATAATGGCTATTACTAATGAGAGTAGACGTAAATTTCTGAAAACTTCTGGCTTAGCGGCTGGCGGTTTAGTGTTAGGAGTGACTGCTCCTAAACATGTTATGGCTGAGTTTATTGACGGCGATGATGGCAATTTTAACCCTAATGCTTTTGTCCACATTGGCGAAAATGGCGACACATTAATTTATTGTGGTCGTTGTGAAATGGGCCAAGGCATAAGTACCGCTTTACCCGCTGCGGTAGCCGATGAGCTAGAAGCTGATTGGGAGCGAGTCGAAGTACGTCAAGCTGACGGTAATGAAGAATTATACGGTTCGCAAGCTACAGGTGGTTCCGCCAGTATTCGTAAAATGTACATCCCTATGCGCGAAGCAGGTGCTGTGGCCAAACTCATGTTGATTGCTGCTGCGGCCAAAGTGTGGAATGTACCTGTTACTGAATGTGTGGCTGAAAATCATTTTGTGATTAATCAAATTAACCAACAAAAATTGTCTTACGGTGAACTTGCTAGTCTTGCTGCGACTATGGACGTGCCAGAAAAGCCTAAGTTAAAAGAAAAGTCAGAATATAAATATATAGGTAAAGGTCTAGCTAGACATAACCTAGATGATATTTTGCAGGGCACTTTGACTTATGGTGTAGATACTAAAATGCCAGGTCTGAAATACGCCGCTATCACTCATTGTCCAGTGTTAGGTGGAAAGTTAAAAAGTGTTGGCAATAAGTCTGCCGCTCTTGGCATGCAAGGAGTGTTTGATGTGATTGAAATCCCTCGATTCGATGTGCCTTTTGGTTCAATTGGTGGTGTGGCTGTGGTTGCTGATAATACTTGGACCGCGCAACAAGCATTAAAGTTATTACAAATTGAGTGGGACGCTGGTAAAAATGGCAGTTACGATACCCAAGCTTATAAAGCGCAATTAGTTAAAAATGTTGAATCGCCAGCTGAATTAGGTAAAGAGCGAGGCAATGTTGAACAAGCCTTTGCTGAGGCGGACACTATAGTTAAAGCCACATATACTGGTGGACATTTATCTCATTCGCCTATGGAACCTAATGCCAGTGTCGTTTGGGTACAAGATGATAGTTGTGAAGTATGGGCTGCCACACAAAGCCCAGCAGATATTCAAAAGGTGTTAGCACAATATTTAAAGCGTGAGCCAAAGGATATTTTAGTCCATGTAACTATGGCTGGTGGCGCATTTGGCCGTAAGTTTAAGTGTGATTATGTACACGAAGCTGCGGTGTTATCCCAAGCAGTTAAAGCTCCAGTACAACTGATTTGGTCTCGAGAAGAAGATATGCGTACTGGATATTTTCATTCTATCAATGCCCAACATATTCAAGCATCTATCGATAAAAATGGCCAAGTTAGTGGCTGGTTACACAGAGTTGCATTTCCACCTATTACTTCTTTGTTCAATCCGTCAACAGATAGAGCCCGCAAAGGGGATATCGCCGAAGTATTGAATCACCCTTTTGGCATTAAAAATGTGCGCAGTGAAACGGGTGAGGCTATTGCTCATACTCGAATTGGTTGGTATCGAGCGGTTTATGCTATTTTCTATGGTTTTGCTTTTGGTACTTTTGCTGATGAATTAGCCCATAAAGTGAAAAAAGATACTGTCACTATGTTGAATGACATTTACGACAATAATCAGAATAAAAAGAAAGCCGAACAAGTGATGCGCTCTAAAAGAGCCTTAGCTTTGGCCGCTGAAAAATCTAATTGGGCAGGGCGGGATGCTTTACCTAAAAACCAAGGTTTAGGTATAGCCGTTCATTATAGTTTTCAATCTTATGTCGCTATGGCGGTAAGGGTTGAAGTCAATGGAGATGATATTAAAGTATTAGAAGTCGATGCCATTGTCGATTGTGGGCAAGTGTTGAATACAGATAGTGCAAAAGCGCAAATGGAAGGGGCAGTGGTGATGGGGATGGGCTTGGCACTGCGTACTGAAATAGTGTTTAAAGATGGCGCCGTAGTAAACTCAAACTTTCATCAGTATCCTGTGATCCGTATCAATGAAATGCCGAAAGTGAATGTACATTTTATAGAGAGTGATGCTGATGCAACCGGTTTGGGGGAGCCTGGTGTGGGGCCTTTTGCGCCAGCATTAAGTAATGCGGTATTTGCTGCATCAGGCAAACGTTATCGAGACTTACCCTTTACACCTCAAACTATTTAAGCTCTGTTTTCAAGCCGTTAGTGACTTTCTCTAACGGCTTTTTTATTAAATTAGAATTTTAAGGACGAATTCCGATGCAGTCTATAGGCAGAAGGTATTCACTTTTTCCTTCCAAAAAGGTTAAACACATTTCTAATTCTTCTCTTAGATACTCATCTTCTAATAAGGTTTTTTGTGGCCAATAATGTACTTGATGCAATACGTGCCAAAATACTTGTTCTATTCTTTCGTAAGGGGTTTGCTTACCACTTTTAATTTGTGTCCATTCTTCCATAGTATCCCAAAAAAACAGGTCTAATTCTGAGTAGGTAATTTGATTTTGCAGGAATCCACGAACATAAAATGCCAATTGTTTTGATTTGCGCTGTATAAAACGATCGACTGTGGCCACGGTTAAATTTCTTTCACTTCTTTGTTTATTGATAGACTAAAGTATAGTGATTTTTTTGAGATTCGCAGAACTTGTCGACAATTAATTTGTAACGTTTTTATAACATGACGTTATTAAATTGTATTTTTGAGCATTTATTGAACATCTTGGTATGAAAATTTACCACCCCATATTACTTAACCAACCGTACATTTCTTTAGCTAAATAATTGGATTTTTGTTGGGCTTGTGGATTACCTACTAATTGTCTTTGTCGATAATGTAATTTTAACCCTTTTAGCGCGGAGCTTTGTCTTATTTTTGTGGTGCTTAACGCCCAATAATTGTCGTTTAATGAATATATGTCTAACACCGGCATAGGATTTCTAGCCATTAAAAGCGGCAGTTGTCGGTTGTAATCTCTGTCAGGCCAAAATGGACTAATAGCCACAAATGCATCAGGAATGTTCGACTTGGCCTCAGCAAAAATTTTTGTTAACCAAGCGGCTGTTGTACCTTGGCCTACGACTAGATAAAACCCAGGATATTCTTCTACTTTTTTCTCTGCCACGTCGAGTAGTTTAATCAAGTCTGCTTGGTGATTATTAAAAGCTATGGGATCAAAGCTCTTTTCTGCAGTTTTATTGTGGGTGGATTGTGGTAGCTGCTCAGTTGTTGCTTGGGGCGTAACCTCCTCAGTGCTTGCTGCGGAGTTGTTCTCTTCAGCGACAGCCTCTTGTTCTAATAAAGGATAAAACGCAGTGTCAGGTGCAGATAAGAGTAATGTTGTCCAGCCAAGACCATTTAAGTTAGTTGCCAACATTGCCAACCCTTGTTGACTGAGCATAGAAACGCCTGAATCAGCAATCAGCACCGCTACACCACGGGTTATGGGGGTAGTATTTTCACGTAGAACATATACATACTGTTGGCCGTCTAATTCTACACTTTGATATTCGTCAGGAAACAGGCCACGCTGAATATCCAGTTGTCTTAACATCTGGCTATCAAGTGCAGCAAAACTTAATTTGCTGATTAATATAAGTAAAAAAAGTAAACAGTATTTGATAACAAGCTAACTTTAATGGGTCGTTTACCCTATATCGGAAAGATCAGGTCAGTTCTTTAATGTTGAATGGATTTAATAGTTATAAAGCAGTAGATAGCAAATAGTAGCTAGCAGATAGTTAAATCTCTGAGATTTGGTGCAAGAACATCAGCCAACCTCAAAGTCAGTCATTTCTGCATGTCGTTAGCAGGAATCCATTTTTGAAAAGCAGACTAAAGCAGTTTAAAAGCTAATAGCTCTCAGCTCGAACGTTTTGCTTTTTCTATTTCCTTGCCCCTATCCCCTATTTACTGCTTTCAACTGCTTTTCTCCGCTTCAAAAAGGCACTGGAGTTTCAAAGTTTAATGCTTGTTCACTTTGTGGATGACGAAAACTCAAAGTTAGGGCATGTAAGTTGAGCCTATTTGCCATTTCTAGTGCTTCTGGATGGGCATAAAGTCTGTCACCAATAATTGGGTGGCCTAGGCTCAACATATGCACTCGCAACTGATGTGAGCGCCCTGTGATAGGTTTTAATTCGACTCGAGTTGAATTTTCGTTTCTTTGTAATACAGACCAATGGGTTAAGGCTTTTTTACCTCTTTCGTGATCAACCATTTGTTTTGGTCGATTAGGCCAATCACAAATAAGCGGCAAATCAACTGTGCCACTTTCTGCTGCAGTGTGTCCATACACAACGGCTATGTATGTTTTACTGGTTTCTCTGAGTTCAAATTGTTTAGATATGTGCCTATGGGCTGGCTTATTTAACGCCATTACCATTAAGCCAGATGTGGCCATATCAAGTCTATGCACCACAGTGGCCGTTGGGAATACAGTTTGTACTCGAGTTTGTAATGAGTCTCTGTGTTCGAACGCTTTTCCTGGCACACTTAATAAACCACTAGGTTTGTTTAATAGCAAAATATCGTCATCTTGATAGATGATATCTAAATAGGGGTTGGTTGGTGGTGCGTAGTTTAGAATAGCCATATTATTGCGGGTTATTCACAATTAAACGGACCGCTTCTAAATTTAATTTTGCAGTGCTCATGGTTTCATGCAAACTATTGATTTGTGTCGCCACATGTTCTATCTCTTCATCTCGGATTGCTGGGTTCACTTTCTGTAAACTTTGTAAGCGAGAAAGCTCATCTCCTAAAGATTCTTGCATCAGGCTAATACGACTGCTTTTTACTTGTTCAGCTTGTATATTGGCTTGCTCTTGAGCTTGCTCTATACACTGCTCTAACTGGGTTTTTAAGGCATTAATTAATTGGTTACCCATTTTACCCTTAACGGGACTTAATTGAATAAAGTGTTTATCTGACAGATTGAGCTTGGCATCAACACATACTTTCAACGGCGTGGGAGGTAAAAACTTAGCCAATTGTAGTTTTTTATCGGCTTTAGCTGACAATACAAATAAACATTCTAACCAGTAAGCGCCAGGTGGTTGGCTTTTGTCATGACAAAATGCCACTGAACTTTTGCCAATCACATCTGTGGTTAACATGTCCATTGCGTGCTGGATCATTGGGTGATCCCAACTTAAGAATTGTACATGTTCTAATAGCGTGGCAGTGGTGCGTTCATAGGTGACTGTTAAGCCTTCTTCATCTAAGCCGGGAAGTGGGCCAATCATGGTTTCAGTCGGGCGCAATAAATAACAACTTTCGCCATGATCTTCTTGTAAAAAACCGAGACCATCGAATAAACGGTTCATAAACAATTCGAGTTTAGGAGATTGCTCTGCATCTAAAATTTGCTGTAATAATCCATCAATACGGCCTTGCCCCGAAGAATTTAATTCGAGCAGCTTGTCTCGGCCCTGTTCTAATTTTTGTTTTAGCGCTTTATGTAAACTGGCGGTTTGATTAATCAGATTATTTGATGCATCAATATTGCTAGGATCTTGGATACAGGCAGCAAGTAACTCTTCGGTTTCTTCATGTACCACCATGCCTGTAGGGCAGGTATGTTCAAACGCACCTAAACCCAAATGATACCAATCTAGGAGCACTTGTTGGGCGCTCATATCAAAATACGGTACATGAATACACACATCATGTTTTTGCCCAATTCTGTCTAAGCGACCAATACGTTGCTCAAGTAAGTCGGGAACCAAAGGTAAATCAAATAAAATCAAATGATGGGCAAACTGAAAGTTTCGGCCTTCACTACCAATTTCACTACAGATAAGTACCTGTGCTCCATCGTCAGATTGAGCAAAATAATGAGCGGCTCTGTCGCGATCTACAGCACTCATTCCTTCGTGGAAAATGGTTGACCTTGTGCCCGCTTTTACTCTTAATGCCTCAGATAGTTGCATAGCAGTGCTGGCATTGGCACATATTGTCAGCACTTTTTCTCCTTTAAGGGTTTTTAATTGCTGAATAAACCATTCCACTCTTGGATCAAAATCGAACCAGGAATTAACCATGTCAGGATGACGCTCTGGGGTCAGTTGTAATTGCAAATTTTCAGGTTCTGCAGCCAATATCTGAGCATATTCTTGTGGTTGGGTTAATGCATAACTAAATAATTTTCTAATGGGAAAACCACTGACCCCAGCACGACTATTCCTAAATAACATGCGGCCTGTGCCATGGCGATCAAGCAGAGTATGTAATAACTTAGTTTTTGCCTCGGCAGTTGCTTGATTGATGTTTTCTAATAGTTCAGGCTCGGCAAACTGGCTAATGGCTTGAATATCTTCTGCTGATAAAGCATCACCAGATAACAGGGGGTTAATAGCCGTGGCTAATTGACTGTACTTTTTCTCTTCATTAACAAAATCTTGGTAGTGATGAAAACGTGCCGGATCGAGCAGTTTTAATCGGGCGAAATGACTTTCGTGACCTAATTGATCTGGGGTGGCTGTAAGTAACAATACACCTTTAGTGATATTGGCTAAGCCTTCTATCACTTGATATTCTTGCGAAGGTTGTCCTTCAGACCAAGTTAAATGGTGAGCTTCGTCTACCACCATTAAGTCCCACTCGGCTTCTAATACTTGTTGGTAGTAACGACTATTGTGAGTCAGAAAATCTAGACTACATATGATCAGTTGTTCGGCTTCAAATGGATTACTAGCGTCCTCGGCCATAGCCTGACATCTTTCTTCATCAAAAACAGAAAAGGCTAAATTAACCCGCCTTAACATTTCTACTAACCACTGGTGTACTAAACTCGAAGGCACCACTATCAATACACGTTGGGCTCTAGCTGTGAGTATTTGTTGGTGGATGATGAGTGCAGCTTCAATGGTTTTACCTAAACCCACTTCGTCGGCTAATAGCACTCTAGGGGCATGACGACTGCCCACCTCTGAAGCTATGTGTAACTGATGAGGAATCAAATCAACTCGTGCACCCACAAAGCCAAGCAGAGGGGAAGTGCTATGGGTAAATTGATGAGTGAGGCATTGTTCACGTAAATCAAACCACTTAGGATCATCAAACTGACCATTTAACAAACGTTGTTCTGGTTGATTTAGTTGAAAATGATGGTCAACAAAGGTTTCTTTGAGGATAACGGGTTCTTGATTATCGGTACGTTCACCTATGTAGATTAATTGCCCGTCTATATCTTCGACGTGCTCCACTAACATTTCCCAGCCTTCGTGGCTTTTTACTGTATCACCCACTAAAAATTCAATCCGCGTGAGAGGAGCTGTTTGTGCAGCGTATACTCGGGTTTCACCGGTAGCAGGAAATAATAGGGTAATAGTTCGAGATTCCATTAACACTATTGTACCTAACCCGAGATCGGTTTCTGTGTCGCTTAACCAGCGTTGTCCGAGCGCAAAAAAGTTTTGCTTAGCCATGGTATTACCCTCTCCTAAAATTTCGCGGCGCGCATTGTAACAAAAATATTGCTCTGTACTTCTAAAAGTAGATGATTGTCAGCAGAAAGTGGTTTACTGTTAATAGGTCAATTGAATTTAATTGATGATTAGTAAACCTGTGGTTCGTTTTGTTTCAAGCTCAGTTGTTTACCATTAGCGCCCTGAGACTAGACATAATATGCAATTACAGGTTTGTTTTGCCAATCTTTAGGAGCGCCGGATGCCAAAAAAAGATGTACTTGAGACAAAAATCTATGTGTTAGATACCAATATCCTCCTACATGAACCTCTCGCTTTTTTATCTTTTAAAGAAAACGACGTTGTAGTCCCCATGACAGTTCTGGAAGAACTAGACCACATTAAAGACAGCAAAAAAGACGTAGCCAGAGATGCTCGAGTGTCGATTCGTGCTATGGAAGACTTGTTGCATGACGCTACTCCAGAAGAGTTAATGCAAGGTGTTTCCATGAAAGGTCTTGTGGCCGGTGAAAACGCCCCAGTTGGTACTTTGTCGATATTTGTTGATCATGGAATGCCAGTATCACAACAGGTTTTTACCAGCAACGAAAACGACAACCGCATTATTAACAGTGCCTTACATCTACAAGCTAAACTCAGCCCCCGACAAGTTGTCCTAGTCACTAAAGACATTAATATGCGTCTGAAAGCTAAAGGTGCAGGATTAGGTCACGTTGAAGATTATCGAACGGATCAGTTGATCACCGATATCAAATATTTATCTAAAGGTTACCACCAGTTTCCTGGTGATTTTTGGGAAAAGATCAAGGCGGTAGATAGTCGTACAGAAGGTAGAGATACCATACACACCATTGAACGTAAGGTGTTACCTGAAGCCTACGTCAATGAATTTTTATTAGATGATAGCCAGCACTTTGCCGGCTTAGTGGAGTCGGTAACCAAAGATCATTTAGAAATATTAGATTTAGGTTACGAACGTTTGATGGGTCGTAAAGCTTGGGGCATAACACCGAAAAATATCGGCCAAGCTATGGCCTTACATGCTTTACTCGATCCACATATAGATTTGGTGGTGTTAACTGGCCCAGCAGGTAGTGGTAAGACATTACTCGCTTTAGCGGCAGCCTTAGAAATGGTGGTCGAAAAGAATATGTACGATAAGATCATCGTCACTCGAAGTACACCCGAAATTGCCGAATCAATAGGTTTTTTACCGGGTACAGAAGAAGAAAAAATGGCACCTTGGCTAGCTGCTATTACCGACAGTTTAGAAGTGCTGCATAAAAATGATGAAAACGTAAAAGGTTCCATGAATTACATTATGGAAAAAGCCAACATTCAGTTTAAATCAGTTAATTTTATGCGCGGC
The DNA here is from genome assembly GCF_009796765.1 of Paraglaciecola sp. L3A3. Taxonomy (NCBI): domain Bacteria; kingdom Pseudomonadati; phylum Pseudomonadota; class Gammaproteobacteria; order Alteromonadales; family Alteromonadaceae; genus Paraglaciecola; species Paraglaciecola sp. L3A3. The sequence continues at coordinate 952,144 of NZ_CP047023.1, forward strand.
CGTAGCATTCAAAATGCGATTGTGCTGTTAGATGAATCCCAAAATTTAACGGCTGCCCAATTGAAAACTATCATTACTCGTTGTGGTGAAGGCACTAAATTAATTTGTAGTGGTAACTTGGCCCAAATAGATAGTAATTATTTGTCTGCAGTAACATCGGGGTTAACTTATATAGTGGAGAAATTTAAAAACTTCTCTGGTAGTGCCACTATTAACCTGGACGGCGTTGTGCGTAGTAGGTTGGCTGAATTTGCTGAAGAACATTTGTAAGTTAATAGCTTAGTCACCAGCGGCAAATTATTAGCCGCTGGTGGTAAGTCGTACAAGCAGTAGATAGGAGCTAGTCAATAGATCGAAGTAAAAATTAAATCTTTAAACTACCTCCTAGCCACTGCTTTATGATTTAGCGGTATTGACGTCATAACAATGATGGCCAATTAGATTCTTCGCACTGTTTTCTATGGTGGCGTGATGAATGCCATAGTTTTCTTTGAGCATAGTTTTGATCGGTTCTAGATCAGGCAATGAGTCAGTTGCATGAAATTCTAAACTTGTCTCAAGTAGTATTTCTTTATCATCAAGCTGCCATACGTGCAGGTGCCAAATTTTAGCTACTGATTCTAAACTTTCTAGTTCTGCACATAGTTTATCAATATCAATGCTATCCGGTACGGCTTGCATCAAAATAACCATAGTTTGTTTGGCCAGACTATAACCGTGATAAATCACATAAATTGATATGGCAATCGTGGCTAATAAATCCACTATGTACCATTGATATAAAATAATTAGAGTGCCGGCCACTATGACTGCAACAGAGGCTAAGGCATCTGACATGTTATGAATAAAGGCGGCTTTTAAATTGAGATTATTTTTAGCTCCAGACTGATAAGTTAACCATGCTGTCCAAGCATCTATTATTAGTGCAATGGATGCGATCCAGACGATGATCCAGCCGTCTATTGGTTGTGGATCAAAAAACTTATTAAGCGCTTCGTATATCAGATAAAGACCAACAATAACTAAGATCGTACTATTGATTAAGGCGCCTAATATTTCAGCCCTTTTAAAACCAAATGTCATTTTGCTATTGGCAGGTCTTCTGGCAATCCGTCTAGCAAATATGGCGATTAAAATGGCTCCTGCATCACTCAAGTTGTGTAATGCATCCGCAATAAGAGACAAGCTACCAGATAATAAACCACCAATAATTTGCGCAATAGTTAATAAAATATTGATAAAAACGGCAAGATTTAATTTACCATCATGATGATGAGCATGATTGTGACTATGTGACATATTGGCTGCCTAATTTGCATAAATATAAAGGACCACATAGTAATGCAAATGTGGATTTTATTATTATACCTAACGGCTGAACAAATTCGCTGATTGTTATTTATTTTTTAGTGTTTTGGGATAAAGCAGACTAAGCAGAGTGGAGCAGACTAAGCAGAATGTTGCAGTGTAAAGCAGTTAAAAGCTACGAGATTCGAGCCACGAGATTGAAAGCTAAAAAATTGTCACAGAGGGGCACAGAATTAAAGTTGGTTAAGATTTTTCTCAACTGTAGGTCGCGGCTTTAGCCCGTCAAATTTATAAAATAGGCGCCATAAATGGACGACCTACAAAAGACGAAAAGCAGTAAAAACAGAAGGTAGCAGACTAAGCAGAATGTTGCAGTGTAAAGCAGTTAAAAGCTACAAGATTCGAGCCACGAGATTAAAAGCTAAAAAATTGTCACAGAGGGGCACAGAATTAAAGTTGGTTAAGATTTTTCTCAACTGTAGGTCGCGGCTTTAGCCCGTCAAATTTATAAAATAGACGCCATAAATGGACGACCTACAAAAGACGAAAGCAGCAAAACAGAAGGTAGCAGACTAAGCAGAGTGGGGTAGAAAAAGCAGTTTAGGAGCAGTAGATAGTAAATAGGAGACAGTTTTTACTATCTAATATTGTCACCCATCATAAAAAATTAACACCTAGGCTCAGTCGCTTCGTTCCAATGTTAGCCTACGTGTCATTGCCCGTTACCCCCTGTGTCAGGCTAGATCAATATCAATTAAATTTTCGTCTTTCATTGCTTGCCAAAATTCAGCTGGGATCTCAGCTGTTGCTAATGAAATATTGCTTTTTACTCGTTTAGGCGAGCTAGAGCTTAAGGCGATAGAAACAATTTCAGGGAATAAAAATGAAAATTGCACACACACTTCAGCAGGTGACACTGAGAATTTTTCACATAAATTATTAAATTTATCGCGCCATGTGAATTCTGCTGGGTGGGTTTCTCGGCTGATTTTTTTGTAGTCAAAATTATCGCTACCTAACAAGAAACCTGCGTTGAATACTGCAGAGTTAATGACTTTCACTCCTTGCTTACCTAATTTTTTTAATAAGCATAAGGTTGATGCTTTATGAGTATACGGCGTGACTGAACAAGCAAACATGGCCCAATCAAGTTGCACATGATCACTAATAAAGTCGATAACGCTAACATCTTTTGCACCCACGCCAATTGATTCTACTTTACCCGCATCGCGCAATTCCATTAACGCTTTATAAGCATCTAAAATATCTTGTTTGCGCTTTTTAATATCAGCTTCGTCACTTGCCGCCGCTAAGTATTCGTCAGGATCATGAATAGAAACTATGGTTGATTCATAATCACCTAACAGTTCATTACCTTGGTGATAACAATCTAAAATTCCTTGGTATGAAATATCTTGTACCGCATCGTGTTGCAAGTTGATCCAAGCGCCAGGTTCAAATGTGGGTTCTGGTGTGGTCAGTGGTACACGCTTCCAGCCAAGTTTATTACTTATTTTAACTGCGTCTGGGGCTACCTTTAGGGCTTTTAATCCGGCGGCTAATGATTCTAACGCTAGGCCCGCTCCGTATTTACCGGCACTATCAAAAAGAGGGATACCTTGGCTGTTTTCTACGGCGGCTTGTACTAATTGATTTTTTGTCGCGCTATCAAGTTCAACAAATAAGTTACCTAAACTACTAGTACCAAAGACTATTTTGGGAATTGAAGATGATGAACTCATGATTAAATGCTCTTATTTGAAATCAATTTTTATTTTTGATTCTTAGTGTTTATAGATGAATAAATGATAGGGGGAACAGCCAGCTAAATCAATGGAAATATAGCTGTAGTCACAACTAACATTTGTTCACTTCCTTTATCTACTAATTCTGTTATATCCATTTGGTGAATCGCTTTTATCTTTTGCTTGCTGTTCGTCGCTATTTCTGGCTCTTATCCATTGTTTAAAAGCTGTAGACTAAGGCCATAATTGCTTGTTGTTCATTGTCGTTTTCAATAAGTGGGCTATCTACTATCAGATCGTCTAACTGAGTGTATTTTAAGTGAGTCATTAGCGACCACTGACGATTAAAGGGGTAAATCATTTGAATGCCCATCGACATTTTTACAGCATACTCATCAACCCAGTACTCATTGCGCCCTAGGCTTAAATTGGCTTGTTGTGAGGTAATTCCGTAGTAGTAATTCACATATTCTTTGCTAAAAGCATCCGCTGCTATTGATACCTTTATTTGCATACCGCGGTGGTTATCAAATACGGGGACAGTTAAACTAATGTTGCCACTACTGGCAGCTGAATTATCAGTTACATCGTATGCTAAACCTATACTAAGCCACGACCATTGCACGTTAGAATGTAGCAAAAGCTCTGGATCTCGCGACTCATAGCTGTCAAACACATCATCTTTTGACCAAGTACTAAACAATGAAAACTCAGGATCAAATCCATCGGCTCTTGGATTTAGCCCCCATGACAAAGTTAAGTCTGTGGTAATAGGAAGTTGATATTTTACCCAGTTTTCAACACCAAACGACCAATTGCCATGTTGTGCTGAAAAATAGGGTACCGCCGACACTTGCTCATCATTACTCACCCAAGCCGGTGCTGAAGCAATAGCCGCAGCCCCCACTTTTATTTGCCAAGCCTGATTATTTTGTATCTGAGCTTGCTGGGCATAAGTAGGGTTCTGTTTAGCAAGTAATATTAGTATGAGTAACTTAACAACACATAGTAGCTTTTTAGAGTTCATTATAAATTTACCTATTTGTAAAAATGGCAGTTTATGCAACAGAAATCGAACTTACAGGTGCCAAATGTCATAAGGTGTATTCTTTTTATTTATTCACTGACAATTACTCTAGTGTTAAGAGCTGATATTCATTTACACTACAAAATTTATATTCATGACATTTGTCACGTTTAAAGGAATGAGTGGTTTGACATAATGCGATGGAATTTATCTTATTGGATTACATGGATGAAAATTGAAGGTGGTGGCCTAATACTCGCCATTACAACATGGGCAGCTGTTATGCTGTTTTGTTTGATCAGTTGGTTTAATGGCAACACAGATATCGACCTACAAACATTACAACCAACACCATTAAACGTTGCATTAGTTGTGTCGTTGTTTTTACTGTTTATTTTTGGTTATTTCTTACACGGAGATACATTCAATAAACGCTTTAAAATACCAGCTAATAGCTTAGGTTTATGGTTGTCAGGTGTTGCGACTGCGGCGCTTTGCACTATTTTCCATTTCGGCCTGATCGGCATTTTAGCGATTATTATTGTCGCTCAATTACCTAGACTGTATTCTTTAAAAGCCGCGATTATCATAGGCTGTTTTCTTCCTGTAATTGGCGCTCTAACTAATTACTTTGTTACCGGTTTCCCCTACTTTTTTGAAAATGTGTTGTTGCTTAGTTTATTTAATTCATTTGCCGTAATGTCGAGCCATCGTTTTATCAACGAAGAGGCTGAAAAAGTTAAATCCCAACAACTTATTAGAGAATTAAAAGCCACCCAACTGTTGTTATCAAATACATCAAAACGTGATGAACGTTTGCGTGTTGCTCGTGATTTACATGATTCACTTGGACATAATTTAACTGCATTAAGTTTACAGCTTGAAGTAGCAAGTCATCAAAAAACAGACTTAATAATGCCACACATTCTACAAGCAAAATCTATTGCTAATAGTTTATTATCTGATGTGCGAAAAACAGTATCAGATATTCGCGATAAACAAGATTTTCAGCTCGACCAAGCACTGTTACTTTTAACTCAAGACATTCCAAATTTACCGGTTACATTTGATATTAATTTCAACACCAATCAACTTAACGTCCGTCTTGCCACTGTTATTTTCCGCTGTGTACAAGAAGCCATTACCAATGTTATTAAACATGCCAATGCAACAGAGTGTTTAGTTAGTTTGAAGTTAACACAGACAAATTTATTACTGTCGATAAAGGATAACGGTCAATCGACTCACAATGTAATGTTTGGTAATGGTTTACGGGGAATGGCTGAGCGTATTCATCAGATTGACGGTGCTTTGTCAGTTGAAAATTTATCAACTGGATGTGATTTAACCATCAAATTCCCATGGAGTGGACATTAAATATGACAATTCGAGTGTTGTTAGTTGAAGATCAAAACTTAGTTCGGCTCGGTATTTGTAGTTTGCTGGAGTTAACCGATGACATTACTGTTGTGGCTCAGCTTAGTGACGGTTGTGATGTCAATTCTGTTTGTACGCAGTATCATCCTGATATTATTTTACTAGATATTCGTATGCCTAAAACTAATGGCTTATCGGTACTCAGTAATATGGCAAGTGCCGACATTGCTTGTCCGGTGCTTGTATTGACCACTTTTGATGAGCACGATTTAGTCCTTAAATGTATGAAGCTAGGGGCTAAAGGATACTTACGAAAAGATGTTAGCTTAGAATCTCTGATATCGGCTATTCGTTGCATTATTAATGGCGAGTTGTGGATCCAACCCGCTATCACTGAACAGGTTCAAAACCATGATTTAATCGCTGGCGTTAATGTTGTTAATCAATTATTCGAAACCCTGACATCAAAAGAAACTCAAATATTACGGCTAATTGCAGCTGGTTATTCTAACAATGAAATAGCTGGTGCTTTACATAATTCAGACGGCACTATTCGTAATACTGTATCGACAATATTAGCCAAACTTAATGTAAGAGATAGAACGCGCGCAGTGATAACCGCCATGGAACATAGCCTTATATAATCGTAATTTAAGTTTTCTACATTGAAAAATAAATAGTAAAAGAATAATCAAACCAGTGTGTTATTTTGCTTTTTAATCTCACCGTTATTTCCTCCTATATACTGCTTCTTTGCTTCCAAATAGCACATTCTTGAGCCAGTTTTGTGCAATAGCCATAAGTGATTACTCAATTTTTTATGGCCTAATGTTTGACAAACATGTGTATTAGCTAAGATTAAAAGCAATGGCATTAATTCTGCACAAATGTTTTGGTAGGCTGATCATACTGGTCATGCTGTTGCTAATAAAAAGGTAGAAAATGAAAAGTCTTGTTGTTGTATTCTTCAGTATGTTGTTTGTTTCTAGCTTACAAGCAGAGACGTTCAATTGGGGTGAATTAAAGAAAGAAAGGATCGACTTGAAATTACCTTTATTGACCATCCAAGGTGAAAAAGGCTTATTAGCTTGTGGTTATGTGAATGCTAGCACTTGTGATAAAACCAATGAAGCTTGCGCCATAGTCACTGGGGTAAATAGCCATGATGAAATGTTAGCCAAACCCATAGTGGCACTGTCAAAAGAGGCCGCTAAACTAGGTGTCTCACTGGGAATGACTGGGAAACAGGCCTTAGCTATTCTGCGTTAACCTGCCACTAATTCTTCAATATTATTAACTGCGGGGAGTGCATATTTTTTGTCTAATAATGTGCCTCGCCAATGTTGTTTACCATGATTGTTGGCCGTGACCTCTCTGATTAATTCAAATACCACTTTTACAGCAGGGGTGTTTTTTTTCTGTTCTGTCGTTCTTAGATAAACTTTGTGCTGCAAATTGGGTTGGATAATTTTAATTGGCCGAAGTTGCTTTCCTTGTTCTAAATGAAAAGCGGAAGACGATGGCGCTATTATTAACCCCATGCCTTGGGATACATAATGCAACGTTGTCATTAATTGTCCAAAAGCGTCTCTTCTTTTTAAGGTGATATCCATCTTTTGAGCTTGAGTAGTAAGTAGAGTATATAAAGCATCGTCTTCAGCAGGCGTAAAAATTTCATAATGCTGAAGATCTGCAAATGGAATGGAACCAAACAAAGCTAATTCACAATAAACCGGGTTTTGCGGTTTTTGTGAGATATACAAATACAAATTCTCTCTAATGAGCGCAATAGTATTCGCTTGTGCTGCCAGTGGTTTGTCATGTTGATAACCTATGGCAATATCTACCTCGTTTTCGTCGAACCAGGTATGTACCACGTTTGAAGGGCCAATCCGAAAAATGACTTCTATATTGGCGAATCTATGTTCGATTTCTGTCAGTAAATCCACAGACAATACATTACAAATAGATTGGCTGAGTCCCACTACAACTTTACCCCCACAGTCATTTTGATTGCCGATTAATTCGCTTTTGGCTTGTTGTATTTGGTTCAATATTATTCTGGCGTGTTGCTCGAATATCTTGCCAGCTTCGGTGAGTTGTACACCTCGAAAGTCTCGTTCAAATAACTTCAATTTTAATTCATGTTCTAAATTGGCGAGTTGTAAACTAATGGCAGGCTGCGCCACATCAACAGCTCGCGCAGCGGCTGTGATACTACCCTGCTCTGCAGTGGCTAAAAAATATTGAAGTTGTTTACTGTTCATAGTTATCCCAAATACGGCTGTGTGATATTTATCTTTTGTCCATTCTTTGTAGGAGTGAAAAAACAACCTGTAAGAAATAGTAAAGAAATACAATTTGAGTGAGTTGACTGATTATCCCTCGCAAAATTGATGCCATAGCGATGAAAATTCCATGAAATTATTTTGGGTGAGGCCAGTGTTTATAGGGGCTATATAAAAAATATAGTACTGCACAATATTATTTTGCGTTCTGCAGAGTAGACCATTTGGTTAGCATAGCATCCTGATTTGAAGTGTGTGTAGACACTAATTTAGGAAGTAGTTAACTAATTTATGCTTAATATTACTAGAAGACAGTTTCTTGCTTATGTAGGGGCCGCGGGTGGATCTTCGGCTTTATTAAAAACCAGCTTAGCTCTTGGCATGATGCCAGAAGATACCTATTCGGGACCTGTACAAATTAAACCAGCAGCTGCAGGTAATAAACCAACAGCACTGATATTAGGAGCTGGAATAGCTGGTTTATCTACCGCATTAGAACTTGAAAAAGCAGGTTACCACTGCACTATCCTAGAAGCATCATTTCGACCGGGTGGACGTAACTTAACCGTGCGCCACGGTGACAAGATTGACGAAATGGGTAATCCACAAATTTGTAATTTTGATAAGCAAGAAAATTTGTTTTTTAACTGTGGTCCTGCACGTATCCCTGGTCATCACAGACGCTTATTGCACTATTGTAGAACATTAAATGTGCCATTACAGATCAAAGCTAACAGTAGCAAGATGGCCTATTTCCATGATGATAAATCTTTAGGTGGTAAACCTAAACGTATTATCGAATACCACACAGATGTGCGCGGTTTAATGTCTGAACTGTTGTGGAAGTCTGCGGATTCTAATCAATTTGACCAACTTTTAAGTGAAGATGATGTAGCCAAGTTAATGAAATTTTCTCAGGCTTACGGTGATTTAACAGAAAATGGTAAATACCGAGGCAGCGGACGTGCAGGTTCAACTACCGACAGAATGTTAGAGCATCCAGTTCCTCATACGCCAATTGAATTAAAAGAAATGCTGGATAGTAGCTTTTGGTATGGCGGATTATTAGGTGCTGAACTTTACGATTGGTGTGAACCGTTAATGGAGCCAATTGGAGGAATGGACGCTGTAGTAAAAGGTTTCCTTAGAAATCTTAAAACTCAACCTGTGTTAAATGCCCAAGTTAAGAAAATCTACAATCGAGAGCAAGGGGTAGAGGTTACTTACGAACAAGGCGGACAGTTACACACAGTTAAAGCTGATTATTGTTTTAATAATATTCCAGCTTATTTTATGGCAGGTATCGAAAATAATTTTTCTGCGACCTATCAGTCAGGCTTAGACAGCATCAAACGTGGCCATTTATTTAAAATTGCTTATCAAATGAAAGAGCGCTTTTGGGAGCGAGATGGTATTTACGGTGGCATTAGTTATACCTCTGAGCCCGTGGCACAACTTTGGTATCCGTCTCACGATATCCATGCGCAGAAGGGAATCTTGCTAGGTGCTTATACCTGGAACTCTAAAGTCAGTGCCATGTTTGAAAATATGTCACCTGAAGAGCGTTTAAAAGTAGGCGCGATATCAGGTGAAAAAATTCATCCTGGCTACAGCAAATATATTGAAAACGGCATCTCGATCCCATGGGCTCGGATGAACCATCAAATGGGTTGTGGTATGCGAATGAGTCCTGAAGACTTCGAAACTTACTACCACTTATTGCAGAAACCCGAAGGCCGTCATTTCATGATTGGTGATCAAATCAGTCATCACAGTGGTTGGCAAGAAGGCGCATTAGCTTCGAGTGAACAAGCCCTACAACAGTTGAATAAATTACTGGGTGCAAATATCGGCCAAGGAGATCTGTCTCATGTTAGTTAAAGTTATTTCAAGTTTATTGCTTTTCACTAGCCTAACTATCAGTGCAAATACCTCAGAAGCCCCGACTCCTGTTGGACTTGAGTACTGCACTGTATGTCATGGCTCACAGTTAATGGGTAATCAAAATATAGGCGCACCTAGGTTAACCGGTTTGTCACAGTGGTATGTCGAGCGTCAGTTAAAGAATTTTAAAAACGGAATACGAGGTTCACATCCCGAAGATGCTACGGGTGAAGAAATGATGCGTATGGTGGGGAATCTTTCCAACCAGCAAATATCTGACATTGCCCTTTGGGTGACCAAAACGCATTCCGTTAAGCCTACACCTAGCCTGTTTGCAGATGCTGCGGCAGGAGAAAAGCTTTATCAAAGTTGTGCCGCGTGTCATGGCAAAAACGCAGAAGGAAACCAAGCATTAGGGGCGCCAAGATTAAGTGGTTTGAATGACTGGTATATCTTGACCCAACTCAATCATTTTCGCCAAGGGATCCGTGGTTCCAAAGCACAAGACACTTTTGGTCAGCAAATGAAAGCGGCCAGTGGTGTTATATCGTCAGAACAAGATGCAGCCAATCTGGCTGCCTATGTCCAAAAATTAAAGTAAATCCGAGGAGTAGTTTTATGAAAAAAAGTATTTTATTTGCAGCCACTACATTATTTGCCGCTAGCACTTTGGCTGATGTGACCCGTCATGCATTACCTAATAACAGTACATTTCCCATTTCTAGAGCGGTAGAAGTGACTCCAGATACCACTTTGATTTTTCATAGTGGCATGGTGCCAGGTCCTGTTGATCCTAAAGCTGAAAGAGGCAGTCGTGAATATTATGGCGACACTGAAACTCAAGCGTTAAATGTGTTTAAACGTTTTGAAGGCTCAATGAAAGAATTGGGCGTGGATTTTGGCGACGTAATCAAGATGCAAGTTTTCATGGTGGGTGATCCCACTATGGACGGAAAAATGGATTTTGCTGGATTTATGAAAGCTTATGTTAAGTATTTCGGCACTAAAGAACAACCGAATAAACCTGCCCGTTCAGCATTTCAAATTGCTGGTTTAGCAGGCGGTCCTAACATGTTGATCGAGATCGAAATGGTTATCGCCAAACCTGAATAACGATATCTGAATAATTTAGTTGTGCTGCTGATGACTAGCCGGCGGCACATACTTCAATAATAACTACCTAGTCACAACACCTGGCAATTGAGTAAACACTAACTAAACAAACCGAGGGGAAAACTATGCTAAAGCAAAATATGCTCAGCAAAGCGATAAAAACTGGCTTAGCGACATGGTCAATCAGCATGGTTGGCCTAACGACAGCTTTCGCACAAGAAGCACAATCAGTTGACGCTGAAGAAAACCAATTTATTGAAAAAATAGCGGTAACAGGCTCAAGAGGGGCTCCTAGATCGATAGCTGATTCACCAGTACCTGTAGATGTATTCAGTGAAGAAGATCTTGTTTCGGTGCCCTTTACCGATACCAATGATGTATTAAAAACCTTAGTTCCTTCTTATTCATTAGGCAGGCAGCCAATTTCTGATGGGGCATCTTTTATCCGTCCTGCTACCTTACGTGGTATGCCCACAGATAAAACACTGGTTTTAGTTAATTCAAAACGCCGTCATCGTTCTGCATTAGTGCAAACTTCTGGCTCGGGAACCCAAGGACCAGATGTGGCGACTATCCCTTCATCTGCTCTTAAAGGCATAGAAGTATTACGTGATGGAGCGGCAGCTCAATATGGATCAGATGCCATTGCAGGTGTAATTAACTTTGTATTAAAAGACAATGACGAAGGAGGGTCATTCTCTATTAATACTGGTCAATTTTATGAAGGGGATGGTGAGCAAATTACCATGGCCGGGAACCTTGGCTTTGCTCTAGGTACTAAAGGTTTCCTTAGTATTTCAGCGGAATATTCAGATTCGAGTTCTACAAATCGTGGCGAACAATATTGTGAAAGTTGGGCTTGTGTAGATGTGGATAGCCCTGACTTTTTAAACGGCTTAGACACTTCTGTATCGGGTTACACTGAGCAAAGTTTTATCGATGGATTAGCCGATGCTAATTTAGGTGGCGAAGACGTAGTGCAACCTTGGGGGCAGCCCAATACATCAGGTACACGGTTATTCTTCAACACAGGTTATGAATTAAGTGACACTACTAAAATTTATGCCTTTGGTAACTACTCAGCCAGTGAAGGAGATGGTACTTTCTATTATCGTTACCCAGGTAATGGTACCATTGAAGATATACGTGAAGAAGACGGCTCTATCTATAGTCCCCTTGAAAAATTCCCAGGCGGTTTCACCCCTCGCTTCTTCGGTGATATCACAGATATCTCGATAGTTGGCGGTATAGAAGGTGAGTTCGCTAATGAAATGACTTATGACTTCAGTGGTCGTTTTGGCTCAAACGAAATTGCCTATACATTAAATAACACAATCAACCCTTCAATGGGATCTGCTTCTCCTATCTCATTCACTCCGGGTGAATTAGTTAACGAAGAGTTACAGTTTTCTGCTGATTTTGCTCAGTATGTTGATTTAGGTTTATATTCAGATGTATTGTTTGCCTTTGGTTTAACTTACATGGAAGAAAGCTATGAATTAACCGGCGGTGATGAGGCTTCTTACACTGATGGTCCATATTCATTACCAGACCCATGGGGTTTCTGTGAAAACGATGTGGCAACACCTACTGGGTTAGCGGTTATCGCCAATGGTTCAACTTTAGATTGTGCCAACAGTGATGATCCTGTTTATCAAGCTGTAGGAGTGGGTTCTAATGGTTTCCCTGGTTATTCAAGTGAATACTCGGGTAAATATGAACGAGACATGGCCGGTATATTCTTAGATGTAAGCTCTGATTTAAGTGATGCCTTATACATTCAAGCCGCTATGCGTTACGAAGACTATTCTGATTTTGGGGCTGAATTAGTGGGTAAAGTAGCCTTTAAATACAGTTTAAGTGATGACTTTAATTTACGGGGTTCTTTAGGCACAGGTTTCCGTGCACCTACTCCAGGTCAGCAAGGTACCACTAACGTCGCCACTACTTTGCCTGATGGTTTTCCAGTAGCGGTAGGTTTATTCCCCGCTAGTAGTGCAGTAGGTCAAGCTCTAGGTGCTGATCCGTTAAAAGCAGAAACGTCATTGAATTACACGCTAGGTTTCACCGGTAATGTAGATAACTTAAATATTACTTTTGATATGTACAGTATTGCATTGGAAGATCGCTTTTACGCTATTTCAACGCTAGATGTATCAACTGATCCAACATCGGGGGATGATTACGAAAACTATTTAGCTCTTGATGCTGCAGGTGTGGTCGGAGCCAATACTATTGGTGGTGTGCGTTACTTCCAAAATGCATTTGATACCACCACTACAGGTTTTGATTTTGTGGCAAGTTACACTATGGGGGATACTGTATTAACCGGTTCAGTGAATTATAACTCAACTGAAATTGATAAAGCTTCAGACGCATTGAATGGGGAAGCGCAATTTGATGTTGAAAATGCAATTCCTGAATGGCGCTCTGTGTTATCAGCTAAACATAGCTTTGATATGCTGAGTATTGTTATTCGAGCGAACTTCTATGGTGCTTATGAGAATGCTATTGATAGTGATGCGACTGTAACCCAAGAATACGATCCAAGTGTACTGTTTGATATTGAAGCTAACTATCAAGTAACTGATAACCTCAGTGTCGCAGCCGGCGCTAGAAACATCTTTGATACTTACCCAGACGAAGATGGAGTAATGGTTGATGGTAGCCTAAATCGTGATGAATGTTGTGGTGCCGTTTACTGGTCAGGCAATATGATTGACTGGCAAGGTGGTTACTACTACGCACGTCTAAACTATGCTTTTTAAATGTTAGATAATAAGCGTAATCATATATAAGATTGCCTTAAAATAATTTGACCCGATAACTTATGGTTATCGGGTTTTTTTTGTAGAAAATTAGGAGGAAAGCAGACTATGGCAGAATCAAGCAGTAGCTAGCTACGAAATTCGAGCCGCGAGGAAAAGACAAAACAGAGTGGGGCAGTTAAAAGTAGAAAAGCAAAAAATGTCAACCACTGAGAGCACAAAGAACACAGAGGTGACTAAAATCTGGCGACTATTGATGTGTTGGGCAAAGGTATTATTGTGTATCTAGGGCGGAATCTAAATTACGGTCACTGTGGACTTGGCTGTTGTATCTAGCAAGCTTGTTGCAAGCTTACCGTTCAGATTATAAAAATGTTTTTAGGTATGTTACTATTTTTTGCCATTTTTATAGCTGAATTCATTGCCAGAAAAGCTTTGTATTTGATTAATTTTAACAAGGACAGTAATGAAAAATGTAATATTATTTGCCGTATTGGCTGCTATTAGTAATGATGTACTGGCAGCTAATCAATCTACTCCTGCTGACAGGAATCTAAGTCTGGAAATTCCTTCACCAAAAATAAAATCACCAGAAATAGTTGTTAATCCCAATCGGTTTAATAGGGATAATAGTTTTTCAGGTGTTTATAAAGGCAAAAAATACACGGTCATTTTTGATACAACGAATTGGCATGATGCTGATGCCGAAGCTAAATATCTCGGGGGAAAATTAGCTTGTTTTGATACAGAAGATAAACTTACCTACATACATTTGCTTAGAGCGATTAACGGCAACACTAAGCCTGTTTGGGTCGGATTATCAGATCAAGACATTGAAGGTAAGTGGCAATGGTCATGTGGTCAAACTCTGCATCCTAAAATGAGATATTGGTTAGAGCGAGGCTCTGACTTAGAAAGTCGAGATTATGCTCATTTAACTGTAAGTAAGGGACTATTATCAAGAGTTAATAGTGGTCGAGCTCCAGATATTTCTGATGACTATTCTACCATCGATAAGGTGAAGGGGTATGTTGTTGAATTTGATGACACTTTTAGTAATTTAGCAATAAACCCTGTTGAAAATGCCTATAAATTAGCTCAGCCTTTGATATACGCAGAGTTAATGCAAATACGAAAACAAGTCAATGCTTGGCGGGGCGAAAAGGACACGTTACAACAGGCAGCAATACAGCTAGAAGCAATAGTAGCTAAAGATAATTCATTTTCTCCGGCTTATAGAGAGCTTGCAAAAGTCGCGATTAGTAAAGCTATGATTAATAGTAACTATTACATTCCTAGTGAATTGGCAGTGGCAGAAAAACACCTACATACAGCGATACAGTTATCGCCTAAATATGCGCAAGCTTATATTACCTTGGCCGATATGTTGATCAAAAGTCGACGATATGGCGAAGCTCATGTGGCCTTATTTAATGCAGCAAAAATGCATGCCGATGAAGTTTCTTTGCATTTAAGTTGGGGATTACTTCAAAACAAAAAGCGCAAACGTGGTGTCGCCCTTGAACATTACAAAATGGTAATGGAGTTAGTTGAGTCTGACAGTAGAGAATACAGAAACGCTCTGGGGGCCACAGCCTCTTTGTATGCAGGCAAGAATGATTACACTAAAGCAAATGCAGCATATTTAGAACTGATAGAGCTTAACCCTGATGATGCATGGATAAGGGGGAATTACGGGGCTTTTTTGTTTTATAAAGTGCAAGACATTGATGGTTCAATTAAAGCAAGCCGCAAAGCACTTTCCCTCAAAATATACGGTATGGCTAAAAGTAATCTGGCATATGGGTTATATACAAAATGGGCAATGTTAAAAGATGAGCAAGATACCGTTGAACAGGCTCAAATGTATTTTGATGAAGCTTATGAATTATACCCGAATATTAAGTATGTCATTTCAAAACTGATCAACTATGACCACACAAGAATGACTGCCACATCCTTACAGAACTGGCAAATTCAAAACTTATCAGAAAAATCAAATGGCAGTCATGTGGAACCCGACAAAATATAAATGACAAATAACTGTAAAGCACTGTGCTACTTTAAAAAAGTAGCTAACGGCTTTTTTGAACAGCTATTTACTGCCTCATGCTGCTAAGTCTTTTAACTCTGCATCATCACGTTCTTCCATTACATTTTATTGTATTTTATTTTATCTGACGATTTATTGACTGAAAATTGGTGAGTATAGAAATCTTACTGATTTCAAGGAAAGCAGCAGTCCCTGTTCTTTACTAAATTAAAACAACAACCTATTTGGATGGCGCTGATTATTCTTGTCGCATTATGTTTATAACTACTGCAATAAACATGATCTCTGTTAACTAGATACTGGAATACAGAGACCCAATATTTTTTTGATTGTTTAAATATAATGTTTTTTGATCGCTGCTGGGTTAATTTCTAAGTGGTTCAATATTAGAACAACTTCTGTTGTATAGTTTCATATTGTTTTCGTTTTGAGAGAGTCTAAATGGGGATTGCTAAGATGTTTTTATCTCTGCGCGTACCGTTTCTTTTGGCCATGGCTTTTCTGTTCTTTTCTTCGGCTTGTATTGCAAATGTTGCTACGACCTTGATAAATGAACATGTCAATACCAGCCCTACTCACATTCGTTACACAGTTGTTGGCAAAGATGAGTTACGTTTTGCTAAACAGTCACAATATTTAAGTGAACTGCTGCACTTAGCTTTAAGCAAGTCTGGTGTAAGCATACAACTGAAGCTGTGATTATTCCTACAGTTGTTACCAGTCGCAGGGCTAAATTATTAAAAGATAAACTTTTTGATGTGACTTGGATGCATACCAATAAAGAATTGGAATTAACATCTTCCCCAATTCGTATTCCTTTATTCAAGGGCTTGTTAGGTCTAAGACTGTTTTTTGTTAGACAAGCTGAATTAAGTTTATTTTCAAATATAGAATCAGTAGAGCAACTTAAAGTACCTATGGTCGGGCAGGGGGATAATTGGACAGATACACGTATTCTACAGCTCAACAATTTCAATTTAGTTACTGCAATGAATACAGATAGTTTAATGCAGATGTTATTACACTCTCGTTTTGATTATTTCCCTCGTTCGGTTCTAGAGATATGGTCTGAAAAAGCTCTACAACTTAGATGCAGTTGCTGTAGAGCAAACTCTTGCGCTTTATTATCCTACTGCCTTGTATTTTTTTGTGGCTAACGAGAATAAAAACTTAGCTAAAATTATTGAATTGGGGCTGAATGAAACTATTAAAGATGGCTCATTTGATAAGCTGTTTAATCAATATTTTGCAGAAGATGTTGCTCGAGCTAATTTGACTAAGCGGCGAATATTTAAAATTGAAGCTTTTGATGAGTCTGCAAATTTACCCTTGAACCGAAAAGAACTTTGGTTTACTCATACCGCTTTATGAAGCCACCCTATTAAATCCATGAGTATGACTGATTAGTTTCTGCCCAGTAGCATACAAAAAAACAACCCATAGTAAATAGTTAACAATATTCAATCCTTGTGCTAGGATTGAACATTGTTACTATAATAGAACCATTTTCTTGAGGTTGTTACAAATGAAAAAGTGTAGGTATATTTTTGCGGGAGCAGTGAGCGCTTTACTCCTGACTTCTCACGTGCATTCCCTGACTAACCCTTTACTACAAAGTAAAGAGGCGATTGTGTTGGCTGACTTTGAAGGAGGTAAGATCCCAAGCCAGTTTTCTACAGACAATGCCGGGATGTCTCTAGTGACAAGTAAAAAATCATCCGCTTTAGAAATTAGTTTTTCCAATCAGCACGCTTCATCTGGTGTGTTATTCAAACCTCAGTCGCCATGGACTATCGATAAGTTTGATGAATTTGTATTGGGGTTTGAAGCGTATAATCCTTCAGATACAACAGTGAATTTAATTGTAAATGTCACAGGTCGAAATGGTGCTACTCAGCGTCGTTCGGTAGGTATTGGGGCTGGTAAGACTGGTACCTATTATTTTGAGTTGGCCGGTAAAGATTTATATACAGATACTGGCTTACGAGATGTACCTCCGTCGTTTAAATCTGCTGCACATAAGATGATTTTACGTGGTGGGTTGGCAAAAGAAGATTACACAAAGGTACAAGCATTAAAATTTTATGTGGACTCAGCTATTCATAGCACCAAGATAGTTATCGATAACGTTAGGTTTGTGCAATCTCCAGAAACTGACGTGAATAGTTTGGTTAATATTGTAGATAAGTTTGGTCAAAGAGCGGATAGAGAATATTCACTTAAAGTGCATTCTGAAGAAGAGTTACGGGCTGTTGCCAATGCTGAATTAGCGCAACTTTCTGTTTCAACAGTACCAGCAGAAAGAAGCAAGTTTGGTGGTTGGAAAGACGGTCCTAAGTTAGAAGCAACAGGTTATTTTCGCACTGCAAAAGTAGATGGAAAATGGTCACTGGTTGACCCCGAAGGCTACTTATTCTTTTCTTCTGGTATTGCCAATATTCGTATGTCGAATACCTCTACTTTTACCGGAGTTGACTTTAAAGATGACAGTGTACGTTATGTGGATCCTAATGATGTCACCCCAGAAGACTCTCAAGGTATTAGTGGAGACTATACAGAAGTAAGAAAAACACAATATATCGCCAATAAACAGCGCCATGACATGTTTGAATGGTTGCCTGAATACGATGATCCGCTTGCTAAACATTACGGCTATCGTCGTAGTGCTCATAAAGGGCCTATGCCTCATGGTGAGGTATTTAGTTTTTATCAAGCCAATTTAGAAAGACGCTATGGTGAGAATGCTCGTGGTTCTTATTTGACTCAGTGGCGTGATACTACAGTTGACCGTATGTTGGATTGGGGATTTACCTCTACTGGAAATTGGGTTGATCCCGTTTTTTATCAAAATAAACGCCTACCTTATTTTGCCAATGGTTGGATAATCGGTGACTTTAAAAAGGTTAGTTCTGGTTTTGATTATTGGGGAGCCATGCCTGACCCATTTGATCCGGAATTTGTAAAACGCGCCAATATCACTACCCAAGTGATTGCTAAAGAAGTATTGAATAACCCTTGGTGTGTGGGTGTGTTTATTGATAATGAAATGAGTTGGGGGGGGGAGGGCGAACCTATTCGCCGTTACGGTATTGTCTTAGATGCCTTGAGCCGTGTTGCCAGCGACAGTCCGACTAAAGCTGCTTTTGTGTCCCATTTACAAAGTAAATACCAAACCGCTGCTAAGTTAAGTCAAGCTTGGCAACGTGACCTGCCGTCTTGGCAAACCCTTGAGCAAGGCGTGAACTACAAAGAAGTGACAGATTTTAATCAAGCCATGTTAAATGATATGTCTGAGTTACTGGATCTGTATGCTTCTGAGTATTTTAAAGTGGTCAGTGAAGCAATCCATACTGTAATGCCTAATCATCTATATATGGGCGCTCGTTTTACTTCTTGGGGCACTTCTCCTGAAGCGCATGTGGCCGCTAAAAAATATGCAGATGTAATTAGTTATAACTATTATCGCGAAGGGCTAGATAGCAGTGAGTGGGGATTTTTAGCTGATTTGGATATGCCTAGTATTATTGGTGAATTTCATATGGGCTCTACTGATATAGGTGTGCCTCATCCAGGTATTGTGCATGCTGAAGATCAAAAAGATCGTGGACGTATGTGGCAAGACTATATGAAAACCGTTATCGATAATCCTTATATGGTAGGTGCTCACTGGTTTCAATATATAGATTCGCCTATTACAGGCAGAGCCCACGATGGTGAAAACTATAATGTTGGTTTTGTCAGTACCACAGATATTCCTTATCAAGAACTAGTAGATGCTTCTAAAGAATTACATCAAACCCTTTATCAACAAAGGTTTGGTAGTGCTAAAAGTGGCATTGATACTGAGCCCAAAGCGGCTGAGAAGTCAGGTTTTTTACAGTGGTTAAGTGATTTGTTTTGAATTGAATTGAGTTCGAGTTAATAGGATTAAACATGAAAATTATAAATAGTAGTATTGCAACTTGTGTTGCTGTTACAGGGGTATTGATGTCGTGTAATAGTGTTACTTTTGTGGAAGAAGCTGCCGCAAAAAGTGACATAGCTAACACCAGCATGGCTCCCGCTAGTCAAGTTGCTGGCACGCAGTTGAATTTAGACGATTGGAATTTGCTGTGGAATGATGAATTTGATTATGCCAATGAACAATTAGAAGAAAACTGGATTTCACAAAATGGCCCGACTGAACATGTTTTAGTGGCCAGTAGTCGCTGGCGTGAAAATGCGGTAGTTGAAAATGGTGAGCTAAAATTGATCACCAAAAAAGAAACCCGAGCAGGGCAAGATTGGACCTCGGGTAATGTCTGGACCAAACAAAACTTTGGTTATGGTTATTTTGAAGCACGATATAAATATGCCGCTGCACCTGCTACTAATAATTCATTTTGGTTATGGCCTAAACATGGTTCACCTGAAGGTGAAAAACAGTGTGAAGTGGATATTAATGAAGGACATTTTCCTAATGTAATCAATTCAAATGTGCACAACTGGACCGATAAATGGACCTTAGCTAACGGTAAGCAAAAGCACTATAACAACCAAATTGCTCATACCTTAATCGGTCAACCAGAACATAACATTGTGTTAGATAAACCTATTTCAACTAACAAAATTCGTCTTACCTCGAAAAACCCTAAAGCCGTACATTTACGTGAATTTAGAGTGTTTTCTGCTGAGCTTGAAGGGTTTCCTGATGCCTTGTCTGCACTTGACCCAAGCATTGTTAATTATGCCGCAGCTGAAGATGTGACTATCACAGATAATGGTAATAATAATGCTGAAGGATCTAAAACAGAATTTTCTGTAGACAACAATTTAGATTCTCGCTGGATATCACGCTCCACAGGTAAAAAATGGATCCAATATGAGTGGGCTGATAAAAAAGAAATTGGTGGAATTCAACTGGTTAATGGGCTGTTAGCACAAGATGGTATCAATAATGGCTGGTTAGAGCCTGAATTAGCATCACGTAATTTAATGACAGATTTTACGATTGAATATTTTGATGGCCAAGAGTGGCAAATCATTCACGATTACCAATCTGCTGAAATAGCGAATTTTGGTGAGCAGTACCACACTTATGGTTTGGCATGGGATGAAGATTATTTCCGTTTCTACTTTGACGGTGAGCTTTATTATACTGTGCGAAATGATGTGTGTTTTAGTGAAACGACCATTTTGTTTAGTCTGGCTATTTTGAAAGGAAATTATTCAGGCGAAATTACCGATGCTCTAGATGGTACAGCTATGACCATAGATTACGTAAGGTATTATCAAGCTAAATAAACCTGAGTGAAAAGTTTAAGCTTTGTAAGTTTTATGTAAACTAAAAGAGCCTTTGTATAAAATGAGTTGTAAATTGAATACAATTTTCATTCAAAAATGCAAAGGCTTTTTTGTGTGTAAATAAGCTTGGCAATCTCAGAGGAATAATAGTGAAAGATAATAAATGTAAAGTTTTAGCAGGTTTAGGTATGCTGCTTTTTGCCGGAGCTGCCTTGGCGAAAACACAACAGCCTAATATTCTCTGGATCATTACTGATGATCACCGTCCGGATTCTATCCAAGCTTATAATCGTGCTACTACAGGTAAAAGTGAAAGTGCATTAGGTTATGTGTCTTCACCCAATATCGACAAACTCGCCGGCGAAGGAGTATTATTTACTCGCGCTTATAATCAATCTCCCGCTTGTGGCCCATCTCGTACCTCTATGCATTTGGGCAAATACCCCTTTAGATCCGGTAAATACGCTTGGGAACAAGTACATCAAGATACAGATTTTGCTACACCAGCTGTTTCCCAAAGTTTAAGAGAAGCTGGTTATAGCACTGCTATTATTGGCAAAACTCACCATGGGGTAAGAGAAAATTTCACCGGTAAGAGTACGATTTTTGATCTTGAAATTGAGTTCAACCGTGACCTCCTTAGAAATGGCTTTGGTGGATTTAATTCCACTGGTGCCTATGGCCTAAAAGACGGTTTGTTATTACGTAGAGATGCAACTGAGACAGTTTATTATGCTAATGGTACTAGCAAAACCTATACTCTAACCAAAGCCGACAGGCAATTGAATGCTGAAGAACAAGCGATTAAAGATCGGGTTGAACAAGAATTCGATATATTAAGAGCCTATACCCGAATTAATAAAGGGCTTATTTTAGGTGGGGTTAATCCACAACCAGCAGATAAAACCGTCGATGCACGTATTGTTGATGAATATCAAAACTATTTAAAAAATTCCGGCAAACCATATAAAACCTTGGCGGGTAGGAAGGTGCAAGGGACTGATAATGATAAACCTGTGTTTGTCAATTTAGGCTTCCATTTACCTCACACCCCTGTGTTGCCTCCTAAAGAATACCGTGATCTATTTGCAGGTAAAAAATACCAATTGCCTGCTTTTGATAGCGAAGAGCTGGCTACTTTCACACCACAGCAGATGCAGATTTATAATGAATCTAAAACAGATGCGATGAAGCCTGAACACAAACAACAAGCGATACGTGATTATTATGCTTTTACTGCTTTTGGTGACTCTTTAATTGGCGAAGCGGTTGAAGACTTTAAAGCTTATTCCAAGCAACAAGGTCGTGAATATTTGATTGTGTTTACTGTGGGGGATCACGGTTGGCATCTTGGCGAACAAGGGATAATGGCTAAGTTTGGCTCTTGGAAAGAATCTCTTAACGGTGCAGTGATAGTGGTGTCATCAGACAAGAAAAAATTTCCGGCGGGTAAAGTGGTGGATAAGCTAGTTGAGTATGTGGATTTTGCTCCGACACTTATGGCCGCTGCAAATATCGATGTTGAAGATAAACGATACGATTATTTAGATGGTGTTGATCTAGACAAGGTTGCCAGTGATAAGATGTTCCGTCGTGATTATATCTTGGGTGAAATGAACTTGGTATCAGGCCATAGGGCATATATGCGCACTAATGACTTTGCCTTTTCTATGCGCACTCGTGATAAAAGAACCGTGGCAGAAACGCCTTATTTGAATGACAATATTACTTGGGCATTAACTACTCACCCGTTAAAAGCAGACATGGCGTTATATGATTTACGTAATGATCCTTTAGAAAGAAATAACATTGCTTATACAGTTGAATATATGCCCTTAGCTAATTGGTTTCGCCAGAAGTTAGGTAATATTACTCTGGGTGATGGGAGGATAGAAATGGACTGGTCAACAAAAAATAGTTACAACCTAAGTAATTTTGCTGCGGGCTCAGATGATAAAATAATCGATATTCCTAAAAATTTAGTGCCCTCTAAAGACATTACTGATTTACAGAGACCCAATTTATAATCGATATTCTTAAAGCCGCAAGGCTAGTAGATGTTGCCAGATAAAATAAAACCACCTTTGTGATTATTCACATTAGGTGGTTTTTTTATTTTATCAGGTTTATTTTTTAGCTTGAATTGGTATGCTTTGGCTTTCGATACTCATTATAAGTTTTATAACCCATGCAAAAGACCATTGCACTTGTTGCCCACGATCATAAAAAACCAGATTTAGTTAAATGGGCCTTAGCTCATAAAGCCGAATTAAGTAAACATAAATTAGTTGCGACAGGGACTACAGGGGGCTTATTGCAGAAAGAATTAGGTTTAGATATTCACAGATTTAAAAGTGGTCCGCTAGGTGGCGATCAGCAAATTGGAGCCTTAATTGCAGAGCAAAAATTAGATTGTTTAATTTTTTTCTGGGACCCATTAAATCCGGCGCCGCATGATCCCGATGTGAAAGCTTTATTAAGATTGTGTTCTGTGTGGAATTTACCTGTAGCATGCACTACTTCTACCGCTGATATGATAGTTACCTCACCATTGTTTATAGGCTCTGACTATAAGAGGGATATTCCTGATTTATAAAAAAAGGCACCAAATGAGCGAAATGGTGCCAGTTACTTTGGTTGGAATTGTCAGCTCGATCCGGCTACTAAAATTAGCCTAATTAGAGCGGGTTAGAAAGAATAGGTTTTAGGCTTCTTTCTGCTGTCTTTTTCCTTTTCGTTCACCTTTATGTTTTCTTTTCATCATACGTTGCATTTTAGATTGTTGTTCTGGCGTCAGTACATTCCACATATCGTGTTTAGTTTTGGCTTGAAGTACTGACATTGCCAAAAAGTCATGTTGATATTCTTGTCTTAATGACGTCCAACTTTCTGCATCAAACTCGGCACTCGTAATAAGAGAGCGCTCAGCTTGTTTAAAGGCTTTTAATTTTTCCTTTAATACTTCAGCACTTTCTTTACTTTGGCTTTTAATGCTTTCTATTGCAGCGGTTTGTTCTGCAGATAAACCACGTTTGAAGCGTTTTTCGCTTTTCCCTTTATTTTTGCCTTTGGGGGCTCGTTTACCTTTATGCTCACCCTTGTCTTTATGAGCTTCCTTCATGGCGGTTAATTGCGCTTTTTGTTCATCAGTTAAGATGCTTAATACTGCATGTCTATTTTCTGCACGTTTTAAACCGGCCTCAAGCATTTCGTTTTGCTGTTGTCCTAGCAACGTTTCTACAGCTTCTTGATCCCATTCAGTAGCATGTACTAAACTGGCGATATCTTGTCTCAACGGTTGAGCTTCTGGTCCAGTTGCTTGGCGATCGGCACGACTTTGTTTAAATATTTGTTTAATATCTTGTTTTTGTGCATTTGTAAGAGATAATTGAGAAAATACTTTTGCCATTTTATGACGTTCATGGCCACGTTCAGGTTTCGCCAATACTTGACTAGAAAGTGCCAATGATAAACACACGGCAATTGGGGTAATGACTGTTTTAAGTTTAAACATATTTTTGTCCTCTGAGTTAAAAGTAAGCTCAAGTTCTCACTGAGCATGTAATCAGTCTAGCTAATACAATGCAAAGAAACGCAAAGGGATTGTAAAACTTGTGTAAAGAGAAACTGCGTAAATGGGTAAGCTGAGTTATAGTGCCGACACTGCAATACTTAAGGTAAGAACATGACCAATAAACATCTATTATTAATTGATGATGATACTGATTTCACTCAGTTGTTATCTGAGTATTTAGGCCCCCAAGGTTATGATATAGATATAGCTAACGATGGTGAAGAAGGCCTAAGTATGGCTACCTCGAACGTACATTATGATTTAATTTTACTGGATGTTATGTTGCCCAAACTCGATGGCTTTGAAGTGTTAAAAAAATTACGTTCTAGTCATTTAACCCCTGTCTTGATGTTGACTGCTAAGGGGGATGATTACGATAAAATTTTAGGCTTAGAGATTGGCGCGGATGATTATTTAGCTAAGCCATTTAATCATAGAGAATTATCAGCAAGGATCAAAGCTTTAGTCAGGCGCATGGCTATGTTGCCAAGTAATAGCACTCAGCAGAACCTTAAATTAGGCGATGTTGAGCTCTCTCCATCGACACAGCAAGTCTATTGTGCAGGGCAATTATTAGAATTAACCGGTACCGAGTTTTCGGTTTTACAGTTATTAATGATTAATCAAGGTAAATTAGTCAGCAAAGAAGATATTAGCGAAAAAGTGTTAGGCCGAAAATTAGCTGCTTTTGACCGAAGTATTGATATGCATGTGAGCAATTTGCGTAAAAAATTATCGGCATTGAGTTCTGAAGAAAAGATTAAAACCTTACGTGGTGCGGGTTATCAATACCTGGTGGCTACATGTATTCCTTAAGCCGATTACATCCCGGGAAAAGTTTATTTTTTCGAGTGTTTTTATGGTTTTGGTTGGCCACATTTTTAATATTTATTAGTTCAATATGGCTGGTTAAACAACTAGATTCAGGAGTTAAATATAGGCCATTACAGCCAAATCAGGCTAAAGCATTAAACCAATTGGCCCGTAAAGTTCAATTTCAGATTGATAAAAATAAAATCAATTTAAACGAATATGCACATATATTGAGTAAACGTAATCGGTTTTGGGTGGTGTTAGTTGATACTGAAACGGGCAAAACTATTTTCGGATTAAATAAGGGGCAGGCTAAAATTAGCCAAGCATTAGAACAATTTGATGTGGAAAGCTCGCCTTTAGTCATGGAAACCCAGGGCAAAACTTTTATTGGCCCTGCACTTGTTGTCAAAGACCAAAAAACCTATTTATTATTCACCGCTAATATTCAGCCTGGTGGAGAACTCAGGGTGATCAGGCAAGAATACCCAGAGTTGTTTTTATTCTTTTTGATCTCCTTTAGTGGTGGCTTGTGTTATTTATTTGTTCGTTCGCTGCTCAACCCTATCCTACAAGTTCAAAGGGCATCTAGAAAAATGGCCAGTGGTGATTTAGCCGCTAGAGTAGGAAGTGCAAGTAAGAGAATGGATGAAATTGGCCAACTGAGTCGTGACTTTAATTCCATGTCTGAAAAAGTAGAGATTTTGTTAAATGGTCAAAAAAGATTATTAGCTGATATATCCCATGAGTTACGTTCGCCATTAGCTCGATTACAATTATCTATAGGTATTGCCCAACAACAGCCGCCAGAACATCAATCTACTGATTCTAAATTAGCCTTAGATAGAATTGAAAAAGAAGCTAATCAAATTGAAAGTATGATTGCTCAAGTTTTGATGTTATCTAAATTAGATAATCAATCAGCTGTTTTAAATAAAGAATTTGTATCATTAGAGCAACTGATGTCGCCAATTATTAATGACGCCATGTTCGAAGCGAGCCAAAAAGGAAAACAGATAAACTACCATTCTCAAGTTCAAGCTGATTTGTTTGTTGATCCTCAATTGTTAGGCAGTGCCATTGAAAATGTGTTACGTAATGCGATTCACTATTCAACAAATATCATCGAAGTCACTATTACCCTTCAAAATAAACACATAGAGTGGCTGATAGAAGATGATGGACCAGGTATGGATACTGAGCAGGTAGAAAGAATTTTTGAACCTTTTTATCGTTCATCCACAGCTAGAGATAGAAACAGTGGTGGGGTCGGATTAGGTTTAGCCATCGCTTTTCGGGCAATTTTTCAACACGACGGGATAATAACTGCAACGAACCAACAAAATGGCGGTTTACAGGTGAAGATATCTTTGCCCCTCTCTGAAAAAGAGTAAGCTGAAAAGTTGCTTTCTACCACTAATGTAGTGTTTTTATTGGACTAGGGAGAAACTAGAAAAACATGAAAATAGAACGATTGATGACCAAAACATTAGTGACTGTTGAATTAGATGACAGCTTACGGGATGTGAAAAGGATATTTGATAACGCATCTTTTCATCATCTTTTGGTGGTAGAAAAAAGTGTTCTGTATGGTGTGTTGTCGGATAGAGATTTACTTAAAACCATTAGTCCGCATATTGGAACTGTGAGTGAAAAAGTTCAAGATTTGGCGACCTTAAATAAAAAAGCCCATCAAATAATGACGCCTAAACCTATTTGCTTAACGGCTGATCAAGATATTTATGTGGCCATCGAAACGTTTAATAAATATAAGCTGTCTTGTATCCCAATTATAAATGAACATAATCATCCGGTAGGGATTTTGAGTTGGCGAGATATTCTCAAAGCTATAGAACAAAATCATAATAGAAAAAAGTTAAAGAAAAGCAAAACTTAATTATAAACTTTATCGTATTTTAGTCACCGAAGAAGGTAATTGTATGTTTACACCTGAAGCAAACTTGGCTGATATTTATCTGCAAACTATTCAACCTTTTTGGCAAAACCAAATTATCCTAGGTGAGTTTATCGGTGTAGGGCAAATTAATATTGCTTATGCATACGTTGTACATCCTGAAGCACTAGGTTCAGTAGTGCTTTCTGCTGGGCGGATTGAAACCTTTCTTAAATACAAAGAGCTAATGTATGATTTATACCAACAGGGTTATTCTGTGTTCATTCATGATCATAGAGGGCAGGGATTGTCAGGTCGCCTGACTGGTCATCCTATGCTGGGCTATGTTGATATTTTTGATGATTACGTGGCAGATTTTAAATTATTTATAGATAAAGTTGTCACGCCTAATAGCTCACATCAAGCTAGCCTAGTTTGTCATTCAATGGGTGGCGCAATTGGTGCCTTATTGATCTTAGCTTACCCAAGTCTGTTTAAAAATGTGGTTTTTTCTGCTCCTATGTTTGGTATTAGACCGGCTTTACCCAATTGGCTTGCTCACTTATTATTGGATATTCATTTTCTGCAGGTAAAATTCAGTAGCACAAATAGTGCGTACTTTTGGGGGCAAAGTGATTACGAAAATGTCCCCTTTGCAGAAAACGATTTGACCCATAGCCAAGTTCGTTATCAATTGTTTCGACAAGAGTATGAAAACCAACCACAGGTAAAATTAGGCGGTGTCAGCGGACAATGGTTAAGGGCGGCTATTGCTGCAATGGAACGAGTCGAAAAAAATGCTGAAAAATTCCCGATACCAGCACTCGTTATGCAAGCTGGAGCAGATACAGTTGTGGATAATGTTCGCCAAACTAAAGTAGCCAAGAAAATGACAAACGCGCAATTTTTGCAAATAGATAATGCTAAACATGAATTACTGGAGGAAAAAGACCGTTATCGGGATATTTGTTTAGCTAACATTCTTAAGTTTATTGCGAATAACTAGATAAGATTTTGTTATTATTCATTTATTACTTTTCTGAAATAAGATCCTCATGTTAGATATCGTTTTATATCAACCCGAAATCCCGCCCAATACCGGTAATATTATTCGTCTTTGTGCTAATACTGGTTTTTCATTACATTTAATCGAACCACTGGGCTTTGATTGGGATGATAAAAAAGTGAGAAGGGCAGGCTTGGATTATCATGAGTTTGCCAAAGTACAAAGGTACCCTGATTTAGACGCTTATTTAGCTGCTCGCCAACCTAAACGTTTGTTTGCTTGCACGACTAAAGGCACTGCTTTTTTTGCACAGGTAAAATATCAGCTCGGCGATGCATTAATTTTTGGACCAGAAACTCGAGGTCTACCTGATGAGGTGATTCAATCTTTGCCTGCAGAACAAAGAGTCAGAATTCCAATGTTACCTGAGAGTCGCAGTATGAATTTGTCTAATGCGGTTTCTGTGTTTGTATACGAAGCGTGGAGGCAGTTAGATTTCGAAGGGGCTGTTTAATATTTTTTTAAATCACTAGGGCCGGATACATAGGCCCTAGTGGCGATTATAAAATGTGCGTTTTTAGATGAAGGCGTAAGCATCGCCAAATAAGTTTTCTACTATCAGCCCTTGTTGGCAAAAATCTGTTCGGACGGTTTTTGCCATTTCAAAACGACCCGCCACAAAAACCTTATAATTTTGTAAATCGGCATACTCATTTAATACAGCTTGATGAACCCAACCGGTTTTGCCTTGCCAGTTAGCGTCAGGTAATTCAATCACAGGGGTAAAATAAAAGTTTTCATGTTCTGCAGCAAAAGCGGTTAATTGTTCAAATGCATACATGTCATCTAATGTTCGAGTGCCCCAAAATAGATGTACCGGAGCAGAAAGTGGCGCTGACAGTAATTTCTCTAAAATGGATAATGTATACGAAAAACCAGTCCCCCCGGCCAAAAGAATGATGGGATGAATACAGACCTTTTTTAGAAAAGCCTCGCCTAATCCACCTTCAACTTCAATTGTTCCAGCTGCCCGCATTTTTTCTAGCACTTGCCCGGCATACTGATTACCTGGCTCAGCTCCAATGTGTAATTCAATTGTGCCATCCTCTCTAGGTGCATTAGCTATTGAGAAAGGGCGTTTATCTTCATCCCCCATAACGACTTGCAAATATTGTCCAGCAAGGAAGCTTAATGGTGATTGAGGTTTAAGTATGACTCGACTGACCACATTGGTGAGAGGTTCAATTTTATCGACCAGACAGGTGATTTTTTGCATGACGTCCTTCTGTATTATTACGACTAGTTTGAATATGAATGGAAAATTCTACAAATAACCTTTGATATTCATCTCATTGGGATTTAGGCTCAGGGTTGGATTATAAACATATGAGTGCCGATATACGAGTCGCTTTAATATGATAATTCAAGGTTTCGTATTGTTAAGTTCAAATCCTGTGAGTAGAGTGTGTTTTATGCAGGTTCTTTGAACGTTTGCTATAAGAATCTATTTTTCTAAGAGGATTGTTTATGACATTTTCATCTGAAATGGTTGATGAGTTAAATTTATTATTAAAATTTCCACATAAGAGTCTGCTGCAAGGACTAAAAATTCACCATGATGCAGAGGATTCAGTTGTATCAGCAGCTAAGCGGTTGTTTGATAAAGGTATTACTACTTTACCAGATGGTGGTTATTTAACCGACCTAGGTCATGAATTAATGGAACATGGTCAAGTTATCAAGTTAGCATTAACTGCAAAATAAAATTAGTCAATCATCCCTATATCGATAAAGATTATAAAATCTAGTTTATTGCCGATATAGGGAATATGAACTCAAAACAGCACTGTTTACCTATGCGATTATCAAAATTATTTTTATCAGTTTTTATCTCTTTCTCTATGTTAAGTTCAAGTTTTGCGGCTGAAGAAATTCAAGCTGTGCAATTATATTCGCAAGATGAACTGATAAAGCTGATTAATCAAAATGAACATTTGTCTCGTGTGGTTTTAGATAAGTGCCAACTTGTACAAGATATCCAAGCCAATGCTGAAACCTTGTTAATTCCCGCGTATCAGTTTTTATGGGGGGATATGTTAGCTTGGGGGGTCTGTGTAGATGCAGATCCTGAAAGAGGTGTTGCTTTTATGCATAAGTCGGCTGAACAAGGCTTACCTGCCGGACTTGAGCAACTAGGCCGTTACTACGCCCAAGGGAAGTTAGTCCAGCAAGATAAAGAACGTGCAGTCGTTTTTTTGCGTGAAGCGTCTATGCAAGGCAGTCTTGCTGCACAAATTCGTTTAGTTGAACTATTTCTTGAAGGTTATGGTAGCCCTTATGATTATGAAGACGCCTACCATTGGTTGTATAACGCGATTACAGCAGATAAAAAACTACATAAAAAAATTACTCAATGTATGCAAGATTTAGAAAAATTAATGCATCCCAAAGCAGTGCGTAAAGCCAAGCGTCCGCTGAATTCATAATTTTTTAGAGCAAGTCATAAATCTATCATTAAATACTAAATACCCGAGCGTCGAATTTTGCTATATTAGAGCTAATTAATAAGTAACTAAAATCTCCAAGGCCCTATGAGCGACGATCCATTTTATCAACGCGAAAAAGAAAAGTACGACAACCCAGTGGCGAGTCGTGAATATTTACTCGAATTATTAGTTAAAGCTAAGAAACCACTATCGTTTCTAGAATTTTGCCAACTTCTCAACGCTGAAGACGAAGATAGTCGCATCGGTATTCAACGCCGTTTACGGGCAATGGAGCGTGAAGGGCAAATCGAATTCAATCGCGATAAAAAGTACGCCAAGTTAAAACTTGAAGAATTGATCCAAGGCCGAGTCATTGGCCATAGAGATGGTTTTGGCTTTTTAAAACGCGATGATGGCGAAAAAGATTTATTTATACATCAAGCACAAATGGCTACTGTGTTACACGGTGATATTGTTTTAGTGAAAGAAAGTGGTACTGATAATCGCGGCAGGCGTGAAGCGCGGATCGCCAAAATTGTTGAACCCCGTACTGAACCTATTGTGGGTCGGTATTTCTTCGAAAATAATGTGGGTACTGTTATTCCTGATGATAGCCGCATTAGTCATGAAATCATGATCCCTAAAGAACAAACCAATGGTGCTCGTCAAGGTCATATTGTAGTGGTGGAAATTGTTCAGCGTCCCCGTAAAAGAGCGAATGGCATAGGTAAAATTGTTGAAGTACTAGGCGAACATATGGCGCCGGGTATGGAAATCGACATGGCTTTACGCACTTTTGATATTCCTCATGATTGGCCTAAGGGGGTCAGCAGACAAACCAAAGACTTAACCGAACAAGTACCTGAAGAAGCTAAAGCGGGCAGAGTTGATTTACGTCAACTGCCTTTAGTGACAATCGATGGCGAAGACGCCAGAGATTTTGATGATGCTGTTTTTTGTAAGCCTTTAGATAATGGTGGCTGGCAGTTATGGGTGGCTATTGCGGATGTCAGTTATTATGTGCGTCCAGGTACTGCACTTGATAGCGAAGCACAAAACCGCGGTAATTCGGTGTATTTCCCAGAACAAGTTATTCCTATGTTACCCGAGGTATTGTCGAACGGCTTGTGTTCATTAAATCCACAAGTCGATCGTCTGTGTATGGTCTGCGAAATGACCATTAGCCCTAATGGCGAGTTATTAGAACACCAATTCTACGAAGCTGTGATGAATTCACATGCACGTTTAACTTACACCAAAGTGTGGGATCTACTAAAACAAGACGCAGAAGCCAACCCTGAGTTGCATAAACGTTACGCCGAACAAGTCCCACATCTTAAAAACTTACATAATATGTATCATGCACTTAAACGCACCCGTGTTAAACGTGGGGCGATTGAGTTTGAAACCCAAGAAGTGAAATTTGTTTTTAATGCACAGCGCAAAATCGACACTGTAGTACCTGTCACTCGCAATGATGCTCACAAACTAATTGAAGAATGTATGATCCTGGCCAATGTATCGGCGGCTAAAACCTTAGAAAAAAATAAAGCTGAAGCCTTGTTTAGAGTACATGCTGAACCCGATCCCGATAGATTGTCGGCGTTTTTGGCTTATTTAGCCGAAGTAGGGATTACTCATAAAATCACAGATGAGGTATCACCTAGTGATTTCACTGATGTAGTGGAAAAAATTCAAGGTCGTGCCGATCAAGAATTAATCCAGACCATGTTATTACGCTCGATGAAACAAGCGGTATACGATCACGAAAATATTGGTCATTTTGGTTTAGCGCTAGAAGCTTATGCTCATTTTACTTCACCCATTCGCCGTTATCCGGATCTTGTGGTACACAGAGCGTTAAAAGCGATCATCGACAAACAAAATCAGCGTAAGAGTAAATCAGGCGGTAAGTCTTATACTGTGGATGAAGTTGAAGCATTAGGTGAACAGTGTTCGATGACAGAGCGCCGTGCTGATGATGCCACTCGTGATGTCGCTGATTGGCTTAAATGTGAGTTTATGCTAGATCATGTGGGTGATGTGTTTGCTGGGGTGATTGCCTCTGTGACTAATTTTGGGTTCTTTGTTCGTTTAACTGAATTCCATATTGATGGCTTAGTGCATATTACTTCCTTAGAAAATGACTATTTCCGTTACGATGAAGTGAAGCAGTATTTGATTGGTGAGAACTCGGGTGTGGTTTATCGCTTGGGTGATCCAGTTGAGGTGAAAGTAGCCTCGGTCAATTTAGATGAACGTAAAATAGACTTTTTAATGGATGGGATCCATGGAAAAAATATAAAACGTTCAGCTAATAAAAAAGCTCCTCGTCGCAAAAAATCGGCTTCTGGAAAAAGTACTGAAAGTGCTGATAAATCAGGAGCTAAAGCCCAAGATAAGCCTGCTTCAGGGCAAAAAAACAGCACTAAAAAACCAGCGGCTAAAAAAAATAGAACCAGTTCAGGTAAAACTAAAGGGGCGCGCAGTAAACCAGCTAGTCCATCAAGAAAGAGGAATAAATAAATGGCTCAACAAGAGTGGTTGTACGGTATTCACGCTTTGGAGTCAGTTTTGCAACGTGAACCTGAACGGCTAATTGAGTTGTTTGTACTAAAAGGTAGGGATGACAAAAGTGTTCACACCATCGTTAGTCAAGCTAGGCAATTTGGCGTGTCTGTCCAATTTTGTCAGCGTAAAACCTTAGATGACAAAGTTGAAAGTAGTCAACATCAGGGCGTGGTGGCTAAAGTCAAACCAGCGAAACAATTTAACGAAAATGATTTGGCTGCCATAGTGGAATCAAGTAAAACTCCATTTTTGTTGATTCTAGATGGTGTGACAGACCCCCACAATTTAGGCGCATGTTTACGAACAGCCGATGCCGCAGGTGTTGATGCTGTAGTCGTACCTAAAGATAAATCAGCAGCACTCACTCCAGTGGTACGTAAAGTAGCTTGTGGAGCGGCAGATGTAATACCTCTAGTGCAAGTGACTAACTTAGCGAGAACCTTGCGTGATTTACAAGATGCAGGTGTATGGATAGTCGGCACGGCTGGTGAAGCAGAAAATAACATATATGACTGCAAATTGAGTGGCCCAATGGCATTAGTAATGGGCGCTGAAGGCAAAGGTATGCGCCGCTTAACTCGTGAACATTGTGATGAACTCATTAAACTACCCATGGCCGGTTCTGTGTCTAGTTTAAATGTATCTGTGGCCACAGGTGTTTGTTTGTATGAGATAGTTAGGCAGCGCGGTTAAAACGTTGCCTTAAGTATTTTTTTCGCCAATTCTCTATCCATACATTCAGTTAGTGGTTTATTGGCGAAATTTTTCTGGTTTGTGTTGTAAGTTTGTCCTACCCAAGTCTGTTGCTTGTATTGTATTTCTACTCGGCAAGTAATGTTTTTTGCTCCCTTATAGATTAGTTTTACTTGCGACGTTCTCTTGATTAACATCTTGTACGGGTATCCCTCATCGGTCAGTATCTCGCCTTGAGCCAATGTTTTGGCAAAACTATTTGATAAGTTTAGTAAACCAATACTTACCCATAGAGTAGTAGTTGCTAGTATTTTAGTTACTCTGTTTATCTTGCTATTCATTTGTCTCGTTCCTTTAGTTGCGTTGTTACCTTGTGCGGTATAAATAATTTAGAATTAACCAAGCTTGCTGACAAACGATGAAAACTAAATTACAGTTAAGTTTTACTTAACTGTTGGTGTGGCTGATGCAAAAATTACCTCCGTTAAATTCGCTACGATATTTTTTAGTCGCGGGGCAAACGTTAAGTTTTAAACAAGCTGCTGAACAGCTTTTTGTGACCCAAGCGGCCATTAGTCAACATATCAAAACGCTAGAGTCATATTTAGGCATGCAACTATTTGTTAGGGGTACTCGACAGGTGCAATTAACAGAGCAAGGCAAACGGTTGTTGCCCGATATTCAGGCTGGATTTGATAGCTTTAGCCGTGGGATCAAGTTATTACAGCAAGATAACAATCCCCATGTATTAAATGTCACGGTTGTAGAGTCGTTATCAACGCGTTGGTTAGTGCCGCGGTTACAACACTTTCAAGCACAATACCCTGAAATCAGAGTGCGTTTGGAGCCTAGCAATAGCGTTAGGCGTTTTGAAGATACTGATATAGATTTAGCCCTTCGATTTGGTGAGGGAAAATACCCTGGTCTAGAGAGCCGCTTTATTTTAGGCGATAAATATGTATTGGTTTGTCACCCCAGTTTGATAAAGCCTAATTTAACTGCAAAAAATTTGTATCAAATGCCGGTACTAGAAGAAATAGGGCCTATTACCGGTCAAGCATGGCAGGCTTTTTTACATCAATACCAATTGCAAGACGACAAATTTAACAAGGTTTTACAGGTAGATGATTCAACAGTGACTATAGTCGATGCTGCAATTGCCGGGCAAGGCATAGCGATGTTGCGTTATAATTTGATTTACGAACAAATCAATAAAAATCAACTTGTTACCTTGTTTGATTTTTCGCACCCCAGTTTTTATTCCTATTATTTGGTTGCTCCCGCACATCATTTTAAGCAAAAAAAAGTACAATTATTCGAAGCTTGGCTAGTTCAACAGATGTCTGGGATACAAGGCTAATAAAGAAAACCTAGGAGTGAATTATTGGCTAAGGTAGAGTAGTGTTTTAATTTATTCGAGAGCAATTTATGAATGCCACTATTTTGGCCTTATTGGGTTATATCGGTTTAATTATTGTGTTGTTGATTTGGCTAGTCACTTATAGAAGCATATTAGTGACGAAGAAAACTAAGGTTGCTAATGGCTTTAAATCGGATGGTTCAGATGTTTCTCCTTTTGGGCAACGTTTGACACGTGCCCAAGCTAATGCAGTCGAAAGTTTTCCTTTTATTGGAGGGCTATTGTTATTGGCCTTAGTCGCTAACTCTTCAGTCATAACCGATAGTTTAGCTTTTTGGATACTAGGCGCTAGGTTAGGGCAAGTTGCTGTGCATTTGGTGTCGACTAGTGTTATTGCGGTGCAAATTCGTTTTGTGTTTTTTCTAGTGCAAATCGCCATTGCTATATATTGGTTAGGCTTATTGGCCTATAAATTTATCTAAAATTAAAGGCGTATACTTTATCCAGATAACCGTTAGTTGAGTTATCATATGCGCCTTATTTTCTGTTGTTATTAAAATTCTATGTTTTCATTTTTTGAACGCTTAACTGATGCGTTTCCGGCTGAACATCCCAAGCAGCCCCCTAACACTCTATTCGCTTTTTGTTGTCATTATACCCAAGGTATGTGGCCGGCTATTTTTGCAGTATCGATTTTAGCCGCTTGTATCGCTGCCCTTGAAGTGTCGTTATTTGGATTTTTAGGTCAATTAGTTGATTTATTAGCGGCCAGTGACCGGGCCACATTTTTACAAGAAAATTCATCTAGTTTAATTTGGATGGCGGTGTTGGTGCTGGTGGTATTACCCTTATTAGTGATTACTCAGTCGATGATCTCTCATCAAAGTTTGATGGGAAATTTCCCCATGAAGATCCGTTGGCAAGCCCACAGATACGTGATAGGTCAGAGTTTAGGTTATTTTCAAAATGAATTTGCTGGTCGAGTCGCCACCAAAGTCATGCAAACAGCACTGGCTGTGCGTGAAACTGTGATGAAAACCCTAGATATATTGGTATACGTCAGTGTCTATTTTGTCAGTATTTTATTTTTAGTGTTCACTGCTGATTGGCGCTTAACGGCGCCTTTAATTGTGTGGTTTGTGGTGTATGTGATTATTTTACGTGTGCTTATTCCTAAACTAAAACGTGTGTCGCAAAAACAAGCGGATGCCCGCTCTATGATGACAGGGCGCATTGTTGATAGTTACACCAATATCACTACCGTTAAGTTATTTGCTCATACCAGTCGGGAGTCAGAATATGCCAAAGAAGGCATGAATGGCTTTTTACAAAAAGTGTATCCACAGATGCGTTTGGCAACTGTGTTATACGCTTGTGTTTGGTTTAGTAATGCCTTGTTAGTGTTTAGTATCAGTGCTCTAGCTATTTATTTGTGGATGTTAGAATTGGTCACGCCTGGGGAAATCGCTATTACAGTCAGTTTATGTTTGCGACTGAATGGAATGTCGCAGTGGGTGATGTGGGAAGTGTCGTCTTTATTCGAAAATATAGGCACAGTGCAAGACGGTATCAATAGTTTGTCGGTGCCTGTGGATGTGCAAGATAAATCACAAGCCAAACCTTTAGATATGCAAGGTGGGGCCATTCATTTTGATAAAGTGAATTTTGGTTATCAAGGTGCGGGAGATATCCCTATTTCGGTATTCCGAGATCTAGATATCAAAATTAAGCCCGGTGAAAAAGTCGGTTTAGTGGGGCGTTCTGGTGCTGGGAAATCCACTTTAGTGAATTTGTTATTACGTTTTTATGATGTGCAAAGCGGCAGTATTAAAATTGATGGTCAAGATATTAAGGATCTACAACAAGAGTCTTTAAGAGCCAATATTAGCATGGTCACCCAAGACACGTCTTTGTTGCATAGGTCGGTGCGAGACAATATTTTATATGGTCGTTTAGATGCCAGTGAAGAAGATATGTTAAAAGCCGCTAAACAGGCTGAATCAGATGAATTTATTCAAACCTTGTCTGATTTGCAGGGGCGCACAGGTTACGACGCCCATGTTGGTGAGCGTGGGGTGAAACTTTCAGGTGGGCAACGTCAGCGTATTGCTATCGCTCGAGTGATGTTAAAAGATGCGCCCATTTTGATTTTAGATGAAGCCACTTCCGCCTTAGATTCAGAAGTGGAAGCGGCCATTCAACATTGTTTAAATAAAGTGATGGAAAACAAAACCGTATTGGCCATAGCCCATAGGTTATCCACTATTGCACAAATGGACAGATTATTAGTGCTAGATAAAGGCCGTATAGTGGAGTCTGGTTCTCACGCTGAGTTATTAGCTAAAAAAGGTATTTACGCCAAATTATGGGAGCACCAAACAGGTGGTTTTATTGGTTTAGAGTAAAAACTGCATAGGGTTCTGAGTTACAACTACGAGCCATTTTCTTGGCGTGGCGAGCTACGAATTTCTATGCTCGTAGCTCGAAAACTTATTTATAGTTTGGCTGATTTTAAATTTGCGCTAATGCAGCAACAAAGCCAATCAAACCACCAAACACTCCGCCCCAAACCACTAACCAGCCTAAATGTTCTTTGATCATTTGTTGAACAATATCTTTAACCATTATAGGGGTGAGTTCATTTAGGCGTTGCTCAACTATATTGCTAATTTTCTGTTGTAGAGTGTTGTCCATTTCGAGGTGAGTGAGTTGTTGTTGCAATATTTCAGAAAACTCATCACTTTCACTGATATCTTTAATCGATTCTGTCATTTTGTTGATAAAAGGTTGTTTTAGCGGTTCTAATGCCTCTACTCCGCCAAACATGCTGAGCATTTGGCCAAATGAAGACGCTTGGATCACCGCGACCAAAGAATCAAAAGTAGGGGCTAAATCGACTTTGTCAATGATTGGCGCTAAGTTTATCTTAACGCTTTGTTTGCTATCACTCATAAATCGTTGAATATTTTCGGCAGTAAAAAATTGCTGCATAATTAAATTCCGAATACCTGCTTTAAAATCTTCAAAACGTTCAGGGATCACGCCAGAACCATACAAGCCTGGCACTTTTTCAAATAACATATGAATAGCTAACCAGTTTGTGATAGCACCGGATAGAGCAAACAAGCCGACTGTTTTAATAATTTGGTTGTCTAAAATAAAACCTAAAATAATTAACACCAGAGCAAGGAGGTTAGTGAGTACATTTTTATTCAACTGTTTAATTCCTAATGAATGGGGATTAATAATGAGCAGGAGTTATAACAAGATATTTAATACTGTCAATGATCAAAAGACTAATCACAAAAAAACGGCCTCATTTGAGGCCGTTTCTTAGGCTAGTTACATTACCTATTTAAGGATACTAACTAACCTGAATACTGGATAAGCCAAACCCCTCGATAACGCTCTTTTTGTGCGTAGCGGCGTTGGGCTGCCTAGCCGCGATGGAGGAGAGTCTAGTAATAACACGTTATTACGTACGACAATCCGCATTGCTATACACCAAAATTTCGTCACCGAGTAAGCATTCAGGTGAAGTGATTTGGGTGAACGTTATTAAGCTATTGAATTGTAATGAAAAATTTAGATTAGACGATACTTCTTATCCAGAACTCAGGTTAACTAAACACCATGTTGAAATGGTAATGGGCAGCTAGTCAATATTAAATACGAGCTTTTAACACTGCTGCGAGAGCTGAATCTGCTAAGCCATTTTCAATTGCCCAATCACTGACAGTTTTGCCGTCTTGTTCTGGGGTGCTTAAATCACTTTTAGGCATTTTTTTTACGATTAAGGTACCCGTTTCTACTGCATTACTTAACATGGCAGTACGAATTAAGCTGTTACCACCACAAGAGACTCCTGCGTAATAGTCTTTAATTTTTAGGCTGAAGTCAGTTTCGACCATTTTCATTTTTTTGCGTAATTCGGTTTTATCATCTGCTTTTACTATGGTGCAGATATTTTGTAATGCTTCATTTACGTCTGCTTGGGCATTGCCAGCAAAGATTAATGAAGTAGTGGCGATAACAATTGTTGTCTTAACTATATTTAACATGGTAAATACTCTAATAAATTAGTTGGCTGTTTTTTAAAGCCTTACTTGGCTTCTAACAAACATTAAACCGAAAAATTAGTGATTAAAAAACATGCTTTTCGATACTTAGGTGTTAAAAGTTATAAGAAACAGGTGTGTTCGTTGTCATTATTTGCAAAGCCATTTATATTTTTTATTGTGGTTTGTGCGATTTCATTTAATGCTTCTTGGGTAAAGAAACCCTGATGACCTGTGATTAATACATTATGAAAAGTTGTAAGTCGTTGAAATAAGTCGTCTTGGATCATTTCGCAAGATCTATCTCTGAAGAATAATTCAGATTCCATTTCGTAAACATCCAAACCTACATAAGCAATTTTCTGTGATTTTAAACCTTGGATCAAAGCACTGGTTTCAATCAGCCCTCCTCTAGAAGTATTAATTAACATCACTCCTTTTTTCATTTTTTCGATGTTTTGCTGATTAATAATATGTCGATTGTCTTCGGTGAGAGGGCAGTGCAAGCTAATAATATCGCTATCAATGAATAACTGCTGCAGGCTTGTATATTCGACTACAGACTCTAATTCTGAATTAGGATAAGGGTCGTAAGCTAACACTCGGCAGCCAAATCCTTTGACAATATTGACAAAAGCGCTACCAATATGACCGGTACCAATTACCCCAATAGTTTTATTATGTATGGTAAAACCTAATAAACCTTGCAGGTCGAAGTTACCTTCTTTTACTCGGTTATAAGCTTTATGGGTTCGTCTATTTAAAGTTAATATCAAGGCCATGGCATGTTCGGCTATGGCGTGGGGCGAATATACAGGAACATGACTAACCGTTATGCCTAGTTGGTGACAGGTAGGAATATCTACATTGTTGTAACCAGCACAGCGAAGAGCTATATGTTTAACGCCTAACTCTGCTAATTGTGTGACTACTTGGCTATTCAGTTCATCGTTGACAAATACACAAACAGTATCAAAGCCTGTGGCTAAGGTGACGGTTAGTTCATCTAGTTTCGCTTCGATATAGGTAACGTTAATCGAAGACTGGCTGGTGAATTTACTAAATACTTGTTGGTCGTAATTTTTACTACTAAAAAAAGCCACTTGAGATATTTGAGTCATAACAAAGCCAATAGAGATGAGTGATGGGAGTCTTATTTAACGTGTTTTTATAACAGTTATCAATAAGCTTGTTAATAATTGTATAGAGATGGTTATTTAAGCCATGTGTGTGGTGTCAATCCTAGGTAGAATAACAGGTACTTACTTTATTTAGGCTATTTCATGGATTCGATTTTATTGATTATTTTTATCTCACTGGCAATTGCTAGTGTGTTGAATATTATTTTGAAAAAATTCTCGGTATCACACATTATTGGTTACATTATTACCGGCACTATCATCAGTAATTTATTTAATTTTAATGGCAGTGACAAATTACATTCGTTAGATCTAATAGGTGAATTTGGTATTGTTTTTTTGATGTTTACTATTGGTTTAGAACTATCTTTTGCTAAATTGAAAAAAATGAAAGAGCTGGTGTTTTTTAATGGTTTAGTTCAAGTCATAGGTAGTGCCTTAGTTATATTTTGTGTGGCACATTATGTGTTTGCACAAAATATAATCGCTTCTGTGATAATAGCCTTAGCCTTTAGTTTGTCCTCCACTGCTATTGTTTTAAGCTACCTGAAAAAATCGAAAGATGTAATTACTCCTTATGGAGAAAAGTCTGTGGCTATTTTGATATTCCAAGACTTGGCAGTGATACCCGTACTTTTATTGATTAGCTTTTTAGCGAATGACCAATTATCTATGGGGGATGTGTTACTGAGTACGCTGATTTCAGCGACTCTGGTGATTGTCTTTATGTTTACCCTTGGTAAAAAAATTATTGAGTGGTTATTGCATTTTTCAACCAATGCTAAGTTAGAAGAACTATTTTTAGGGTCAGTATTAAGCATCGTAATAGGCGCTTCTTTATTAGCTCACGAAATGGGTTTTACCTACTCTTTAGGGGCATTTATCGCCGGAATGATCATTGCGGAAACCAATTTCCATGTAAAAGTTGAATCGGATATTGCGTCTTATAAAGATGTTCTACTCGGAGCATTCTTTTTTTCTATCGGCACTAAAATTGATTTCGTTTATTTTTATCAAGAGTTCTTTTGGGTCTTAGCTGTATTGGCTTTAACCATGCTTTTAAAGGCGGTGATTATTTATGGACTCATTCGCCGTAAATCAAATAAAAGTGATTCAGTAAAAACAGCCATTGCCTTATGTCAAGTTGGCGAGTTTTCTTTTGCTATATTTTCTTTGGCCTTAAGTGAAAATCTTGTCTCTAATGAGTTAGGCAGTTTTTTGATCCTAGTTACTGTGTTGTCCATGATCGTCACCCCCTTTATGGTTAATAACATTTATAAGTTAGCTTCTTACTTTGCAGAAGAATTTTTTGAGTCAGATAAAATATCACCAATAAATGTCAGTCAACATACTGTTATATGTGGATTTGCCATAGCTGGACGCCTTGTAGCCAAAGAGTTAGCTGAAAAAGGCATTCAATTTGTGATTATTTCTGATAATTTGCAGCATGTCCTATTAGCAAGAGAGCGCGGGTTTCAAGCATATTTTGGCCACTTAGATAAGCGACCCGTACTTGAATCATTGAAGATTGAGCAAGCGGCGAGTGTGATAGTGACAGTGAACAGTTTGTTGAGTAAAAAGATTGTATGCCAAGCGATATTACAATATGACTCCGCTGCACAAGTTATAGTAAAAATATCCAGTTTGGCCGAGAAAAAGGCATTAGAAGGTATTGGTATCACAGACTTTGTACATGCATACCAAGAAACCGCTAGGTTATTGGTTAAAAGTAGTTTAGCTCATCGTAGGGCTATGGGGCCAAAAGGCTCCGAATTACAGAGTCAATAATGAAAGATAACTTAGCCTTAACGTTAGGCGCCATAACTAGTTTTTGCGCGGCTTTAGCCCATATTGGTATTATTATCGGTGGCCCTAATTGGTATCGTTTTTTTGGTGCTGGGGAAGTTATGGCGAAAATGGCTGAACAAGGCCGTATACAGCCCGTTATTATTACTGCAGGGATTGCCGTTTTATTGGGTGTTTTTGGTGTGTATGCATTATCTGCTGCGGGAATTATCGGAAAACTGCCGTTACTTAAAATAGCTTTAGTGATGATTAGTATAGTTTATTTAATCAGAGCTACCGCTGGGTTTGTTTTACCATTTATTAGTTCTCATCCTGCGATTAGCCAAAACTCTGTGACTTTTTGGTTGATCAGTTCAAGTATTTGTTTAGTTATGGGGTTGTTGCATATATTTGGTACCATTAAATTATACCAGTGATATAAATAAGAGAAATTAAAAATGAAAACAATGACTTGTAAACAATTAGGTGGTGCTTGTGACTTAGCTTTTACTGCTTCTTCTTTTGAAGATTTAGTGACTCAGAGTAAAATGCATGGCATGCAAATGTTTCAACAACAAGATGCACAACATATGGAAGCTATGGGTAAAGTTCAAATGTTGATGATGAACCCACAAGCTATGCAAGAATTTATGGATGCAAAACGGGCTGAGTTTGACGCCTTGCCTGAAGATTAAACTTTTAACTAATTAGCTTTTGGAAGTTAGATTATAACGGCGGCTCTTCTGAGCCGCGGTTATTCGTTGTTCAGTTAAACAATATTCGCCTTACTCAATACAAACAATTGATTTCAAACTACGGTGAAATAATTTGCCATTAGAGTATGCCATCGCATTTAACGAAACGGTTTCACCAGCTTGGCCTATGTCATTAACCGCAATTAACGCATTAGGATCAAAAGGTACGTTGGCATCAATCACATAAGTTAAGCCGTGGGCATTGGTAAAAAATATCTTGTTGTTCACGACTATTGGGGATCCTAAAAAGGACTTTTGCGTACCGTCACCCTGTGCTCTAGGTTCTGGATTATGACGTTGCCCCCGTGAATTTAGTTGATCTGTGGTCTGCATTGTTTTCCATACATATTGCTCAGTTTTGCCTTTCTCTCGCTTTACCTCTGTTGGAATTTCTAACAAGGTATTTTCTCCTGTTATTAGATCATGCATTGCAATATAGGGCTGGTACCTCACCATATAATAAAGTTTATTATTAAGTACAACTTGGGTGTAGGGTTGGCGATCCCAGTGACCTTGTAAGTTAGGATTTTGTTGTAAGACATAATCTTGTAAATTTAAATCAAACTGGTAACGGCTGAGTTCGTGTAAATTCTGTTTAGTTTTAAATTTACCGCTAGAGCTGTCTAGTTGATAAATTTCGAAGGTCTTAAAATCAAAACCCTGTTGCCAAAAAGCTGTGTTTGTATTCCAATTTTGTATCTCGGTGCCACCAAAAGGTTTAGTTGAATGAGGTGCTTGCCATTGCCATAATGACTTGCCTGCTGTAGCAGGACGAAGATCCACTAGACTCAAGCCTTCAGGTTTTTCTGGCACATCGTGAGGCCCACCACGACCGATCATAATGGCTGGTATCCCTTCCTTTGTGTATGAGAAAACCGGCGTACTATAATGAGTTAGTGCGTCTTCA
Organism: Paraglaciecola sp. L3A3; assembly: GCF_009796765.1. NCBI lineage: Bacteria > Pseudomonadati > Pseudomonadota > Gammaproteobacteria > Alteromonadales > Alteromonadaceae > Paraglaciecola > Paraglaciecola sp. L3A3. The sequence continues at coordinate 996,031 of NZ_CP047023.1, forward strand.
CTTACCCATAAGCGTTTACCTGTTTTTACATCAAAGGCATGTAAATAGTTCCAGTTATCAATGCGGCTATTGTCATCTTGTGCTTTAGGTTCAACGTTAAAAATCATCTTGCGATATAAAATTGTGTCGTACTGTTTATTAAAAGGTGCATCTTTTGATGGTTCGAAAGTACGTGACCAGATGGGTTTTCCTTGCATAGTAAATGCCGCCATACCGCCAGCTGAATTGACTACCCAAACATGTTTACCATCCGTTGCTGGAGAAGGAGAGGTTGCATCACTAAAAGTGTAATTGTACATTGCCTCTACTGTTCCTTTGACTGTCCTCTGCCACTGAACTGTGCCTGTAATTGCATTGAGACTGTACAAAATTATGTCACTACCCATCCCCTTTTGTTGCAAGCTATTTTCTGCTTGAGTTAAGCTTTCATACATAGTCATTAGTGTTTTATTTTGACTGAATATATAGTTTAGTTTGTCCGTTTTGTTTTTAGTCAGCGCTAACCACTGGGGATTTTTTAACTTGGCCCTATAATTCAGTTCGGCTAGTTTTTGGACTTGTCTTTCTTTTATAAGCTTATTCCATTCATTCGCCGTTTTATTTACTAACAAATTGAGTTCATTTAGCTTTTTATCATTCTTCTGTTTTAAATCAGTGATTGTGGCTGTGTATTCAGTTTCGTATGCCAATTTAGCTGTTTGATGTTGTGCTTCGAGCTTATTTAGAGCGGGTGTGTCAAGGGGCCGATTAATAGTAAAAAATACTTGGTCTTGCCAAACCGTAATACCACTTTGCCCTCCTGCAGGAAGCTCAACTTGCCACTTAATATTTTTGCCAGTGCGTACAGACCATTCATTCTTTAGTTGATTATGAGTGGTGACTTGGCCATTGCCATTAGGCCCACCAAACATAGGCCACTGCTCTTGAATATTGATAGTTTGAGCTGCCACATTGATACTAAAAAAATTCAGAAAAGATATGAGTAATAAAGGGGATAATGTGCGAGAGTTATATTTCATGTGGACTCGAGTGTCTAAGTATTGCTAGTTATTGTCACTAAAACACAAAATGTTTCAAATTAATTTACAATTTGTTAATAAATGTCGTTGGGTATAACATCATTGCGGTAAGCTTGGTCCTCAGTTGTTTAAGGATAATGAAGTCTTGGATTAGTTTATCTTTAGGTCCCAGTGTATTCGGCTTTGAATGGTTTTTGTGGTGTGTTGAATTAGGGGCTGTTGATCTTTGGTGAATGTTTTTGCAGCATATTGTGCGGTATTTATACAATGAAGCACGAGAGTGATGTAGTTGTTCTACTTGAGTGAGTGATAAAGCAGTAGAAATGCCTTACAAACTCTGCTTCTTATGTTTTAAAGAAAGTAGGTCTTGCTATACGCTTTTTACTCTTTATTCGCTTTAGCGTAGGGCAGGATGCCGGAAGCAAACCAGCTCCGCGATTAAAAAGTGTTCAGGTTGAGTAAATTTACACACCAAAGATCAACATCTCCCAGTATTAGGTAATTATAATTCCTTTTTTTAACAATTATCCATGCGTTCAATTGATTCATCGATTACACTCAGGTCTAAAGGAATAGTATGGGGAATTTAATTAATGAAAGTAGAAGATTATACAGTTATAGCTAATGATGTTTTTGTGCTTCCTGAAGCTGTGATGAAAATAAAACAGTTAATCGATGATGAGGCAACTTCGATGGAAGATATTGCTGATGTCATTAATTATGATCCTGCGATCATGTCTCAAGTGTTAAAAATTTCTAATAGTGCCTTATATAAATTTCCTAGTACTATTACAACAGTCAGAAAAGCTATTCAGGTTATAGGTACTCGTTCCGTTTATGATTTAGTTTTAGCCTATGGTGTTACTCAGGCTTTTAAAGATATTGATACCACAGTGGTTGATTTGGAAAGGTTTTGGGAGTTGGGTGTTAACTGCGCCTTATTAGCTAAATATTTTGCTGAAGAACTCGGTATTAAAGAGGCAGAGAAGTTATTTGTTTGTGGTTTGTTACATAATCTAGGGGAATTGGTGTTAGTTCAACTCAATCCAGAACTGGCACGTAAAGGATCTGAAGTGGATGAAAAATGTCGTCCTTTAGCTATGCAGAAAAAATATCTTGGTTTTTCATATTCAGCCATATCAGCTGAACTATTAAAACAGTGGGGAATACCGCAGGATATTTCAGATATCATAAGTCATATTCATGTCAGTGAGCGGCCTGCTGAAACCAAAGAGCAAAAAATTATTCAGTTAAGTTACATTTTGGCGCTGAATAATGTGTATGGTGACTATTACTCTAAATACGATGATATTACTCCGGACATGTATGAAAGCTTGGGTCTAGAATTAGAGAGTGTAGACAATGCCCTGGATTTCAGTAACTTGCAATTAATGAGCGCCCTTGCTTTATTTAGCCCATCATCCTTTTCACTTTTCTAGTTTTTGCTTATTAGCGCGAGGAACTCAGGCCCTCGCGTTATTTATCCTCACTCTATAACGGTTTTTTATAACGAATTTTATCCAAACACAGTAACAACTTGTCTGCTTATAGCGATTAACTCTCCTTTTGCGTCCCAAACATTCGCTTCGGTATGGGCATAACCATCAGAGGCTTGTCTGGTTGTTGCTTGGTAAGCACACCAGTCGTCATTAGCAATCGGCAAATGAGGATGAATAAATTCCAGATTCCAACTCATAGTGCTAGCCATTTTAGGTAACTTAAACATTTGTAAAATAGTCGGTGGCCATATATCAATAATAGCCACTAAATGTGTATCGCTAAAGACCTCAGGAGGCGTGGCGAAGCGCATCCAACCTTGCACGCTGGCTTCTTTATTCCCAGTAAATGGCCAACCGCCTTTAGTTTTTGCTAACTGAAATTGAGCCAAATATTTAGGCGTTACTTTAGGTATTTGAGGTAAAAAGTTAGCTTTTTTTGGCGGCGGCATACAATGCTGTAAATTATTTTTTATCTCTATTTTAGATCGTCTTGCTGTCCCAAAACAGGCTAAAGATGATAATACTGCTTTGCCGTCTTGGTTTATTCTGCCTAATATTTGAGTAACGTTTTTGCCACGCCGTAATACTTCAATTGTGATTTCAAATTCTTCACCCAGCTTGATTGGACCAATAAAATTAGTATTTAGGCTTCTAAGTAACTGCTCTTTTGTTATTGCATGTTTCATCGCATGATAGGTTAATGCCGCGGATAAGCCGCCGAATAGGGTACGACCTTGAGACCAAGACTCAGATACTGATAGTTTAGCTGTCAGCTGGTTGTCATTCATTTGAGTATCAATTGAGTGTAAAAGTTGATCGATATGCATTTGCTATCCTGAGTTGAGACTTTATGTATTTATACCTCCTAACTGGTCTGATGTCTAGTCTGTGAAAAGTTGTTGTTATACTTATACCAATCTAGCTAAATAATTCTGAGTGACTACTAATTTAACCTGAATACTGGATAAGCCGAACCTCTCGATAACGCTCTTTTTGTGCCTTGCGGCGTTGGGCTGCCTAGCCGCGTTGGAGGAGAGTCTAGCAATAACACGTTATTACGTACGACAATCCGCCTTGCTATCCACGAAAAATTTCGTCACCGAGTAAGCAACCATGTGAGGTGAATTGGATGGATATTATTAAGTTATTGAATTGTAATGATAAATTAAGATTGGACGATACTTCTTATCCAGAACTCAGGTTAATTTAGCTAGAGTGCTATTAAACCTGAATTTTACATATAAAAAAACCGCTAGTTAAGCGGTCTTTATTTGCTACAAAGTAGTGTATTAATAACCTACTTTCAGTCCTAACATTTCTCTCGTTACGAGAACAACACCTTTGTCTGTGACTCTAAAACCTCGAGCTAAGTCATCTTCTTTACTATGGCCGATAACTGTTCCTTCAGGAACTATACAACCTCGGTCGATAATGGCTTTACGTATTCTACAGTTTCTTTCTATTTCAACATCAGGCAGTAATACTGAGTCTTCAATTTCACTGTAAGAATGCACTCTGGCGTTAGAAAAACAGATACTGCGTCTGAGTGTCGCTCCTGAGATAATACAGCCGCCAGATACTACTGAATTGATAGCTGTTCCTCGTCGGTTATCTTCTTCCCAAACAAATTTAGCTGGTGGTAGTTGCTCTTGGTATGTCCAGATTGGCCATTTTTTGTCATACAAATTAAGTGCTGGTACAGGTGCGACTAATTCCATATTGGCTTGCCAAAACGAATCAAGAGTACCTACATCACGCCAATAGGTTTCGTCATCATCGCTACCGAATTGAAAAGCGTAGACCGAACCATCTGCAATAATTGAAGGAATAATATCTTTACCAAAATCTCTTTCTGAACCAGACTTTTCTGCATCACGTTTGAGCTGTTCAAACAAAAACTCGGTATCGAAAACATAATTGCCCATAGAGGCTAAACATTTTTCTGGATCATTGGGTAAAGGTGTTGGATGTTCAGGCTTTTCTTCAAAGCCAATAATTTTATAGTTTTCATCTACAGACATCACACCAAACTGGCCAGCGGCTTCTTCTAATGGAACGGGAATACAGCAAACTGTCATTTTAGCACCTGATTCTGCGTGCTTAGCAATCAGGTTACCGTAGTCCATACGATAAATATGATCACCTGACAAAACCATTACAAACTTTGGTAACTCATCACGGATGATATCGATATTTTGAAATACTGCGTCGGCAGTTCCTTCATACCAATTATCAGAAAATCTTTGTGATGCGGGTAATATTTCTACTGATTCTCCTAGTTCTTTTTTGAAATGTCCCCAGCCTCTAACGAGGTGACGTATTAACGAATGGGATTTGTATTGAGTGACAACCCCTACATTTCGAATACCTGAGTTGATACAGTTGGAAAGTGGGAAATCGATAATGCGAAACTTACCACCAAAATATAATGCTGGTTTTGCTCGCCAATTTGTTAATTCATAGAGTCGTGACCCTCTGCCGCCAGCTAAAATAAGTGCGTAAGTGTCGCGCGTTAAATTACTGATATAGCGAGATGGTTGCTTTGCCATAAATCCGTACTCCTTCAAGTTAAGTGCCAAATTTTTATTTTATTTTAATAACTCTTATAAGCGTTTACATCTATGAGTTTACACGACGATGAACTTAATACAATTGACAGATTAGTGTTAAGACTGGTTTATTTTAATTCAAAATTTACTGCTGGTGTTCAGCGCTAACTTGGTGAATAATTAATAGTTTTGCGGAGGCTGGTTCGAGTGTATAACGTTGCAATTTTAGCTTATAACAATATCGCCATTTTTGAATTATCCTGTGCGATTGAAATTTTTGCTTTACCTCGCCCCGAATATACTGATTGGTATCAGACTGAAGTGATATCTTTTGACTCACAACCAATAAAAGCAACAGGTGGAGTTTCTCTTTACGCTAAATGTACCGATGATCTGCAGCAATACGATATGCTAATTATTCCCAGTTGGGATATTAATAATAATCATGTTCGATTAGATATGGCAGAAAAAATCAGTCATTTTGCAGAATCCGGAAAACGTATTATTAGTTTTTGTTCCGGGTCATTTTTATTGGCCCAGTTAGGGTTGTTGCAGAATAAGCGAGCGACAACTCATTGGCGTTATGCTGAAATATTTAAATTAAGATTCCCTAAAGTCGAATTTGTGGATGATGTACTGTATACCCAAGATAGTAATATTAGTTGTTCTGCGGGCAGTGCCGCCGGCTTAGATTTAGGCATTGAAATTGTACGTCAAGATTTTGGTCATAAAATTGCGAATCAAGTGGCTCGAAGACTGGTTATCTCTCCTCACCGAAGTGGCGGTCAGTCACAATATATTGAAACCCCTTTAGTTAAACAAAACGGCGCATTCAGTGAAACTCTAGATTGGGCTATAGAAAATATTAATAAACCACTTACTGTTGATACCTTAGCCTCTCAGGCAAATATGTCTAGGCGCAGTTTTGACAGACATTTTAAAAAGGCTTTAGGCATCAGTCCTAAGGCCTGGTTAAATCAGCAAAGAGTAAACCTAGCTAAACAATTGTTAGAGACTGAAAATTTAACTGTAGAGCAATTAGCGCAAAAAATTGGTTATGATAACGGTATTACTTTCAGGTTTAATTTTAATAAATATGTAGGTGTAGCGCCGAGTCGGTATCAAGCTCAATTTAGTATTAATAAATAATCAAATAAATCTTCTTGAATTATTTATTGGTTGGGTTTATTACTTTGTCACCCTGTACTTCTTAATTCAGTTTAATTTTTTAATGGGATATTTAATTTTTTATGGGACTATTTATTGGGCATGGAAGTGTAGAGCTACATATAAAAGATAGAATTTTATATGTTGAAGGTTCAGGCCCTTGGAATTTAGAAGCGGTAAAAGAAGCTGGGAATACCTTTAACCCATTGATTAACTGTTTATCAGGAGAACCTTGGGCTGTTTTGGTGGTGTTGCATGGCGATCCTATTTATGTGCCTGACGCAGCAGAACATCTTGTGCAGTCAATTAAAAAAGAACGAAAAACAGGACGTGTTGCCACAGCTATTATAGTTGACCATTCAAACTCTCCGGCATTTGCTAAACGACACCTTAGTGATATCTATGAAAAAGCTGGCTGTGATTATCGATTCTTTTCAGAGGAAGCAGAGGCTAGTTGGTGGTTGGTACAAAAAATTTCTGCAGCACAAATTAGCTAATACCATTTTGTTGTCATTCCAGCTTAGCTTGGCAGACATCACTAATGGATATTAGCTAACACAGGTTTAATTTTTATTTTTCTAAGCGCTATGTTTCTTTTTGTACAAAGATGCAAAAATTAGATAAAGCCCCATTAAAAAGAATGGAATACTTAAAGCTTGCCCTGTATTGAGCCAAACATCACTGTTATAAGCCGCTTGTTTAACTTTAACAAATTCAATTAAGAATCTAGCAGTGAATACTAAACTTAAAAAACTACCCAGTAATGCCCCAGAATACTGTTTGATGTTAGTCAGTCGATATAGGCCGATAAGTACCGCAAAAATAGTGAGATAGGATAAGGCTTCGTATAGTTGAGCTGGATGTCTAGGCAACGAATCGATTCTTTCGAATATAACAGCCCATTTAACATTTGTTTGGATACCAATAATTTCTGAGTTCATAAAATTAGCTGAGCGTACAAAAAAACCAAACAAGGCTGTGGCTATGGCTAAACGGTCTAATAACCATAAGTAGCTAATTTTGTATTTTCTCTGAAATAAGTAAACCGCTAGAATGACTCCTAATCCGCCGCCATGACTAGCTAAACCGCCCTCCCAAATAGCAATAATCTTAAGTGGGTTGCTAAAATAATATGCTGGGTCATAAAAAATACAATGGCCTAATCTAGCGCCTAAAATTATCCCTATGACACAATATACTAATAAAGAATCCAATAATTCCAGGTTGGCTTTTTCTTGTTTAAATATCCATTTCATTACTTGCAAACCAGATAATATCGCAGTAGCAAATAAAGCACCGTACCAGTGAATTTTTAAGCCTAAAAGTGAGATTAATACTGGATCAACATTCCACGTAAAATATTCCATTGAATTTGATTTAACCTTTTAAATGAATGTGTATATAAATTATGGGGATAGTGTAACTGATAGATAGTTGACGAGTAGAGAAAAATTGTAAAAATTAACCTCGTTTAGGCAGTTTGCCAGTTATCACCATGTAATAACAGAGCGCGCCAATGGCTGAGAAAATAAGCATAGGAATAGATACACTTTGCCAGCCGTCAGTGAACAGAGTATAAAATAACATGCCTATGACCATTAACGTTGGGCTACTCACTAACGCTATCATTACTCGCACATTGGCAGGAATGAGTTTTTTAGGATTGTTGCTTTTAGTCAAGCGGTTGCCTCTTTTAAAGTGTATTAGCGAGCTTCGTCTAAAGTTAAACGTATTTTGTGATACCTTTCTTGTTGTTCTTCAGTTAACTTATTGTTTTCAATGTTTTTTATACACTTTCTTAGTAACATGGAAGACGTGCTGTTTAAGCCTAATTTACTGGCTTTTAATGCAATCACTTGTAATAAGTTGAGGGATATTGAAGTACTTTTTGGCATTAAAGTAAAGGCTTGGGTAAAGGTTTCTAGCGCGTTGTCTAAATCACCTTTTTGGTAATAGTTTACTGCGTTATTGTTGAGTTCTTTGGAGCTCTGTTTGATATTACTTTTTTCTTCTTTCTCTTGGTGAATATAGTGCAAAAATATTTCACCTTGTTCAGTCCCAGATTTACATCTATTTTCAATTTGTTCTAATACGCTTTGCGAACGCTCATGTAGTCCTAAATCATGAAATATCTTGGCTTTATCTAACAATGAGTCAACACTGTCATTATCCCAATTGTCTTCGTTTAACTGTTCTAACAAGGATAAAGCGTTGTCTTTTTCATCATTTAAATAATAGATCCGAGCATTAATGACTTGTAATTGTTCGTCCATTTCCGCTTTTGGGAAAGCTTGTTTCAGTTGTCTAACATATTCTTTTGCTTGTCTGATTAAACGATCTGTATCGTCTGCATCTGTGGTCATCGCATAGTCTATGCCTGAGCGAGCTACATTTAGATAGTTTTCAGGTTTGTCATGGATCGAGTTTTTGGCAAATCGCACTATTTTCTTAGCTGCATCGAATTGAGTTTCGTAGTCATGAGTGATGCGAGATAAATCCATAGCAGTTTTATGACGGCGAATACTTCTAGGGGAAATTTCAGTGGCCATCAATACACATTCTAATGCGGTGTCAAAGTCATTTTGTTTTATTTGTAAGGCGGTTAATAAATCGTAGGCAGCAAGCTGCGAGGTGGGCTTAAAGGCTAAACGTAAGACTAACTTTTCTGCTGATTCGTCTTCGTCCAATCTAAGATAGCTATTGACTAGCCCTAGTTGTGCCCAAGTAAACGTTTGTACTTTTAATACGGCTAAATAAAACTCTTTGGCTTGTTGAAATTGACCTGAGGCTGTCAACATTTCGCCTTTAATTTTTAATGCTATGGGAAAAAACTCTGCATTTTTAGGCGTTGCTAAAAAAAGTTCAACTTGTGATAGGGCCTTTTCATATTGATTAACTTCGATAGCTAAATATATGTCATGTAGTGCTGCTTTTCGTGCTAATACTCGGCCTAATCTTCGATCTAAGTCTTTTACTGTAAAAGGTTTAGCGAGAAAGTCATCTGGTTGCAATTCAATGATACTTTGTACTAAATCAGAGTTGGTATCGGCACTAATAAACACAAAAGCAGTACTTAGAGGTAATTCACCATTGGTCTTAATTTCGTCGTAAAAATAATAACCGTCTTGTTCTCGTTTCAGGTTATATGAACAAATGATTAGGTCATAACGTTTGTTCCTGATCGCTGTTAACGCCAAGTTTATTTTATCTACGTAAGTAATGTCGCTAAACCCTAACTCCTCTAAGGAATATTTCATATATCCCTTAGCTAAAGCTTGGTCATCAACTATCAGTACTTTAGTCTTTTTAGCGAGTTGCGAATTCATTACGTGATATTTTCCCCCTGATCTCTCTAGAGGTTATCGTATTTGAACAGAAAATAATAAGCTGAATTGGCAGAAAAAGGTAAATTAACTGATTATGTTAGCTACCGCCTGAAGTTTATTGGATTTTATCGCGACTAGTGAGTCAGTCGCGAATTACCAGTTATTGTCGGCAATATTGCTAAAAACTTAGCTTGGATAAGCTTGTTTTAGTCCAGCATAAACTTGGTCACTGTAATTTGTTAGGTTGATGTCTAAACTATTTAAGACATCAACTAAGTGTTCATTATCTTCACGACCGTTCCATACTTTGATGTAACTACCATCTTTATATCCGTGATCCTGACGGAAGAAATTCAAGATGTTTTTGCCAACGTACTGACGGTATAGTTCGTCAGAATTCATTTCAGCTTGTTCAACTATTTGGATAAACAAAGGTACATCAAAACGTTTTGCCGCACACAAGCCGGCCATTAATTGTAAGTTGTCGAGAATACCTAATTGGCTGAAATGATAATCTTTACCATCAAATGTCACTTGATTACGGCCAGATGCTAACTCTTGGGCTATGGTTTTAGCCGATTCTTGTACATCTCCCTTAAAACCAATGATGATCTCGGATAAGGCAAAGTGCCATATATCAACCAATTCCATTTGTAATTGAGGTAAGTCCTTTTGCTGTGCTTTCCACCATTTCCAACCGTGATGTTCAATCCCTTCAACCGATTCAATCATGGCTGCGCGCAAATAAGCGTAACCTGCATTTAGCCACTCAGGGTTGACCTTTTTGTTCATACCATCTTGTAGGTTTAACATTGTTGAAAGTTGCAGCGAAGTTAACATAGAGTGTCCTGTAGTTAATTATTTACTAAGTGATAGTTTTTTTCATTTCAGCAATGACGTTTATCCGTTGCTGATCGAGTTGTTTTTTAATTTGTGCGCCGCTAAAGCCTTTATCTAAAATAAGCTTTATATCGACTTTAACGGCAGCTTGATAAGCCTGCCATATATAATCGGCTTGTTCATATGGGATATTTTCAAAAGAGGTTCTACCTCGGGCATCCGCTTTGCAGGCCAGTAATAAATCGGCAAAACGTTCTGGTTTTCGCCATACATCACAGCGGTTTAACATGCCTAAAATAGTGCTTGGCTTTAAATCAAAGGCACGGTGTACATGGCTATGGTATTCACTGACTAATAAGCCTAATTCTCGGCAATCATTAGGCGCTTTGAGGCGAGCACTTAATTCTCTTATTGCACTTAAGCCTAATTTTTCGTGGCCATGGTGCGACGGCCAGTTATCTATGGGGGTTAGCCCTTTACCTAGGTCATGTACCAGAGCAGCATAACGCACAGGGAGCTTATCGGATAACTTAGCTACTTGTTGTAGCACCATCATGATATGTATACCTGTATCGACTTCTGGGTGCCACTTTGCTGGGTTAGGTATTCCCCAAAGTATATCAAGTTCAGAAAACCAGACATTCAACGCGCCACAGCGTCGTAGGTTTTCAAAGTATACTTCAGGATGATCTTCTAAAAGAGCTCGGGCTGTTTCTTGCCACACTCTTTCTGCGGTTAAATGGTTTAACTCCCCACTTTCAACCATTTGTTGCATGAGACTGAGGGTTTCAGTTGCTATATTAAAACCTAAATCATGATAACGGGCAGCAAATCTAGCGACACGTAAAACTCGCAGAGGATCTTCACTAAAGGCGGCTGAGACATGGCGTAATTGTTTATTGGCTAAGTCAGTTTGTCCATTATAAGGATCGATAATATTACCGTTATCATCCATCGCCATGGCATTTATTGTTAAGTCACGCCTAAGTAAGTCTTCTTCTAGGGTCACTTCTTGGGATGCGTCACAACTAAAACCTGTATAGCCTGCTCCTATTTTACGCTCGGTTCGCGCCAAGGCGTATTCTTCTTTTGTTTTAGGATGAAGAAAAACCGGAAAATCAGCACCAACAGGCTGAAAGCCTAGATCTAACATTTGTGCTGGTGTGCTACCAACCACTATCCAGTCTCGGTCTTTGATAGGACGGCCAAGTAATTTGTCGCGAACTGCGCCACCGACTAAATATTGCTGCATAGTAAATCCTGTAGAAACGAAGTCCTATTATGCCTTATCCCTAAGTTTTGCAGAAGGCTTTCCCATGGAAAATTTACAACAGGTCTTTGACAACCAAAGGTTTAGTGGTTAGTTTAATGGCGGGTTTCCCCACTGCACTTTTGCCAACGTTTTTATACTAACAGGACGTGTTAATTCAACTTATGTATCTTAGCTATTTTGGATTAAATGATAATCCGTTTTCTATTGCCCCCAATCCCGACTATTTATATATGAGTCCAAGACATAAAGAAGCTTTGGCACATCTCATATTTGGTTTACGGGAAAGTGGTGGTTTTGTCATGTTGACTGGGGAAGTGGGAACCGGCAAAACCACAGTTTCTCGAAAACTCATGCAACAATTGCCTGAAAATACCCAAGTGGCTATGATACTGAATCCTACTTTATCTTCACTAGAATTGTTGGGAACCATTTGTAATGAATTGGGTATTGAATATAAAGAAAAACATGCCAGCTTAAAATATTTCACAGATCAAATTTTGGCAAAACTTGCTAATAACCATGAACATGGAATCAATACTGTATTAATAGTGGATGAAGCTCAACACCTGTTGCCTGAGGTATTAGAGCAATTAAGATTGTTAACTAATTTAGAAACCAATCGCGAAAAGTTACTTAAAGTGGTGTTAATTGGTCAGCCTGAATTACAGCAGTTATTAAAACGTAATGAATTACGTCAATTAGCTCAAAGAATTACAGCCCGATATCACTTATTACCATTGTCTAAAGAAGAGGTAAGCGCTTACATTGGTCATAGGTTAGGGGTAGCAAATGGTGATATTAGTGTGTTTTCTAAAGCTACGATTAAGACTGCTTTTTCTATTAGCGGGGGGATCCCTAGAGTCATTAATTTGCTCTGTGATAGGGCTTTAACCCTAACGTTTACCAAGCAGTTACCTGTGGTGTCTGAACATTTATTTATCGCTGCGGCTGAACAGATTTTGGGCGCTGATGTGGTTAAACAGCGACAAGGTCGAGTGTGGACTTATACATTATTGGCCGTGTTTATCGCCTCTGCAGTATTAGGTTATAGTGCGGGGTGGTTAAATGCATAAGCAGCAACAAGACAATATACTGACAACTCAAGCGTTAAAACCAGGCATGGTAATAATACGTGTTGTTCAGCAAAATGGACCGATTAAAATTAAAAAATCAGGACTAGTGACTAGCCAAGAAATGATTCAAGGTCTGATTGAAATGGGGATCCAACAAGTAGAAGTGGATCACCACCAGACTGTTGAAATTGATACTGATCAGCCCCTGAAAATTAAAAAGTCTGCCACCCGTAGAATGTTAGAAAGCGACACAGTGATAAACAGTCGAATTGATGATGGCTTGTCAGATCAATACCATCGCAGTTTGTTTTTACCTTCAGTACAAGATCTCCCTTCTGCGTGGCAGTACTATGTTAAGCGATATGTGCAGCTTGGTATTATTGCTATAGGTGGATTTGGCTTAGGATTAACTGCATTTAATTATCAAAGTGTCTTCACTGTTTTTCCTTTTACCTCTGAGCCTGTGATTAGGGTCGGTCAAAATATCCCACTTAAGACCGCTGATGTGGGAGCTGAGGGAATAAAAGATGAAATAAAGTCAGCAGAAAATCAGCTAGATGACAAAACAGTTACCTCACATAATTCAATACAAGCTGCAGAACCTAAACCTAAAGAGCACGTTGAACCAGCTACAGTAATCGCTGTTGAACAGGAAAAGGTTGTAGAAAGTGCTCCAGCTGTAGCCGAAAGTAGACCGAATATTTCGGCTGAATTGATAGATAAGTTTAACAAAGCGATTGCTCAAGTGGCAGATGAGCCAGATAGAGGAAATACTCAGCGCTCAGTTAAAACAGATGTACTTAGAATTGATCAACTGCCTGCATGGGTGATGACAACCTTACCAAGTATGTCATTTTCAGCCCATATGTACGCCTCAGAGCCATCACAAAGGTGGGTCAGAGTAAATGGTACAAAAATGTTTGAAGGTGATGTCATCGCGGACAAAGTGCAGATCATCAGAATAGAACCACAACATGTTATTTTAGAGTATTCTGGACAGGATTTTTCAATGGCTGCGCTGACCGACTGGTAAGAATTTTGATATTACAAATATCGCTAACACAAATTTTTGTAATACTATGATTTTCCATTATGTTGTAGTTTTGAATACAAGTTATCGAGCAAATGTATCAGGGAAATAATTATCGGAAACAGCCGTTGTGTATGGTAGAAAATGGATAAAATTCACATCATAGAAGAATGCTTAATGGAATTACGTTTGAGCACTTCTATTCGCTCTATTTACGGGTTAATCAGACACCTATATTGGACTATTTGGGTTATTGTCTTATTACCAAGTGTTAGTTTGGCTGAAGCTCTTTTTATAGCTGAAGCTCACCATAGGGCTGAACATCCTTCTATAAAAATCGCTACTGGAGACCATTACTCTCCATTTATTGATGATAAGTTACCTAATGGTGGATGGTCAGTCAGCATAGTTCAGCGTGTTTTAGAAAAGTTATCAGTACAAGCTGAAATTATATATTTACCTTGGGATAGAGCACTTAAATGGACCAATGAAGGACAAATTTTTGGCAGTTTTCCCTTTGTTTACTCCCCGCAAAGAGCCGAGACCTTATTGTTTTCTAAACCTATTAATCATGTACCTGTTTATATGTATGTGGCGCAAAATTCTGAGTTTTCTACCCTTGAGTCATTAACAACAAAACGTTTATGTTTTCCATATGACTATGCTTTAAGTTCACTTGAAAAAGATATTGTAAATAAATATGCAATGACAATAAACCGCGTTAAAGATGGAACTGGATGCATTAAACATGTGCTGAAAGGCTGGAGTGATGCGGGATTAATCAATAGCTATATCGATATTTCAAAATTATCAGCCGTTCAAGATGAAGAGCAAATGATAAAAGTGTTTGCTCAACAACTTGCTCTGGTGCCTTTACATTTTGTAATCAGCAAGCAAGGAAAAGACTCACAATTATGGATTGATAAATTTGACCAAGCCTTAGCGCAGATCGATAGTAATGGTGAAAGAGCCATTATTGATAATCAATATCGTAAATTACTGAATTAATATAAGTCTCAAATCTAGTAATAATTGGCATTCCGAAAATTAATAATGAAATCGTTTTCAATAATGTTAAATTAATGTTTATAATTGGTAACCTTAATTTGTAAGACATCGCAAGGAGCCTTAAATGGCGGATGTTCCAAGTAACCAAAAACTATCCTTAGGTGAAAAAGTCAGTTATGCCATGGGGGATGTGGCATCTAATTTTTATTGGCGTGTTTTTGATGTGTTCTTATTTATTTTTTATACCGATGTTTTTGGTTTGTCGCCTGTGGCCGTAGGCACTATGATGCTAGTTACTAGGCTAATTGATGCATTTTCAGACCCTATCATGGGCGCCCTAGCTGATAGAACTAACACTCGTTTAGGTAAATTTAGACCTTATTTGCTGTGGGGGATTATTCCCATCGCGGCAGCAGGTATTCTGACTTTTACTGTGCCTGATTTAGATGATGGCGGTAAGCTGATTTGGGCCTATTGTACTTATATATTTATGATGTTGGCTTACACTTTTATTAATGTACCTTATGGAGCACTTCTAGGGGTGGTCACTGCCGATAGTCAGCAACGTACAACCTTAACTAGTTTTAGGTTTATAGGTGCATTTTCAGGGGGAACCTTAGTCGCTTACATGACTCCCAAATTAGTGGCTTGGTTAGGTCAAGGCAATGAAGCTCTTGGCTGGCAGTTAACTATGAGCTTGTACGGTTTTGTCGCTTTGATATTATTTGTAGTGACTTTTTTGGCCACTAAAGAACGTATTAGTCCACCTGCTGGTCAAAAAACACCAGTTATCCAAGATATAAAAGACTTACTTTCAAATAAACCTTGGTTGGTTCTTTTTACTTTAGCCTTAGTCATAATGATGACAATCTCATTACGGGGCAGTGTTGGTACGTTTTACTTTAAATATTATGTGGATCGCGAAGATTTAATTGGTACTTTTTTAGGGATCTATATGATTTCTCTCGCTATTGGTGCCGCCAGTACTCCTCTGTTGACCAAGTTTTTAGATAAGAAAAAATTATTGATGGTGTTAATGGCTGCCGTGGCTGGTTTATCTGTGGTGTTTTATTTTGTACCTAAAGATGAAATTTGGTTGATGTATAGCTTACAAGCGGCCATTGGCTTATGTCTTGGTCCTAAGTCTCCCTTAGTGTTTTCAATGTACGCTGATACTGCAGATTATTCACATTGGAAAACCGGTCGACGAGCCACCGCTATGATATTTTCTGCCGCTGCTTTTGCGCAAAAGTTAGGAGGAGCATTAGCTGGTGCAATGATTGGTTGGATGTTAGGTGCTTTGGGTTATGTGGCGAATCAGAGTCAAAATGCCGGCTCTGAACAAGGTATTGTTTTATTGATGACATTGATACCAGGTGCTTTTGCAATATTAGCCGTATTTGTGGTGCGTTTTTATCAGTTGGATGAGGACCAAATGAAAAGCTTACATGCTGATTTGAAATATGGCCAAGAGGAACAAGCATAACATGTTAAAAGGAAATTTTTGCTCGATAGAACGTCATGATGATGGCGCACGGTATGTGTTAAAAAGCCCGACTATACTGCCAAATGCTAGTGGATTCTTGTGGAATAAAAACATGCTAATTCAGGCTAACTGTCGTGGTTATGCCCTTGCTCAATTTATGCAACCTGACGCGGGAAAGTATGTTTCGGGTCCTGCATTTGAAGCAAAAACATTTATGCAGCCAGAGCAGCCTTACTACGCTAATCATCCAGGGCGTTTTGTTTATGTAAAAGATAATGCTGATGGTAGTTTTTTTTCTGCGCCCTATGAACCCGTTAGAGTAAAACTAGACAGGTTTGAATTTATTGCTGAGCCTCATCAAATTACTTGGTTATCTGAATATAATAAAATTCGTTTAACTTTATGTTTGCGTTTACCAACAGAAGCAGCCCTAGAGTGTTGGCAGGTAACCGTTGAAGATTTGTCTGGGCAAGGCAGAGATTTAAGTATTTATCCTTATTTCCCTATTGGTTATCGTTCTTGGATGAATCAGTCCGGTAAGTTTGAACCTGCTTTAAATGCTGTGGTGTGCCGTAGTATTGAGCCCTATCAAAAGGTCGATGATTATTATAAAAATAAAAGTTTGCATGAGCTGACATTTTTAGCCGCCGATGTACCTGCTGACTCCTGGGAAACTAGTCAGCACATATTTGAAGGGGAGGGGGGACTCCATCAGCCTTCCGCGATACAACAAACAAGTTTAAATAATAGTGTGGCAAATTATTGTACGCCCACTGCAGTCATGCAATTTAAAGCTCGGTTAAAACCTAAAGAGCGTAAAAGCATTCATTTATTATTTGGGCCAGCTAAAGATTTTGCTCAAATCAGTGCTTACAAAAGCCAATTTTTAACCCATGGCCAGCAAGAGTTTGACGCTTTAGAAACGGAATTTAAACAGTATTTACACAGAGGGAAAGGGGTATTACAGATTGATACGCCTGATACAGAATTAAATGCATATGTTAACCATTGGATGGCCAGACAGCTTTATTATCATGGTGATGTGAATCGTCTGACTACCGACCCTCAAACTCGTAATTATCTGCAAGATAATATGGGCATGGCTTACATTTTGCCAAAGGTGAGTCGCGCTGCTTTTATCTTGGCTTTGAGTCAACAAAATAGCAGTGGTGAAATGCCTGATGGAATTTTAATTACAGCAGGCGCCGAACTTAAATATATCAACCAAGTGCCTCACACTGATCACTGTGTTTGGTTACCTATTTGTTTAAAAGCTTACCTAGATGAAACAGGTGATTATGGCTTATTAGATCAACAAGTGGCTTTTGCTGATACCGAACAAACATCATGTGTCTCTGAACATATTAAGCGAGCCATGTTTTGGCTGGATAAAAGTCGAGATCATAGGGGGTTAAGTTATATTAACCAAGGTGATTGGTGTGACCCTATGAATATGGTGGGGTTTAAAGGTAAAGGGGTATCAGCTTGGTTAAGCTTGGCATCTGCGTATGCTATGTCTGTGTGGGTAGATATACAAAATAATGTTAGTGCAAAATTGACAGCAAGCAATCGAACACTCATGCAAAAAATTGCTGAAATTAATCAGCAGGTTAATCAACATTGCTGGGTGGAAGATCGTTTTGCTCGAGGTATTACTGATGATGGTCGAGTATTTGGCATTGCTGGTGATAATGAAGGAAAAATTTTTCTTAATCCTCAGAGTTGGGCATTTTTAAGTGGTGCAGCCTCGGGGCCGCAAATACCTTTGATGTTAAATGCGATTAAACAAAATTTGGATACACCTTACGGTTGTATGATGTTAGCTCCTTGTTTTACCAATATGGTAGAAGACATAGGCCGTGTGACGCAAAAATTTCCGGGCACAGCTGAAAATGGCTCTGTGTATAATCATGCCAGTGCTTTTTATGCCTATAGCCTATTCACTTTAGGTGAGAGCGATTTAGGATTTGAGCAATTGAAAAAAATGTTATCTACTGATAAAGACATTTTAACCAAAGGTCAATTACCTCTTTTTATTCCTAACTATTATCGAGGTGCTTATTATCAGTTTCCAAATGAAGCGGGTAAGTCTAGCCAATTGTTTAATACTGGCACTGTTGCTTGGTTTTACCGTTGTTTGATTGAACAGGTATTTGGTGTCTCGGGTTGTAAACAAGGCTTGTTGATTAAGCCACAATTACCAAGTGATTGGCCTCAAGCAAAAATAATTAGGCAATTCAGAGGGGCAACTTTTAAAATTTGCTATTTACGTGATAAAAACTGTCTTCAGCAAGAAGTATGGCTAGACGAGCAATTGTTAGAATCAAATTGTATAACTGAATTCACCGCGGGTAATACTTATCAGGTAGTGGTGAAGTTACCTTTTATAGGGGCTAATTCACATGACAAATAACACTATGCCCAAGTTGATTATAGTGATGGGGGTGAGTGGCTGTGGTAAATCTTCGGTGGCCAGTCAACTTGCTAATGATTTAGCTTATCAATTTGTCGAAGCTGACGATTATCACTCTGAGCAAGCTAAGAATATGATGGCTAAGGGAATACCTCTGACCGATGAAATAAGATTACCTTGGCTAAACAGAATCATTGTTCACTTAAGACAACAGCCGTTAAAAAATTCAGTAATGGCTTATTCTGGTTTAAAACGAGAGCACAGACAGTTGTTTCGTGAATGTGGCTTTAACACTATCTTTGTCCATTTAACTGGAAGCATTGCCTTGATAAGTCAACGCATGCAGGCACGAACTGGACATTTTATGCCTGAGTCAATGTTGCAAAGTCAATTTGATTCCATGCAATGGCCTGAAGGAGAGGTAGATGTTGTAGATATTGATATACAGCAATCGCTTGCAGATATTATCGAACAAGCCCGTGTTTGTACGACACTTCTTAACCCGAATTCAGGTTAACTAGAAACAATTCGAGGCTGTCACTTCTTTTAACTAATAGCTAGATCATTTAGGTGGTACTAACTTTATCTGATCGCTAAACTTCTGGCGTAGTATTAGTTGGTTTATCCAAATGTTTCCACACATGTAATAGCTTGTTTTTTGCTATTTCTATATCGACCCCAACTAAATACAAACATGGGGTCAATATTAATGTTGTGAGAGTTGCGAATATAATGCCGTATGCGAGAGATACCACCATAGGTACTAAGAACTTGGCTTGTTCTGTGTCACCAGATAACATAGGAATAAGACCGACAAAGGTGGTTAGAGAAGTTAATGTTATGGCTCTAAAACGAGAGCGACAAGCTTCTCTCATCGCATTTAACGAACTTTTTCCTTGGGCCTTTAAGTTGTTTAAACAATCCACTAAGACTAAGTTGTCGTTCACCACTACACCTGCTGCAGCTAAAATGCCTAACATCGAGAAAGCACCAAAATAGACCTCGTGAGCTAGATGTCCAAAAATTGAACCTGTATAGGCAAAAGGTATGGCGGACATGATCAACAAGGGCTGACTGTATGATTTAAATGCCACAGCCATTAATACGTAAGCAATAAATAGAGCTAAACCTTCATAATGATAAACTTTATCCATGAAGTCATCTTGGTTACGTGAACGGCCTTTTCTGTCCATATTAACT
Organism: Paraglaciecola sp. L3A3; assembly: GCF_009796765.1. NCBI lineage: Bacteria > Pseudomonadati > Pseudomonadota > Gammaproteobacteria > Alteromonadales > Alteromonadaceae > Paraglaciecola > Paraglaciecola sp. L3A3. Next base: position 1,015,914 of record NZ_CP047023.1, read on the forward strand.
TCTGGATTGCGTTTCGCCCATTCTCCTAAGTAATCGACCTTTATTTTCTCTTTTAAAGCGCTTAAATTATTGCCGGCATAATCGGCATACACCCAAGCAACTTTCATCCCATCGCGTCGTTGAATTCGGCTAATGCCTGGTTTTAATTCAATATTAACTAGGTTTACCAAAGGAATTTCATTTTTATTTCGAGTTCTAATTTTAAGTGCATACAAAGAATCAATATCTTCTCGTTCTGAACGGGAATAATGTACTTTTACTCTTGAGTCACCTCCTTCTCTGGGCAGTCTTTGTACTTCTTGCCCATAAAAAGCCTGTTTAACTTGTTGGCTAATGTCTTTTAAAGTGACTCCTAGTGCTTCAGCCCCTGGTTTCATACTGAACATGATCTCTTTACTGCCACGAGCCAAACTATCCCTAACTAAATAAACATCATTATACTCGGCTAAATGGTTTTTAAGTTCGTTGACCGCAATTGTCATAGCGTCAAGATTATTGCTCTGCATCATAAACGCCACTTTAGGCTCACGTTCGTTTAGGGTCGCTTTAAACTCAATTTCTTCAGCATCAGGAATTTCACCAATATATTCTGTTAATAAGTTAGTGGCGGTATCGGTATCTATAATCCGTTCAGCATAGGGGACTAATTTTAAGTAACTTGAAATTCGACTGCCTGAAATTCGGCTATAGTGATGGGCGATAAATTGGCCATTACCATCAGTGCTAAGATCGGCCACATATTTAGTGAGTTTCTCTTGACCGGCATTCATTTGGCTTAATACTTGTTGCATACGATCAAAAGAAACGTTTTCTGGCAGAGTGATATTCAGCCTTATCGTGTCAGCTTCAATTTTTGGTTCAAAAGATTGCAGAATAAAATTGTCATTCAATAATTTAACCGACAAACAAAATACGAGAATAAATACCGCAACAACTAAGTATCGACACTTTAATAAGAAGTCGATAAAGGGGCCATACACTTGGCTACCAACCCAAGTTAAAAAATCAGCAAATTTTTTCTGAAACTTTGCTAGCTTCGAAGGTTTTTCGTTTGGGTCATCATCGGGTAAATGGCGTAAATGTGAAGGTAATATAAATAAAGCTTCGAATAAAGAAAAACACAAAGCTAACATTACCACTATGGCAATAGTGCGTGTAAATTCAGCTGTACTGCCAGGCAAAAACGCCATAGGCATAAATACAATAATGGTGGTTAATACGCCAAACACCACTGGTTTGGCAACCGCTTGTACTCCTAACAAAGCTGCTTTTTCGCCATGATGTCCAAGTTCATGTTGTTTATGAATACTTTCGCCAATCACAATGGCGTCGTCTACCACTATCCCTATCACCATCATAAAGGCGAATAAAGATAACATATTGAGTGACACAGAAAAGCTAGGCAATAACCAAAATGCAGCTGCGAAAGCTGTGCCTATTCCGACAGAAACCCATAAAGCAATCCGAGGTTGCAGGAACAATAATAATAAACTAAAAACTAAAATAAGACCGCTGATAGCGCTGTTAAATATGGTATCTAAACGACTCTGATAGGCATTATTCCAGTCTTCCCAAACAGTTAGGCTGACACCTTCAGGAAGTTGTTTTATTTTCTTTTCGATATAATTGTTTACGTTCGCAGACATCACAGGGATATTCATATAATCGCCGTTATACACATCAATCAATAATGCTGTTTGGCCGTCGAATGAAGAATATCTTTTACTGGCTGCAAGGCCATCATAAACGGTCGCTACATCACCTAATCTAAGAATTGCACCATCCGCAGAATGGCGTAAAATTATTTTTTCGAAATCTATTTGTTTTTCAGCACGGTTACGTATATTTAATCTAAAAGTTTCGGTTTCTCCAAATACACTACCAGCTGAGCTATTAATAGAGTTATTGCGTACTGCTGATTCAATTTCGCTAAAAGATAAACCATATTGGCGTAACTTTTGTTCTGTGACTTGAATAGATATTTCTTCACTGATGTCACCACTGATATCGACATTTGTAATGAGTGGTAGCGCAGCTACTTCTCGACGAATTTCTTGTGCCAGTTTATTTAACATTAATTCATCAATATTGCCGTGTAGGGCAATCCTGATCATTTGATCTCGTTTAATGCGTTCTGTGACTATGGGTCTGTCTGCGTCATTAGGCAGACCATTGACTGAGTTTATTTTTTCACGAATATCATCTGAGAATTTTCGTCTATCAACTCTTTCTTCTCCTGTAATTACCACTTGAGCACGACCTTCATAAGCGGTAGAAACAATAGATTTAATCCCTTCTACATTTTTGACGGATTCTTCAAAACGAACAATTAGCTGATCTTCTACATCTCTTGGGCTAGCCCCTCGCCAGGTCATACGAACATCCATTATTGGCAGACGTACGGTGGGAAAAGGCTCTTTTTCTATGGTTAATAAGTAAGACATACTGCCCGCTACCACTAATATCAACATGGCCAAGTTGGCCGCAATAGGGTTGCGAATCCACCAAGCTAGAAGAGAATTATTTTGCATTGTTTTGGCCTAATAGCGCGAGTTTTTGTTTGTCTTCACTTGTTACTCTTAGCCCGTCTTTTCGCTTTTTTGCTGCACTGCCGAGTTGGTCACTAATGGGTCTTTTTCGTGCTAATTGACCATTAGGTAATAAAGGTTGTAATGGCATACCAGGAGTAGGAATGGCTAATGCAGAAGTAATTACTAGGCTATGATCAGGTAAGTTTTTAACGACAATCGAATCTGGGTTACGTTGCACTATCTCGGCAATTTTTACTTGTAAGCGGTTATCTTCATCAACTACCCATAATTGTTCGTTGCTCCTTAAGGCCGATTTAGGTAACTCAGTTATCTCGTCGGCGAGTTGTCCTGTAATCTGCGCATTAACGAACAAACCTTTTAGCAAGGGTTGTTGATTATCACTAGGATTATGTACTTCGGCAACGGCATAAAGACTACGTGTTTGACTATCAATAGCTGCCTCAACTCGGATGATTTTGGCATTCCAGCGGTATTCGTTTTGTCCTACTTGGGCGCTCAGTTCAACTGCAAACTCTGAATCTGCATATTGAGTGTAATAATCAAGAGGTAGGCCTATTTGACTAAATTGCTCAGCGGTCATAGGTAATCTGACTTCCATGACGTCGTTACCGTGTAATTGAGCCACTAAGCCACCACGGTTTAAGTATTGGCCGATGGTTAAGGTTTCTTTTTCTATTCGAGCATCAAAAGGAGCAAAAATTTGGGTTCTTTTTAACGCTAATTCAGCAACTGCTAGGTCGGCTTTAGCTGCATCCAATGACGCTTCCGCCTGTTTCAATTGAGGAATACCCAATGCTAAATCTGATGGGTTTTTCCGGCCTAGGTCAGCGAGTTCTCTCTGTGCTGATTCTGATTCAGCTTGAACTTTAGTTAATTGTTGTTCTGCTTGTGCGACCCTAGATTGTCTTTGGATCACTTCTAACAAATAATCACTTTGATCGATCTGGATTAATAACTCACCTTGTTTGACTTTACCGCCATTCACCAGGTTATCTGACAGTTTATCTATTTTCCCCGTCACTTCACTGCGAATTTCTAGATCTTGCTTAGGTAGCATCTGGCCTTGGCTATGCCCCATTAAAGCAGCACTGCTTTGTGTTGCTTGATGCACAAATACTTTATGCAACTTAATGCGCCTAGGGCGCTCATTGGGTTGAGGTTTGTTTTCATCCAACCAATTCACTACGGTTAAGCTAAATAGTAATATAGCGATAGGTGCTACTAGCCATTTTATAATTTTACCGATTAATATTTTGCGTGAATTTGCGGACATATCGCTCAGAAAAAATGATTTGCGGGGCATGTTATTAGGTCTCACTGGAAATAGGGAAGGGTTCACCTAGAGCTAAAATTAAGTCCACTCTATTTGATAAAATAGCAAAACGGCTACGGATCAAATTGACTTTGGCTGATATACGCCGAGTTTGTATGTTGAGCAATTCGAAACTGCTAGCTAAACCATTTTGATAGTTTTCTATAGTACGTTTTTCCGCTTGATCGATTTGCTCATAGGCATTTTCTAAAGCTACAAAACGTTGGCGTTGAATTTGTTCTGCGTATAAGGCATGTTCAATTTCTTGCCAAACGGTCAATAAGGTTTGCTGGTATTGCGCTAAAGCTAAATCTTGTCTGGCTTTTTGTTGTTTTATTTTTGCATCAATAGCGCCGTTATTAAATATGGGTTGTACTAAATCAGCAGTAAGGCTAGCTAGCCAGTATTTCCAATCAAATAACTGGCTAAAATCTTCACGGTTAGCTCGAAAACTGGCACCCAGATTGATGTCGGGTAAATATCCCTTTTCTGCTTCCTTACTACGATAATGTGCGCTCATTAAGCGATATTCAGCCGCTACTAAATCGTGTCTTTGTTTTAATACTCTTTGAGGAGAAACTAACTCAATAATTTGGGGTAAATTAATTTCATCACGGGTGTTGTTGATAGCAGCGCTAGGGTAACGTCCTAACAGTAGATTAAATCGTTGTTTGGCTTGATTAAGGCTTAGACGTTGTTGGTTGAGAGAAGCTTGAATGCTATACAAACTATTTAATGCTAAACGATAATCTTGGCTACTGCTTAATCCTGAATCTAAGCGTTGGGCGGTAATATCGACTCTATGTTGCTGACTTGCTAAGTTTTGCTCAGACCAATACACCAGTTCATTCGCTTCTTGTATGTCTAAGTATCTCAACAATATTTGGCCAATTACAGATTGTTGTGCAGCGGTAAAGTCAAATTCAGAGGCATACAATTCAGCAGTGGTTGCTGCGCGGGTATTGGAGAGTTTTTGCCACAGATCTAATTCCCAACTGGCTCTAAAGCTGGCTGAATAACGACTTTGGCTGACTTTTTCGTTAGCATTTAATACCTGTTCTTGCCGTGAGCCTAAAGTTGCATCTAGTTTAGGTAATAAACTGACCTGACTTGCTTGATTGTTGGCTTGACTAAGATTCAGACGGGCTAGGGCAATTTTTATACTTAAGTTATCAATTTTAGCTTGTTGCAGTAGCAGTTGTAGTTCTGTAGGTATAGCTAATAAAGGTGTTGATACTTGGCTATTTGGGGTTGTTGCTGATGATGTCGCATTAAACCAAGTCGCAGGGATAGTTTGATTTTCAGGTAACTCAAGGTCAGCTCTTTTTACGGAAGAGCTGCAAGCGGTGAAAAATAATAGAGCTGTTAATACAAAAAATTTATCCATGGAACGAGTTTATTTTTAAGTCTAACTACTTATAAATTGATCATAACGATTTTTAGCCTTAGATGGGAAATTACAATGTAAAGATTGTGTAATTGTCATACAAGCTGAAGAGTCGTCTAAATACATTGTCAGTTAGTTCTTAAATTAGTGCGACATGCTAATACTTACTTTGCCAATTTCTGCGTAAAAACAAACCACTAGCCAAGACCATTAGCAACCAAGCTAAGCTACCTCCGCTCGAGGGATTACTGGTTGTGGGTTCAGTGGGAGTCGGTTGTTGTGGATTGGTTACTGGGTCAGCAACAAAGGTTACATTGCCGACAAAACCTTTATCTTGTCCCTCGTCTGTAGCGGGATCTTTGCTGTATATCCAAGTGATAGTGTGTAAACCATCTCCTAATGTTAATAGGTCATCTGCATAGCTTTGTAGCTCCACTTCACCGCTAATGTACTCTATTAGTTGACCATCTATATAAAGTGATAAGATATCGAAAGGGTCATCGTCATCTTCCTCATTTTTTTCTGAAGATACGCCCCAGTCAAAACTTAATGAGCCCGCTCCATCAATTAATGCTAATAAAATACTTTGCTGTTTGTGGTTGATATTACCGCTTTCTACTCCCCCAGTAGAATGGCTTACCCATGTGCGCTCTCCCCCTGAAAACCAACTCACTTTGTTATTAGCTGGACCGGCAACTCCAGTTAATGTTTCCGCTGGGTTAATGGCTAAGCCCACTAATTTAGCTTGACTAACTTTTATTAACGGGTTGTCAGCAGTAATAATAATACTAGCTAAATGTTCATTAGCCTCTAAAGGGTGATAACTAACTGTGATTTCACAACTGCTACTTGTGGCTAAAGCACTACAAGTATTTTCACCTAGGGTGAATGCACTATCTCCTTGCAGGCTAAAGCTGAGATTGCTGATGATCTCTGAATTATTGGTGACTTTTAGTGTAGCAGTGCTGTTAAAGTCAACGGGAACAATGCCAAAATCCTGTAACTGCTGTATCGCGATACCTTGGGTAATAGTATCTATCCAATCGGTAAATTCAGCTACTCTGGTATAAACACCTGGGTAGTTAGGGTCGGCACAACCTACACCAAAACTCACTATACCCACTTGTAGTATACCCTCATTGGTTTCTACCACTAACGGCCCCCCACTGTCACCTTGACATGAGCCTTGTTCTAACGAGCTGGTGGCGCATAACATGGCATCGGTAATAGTGTTAGCTGAGAAATTTTGTTTGCAGGCTGTATTACTGAGGAGAGTTAAGTCGACTTTATGTAACACATCAGGAGAATTAGAGGTCGGGCCTTCTCCTGATACATATCCTGTTCTGCCCCCCCAACCGGCCACTGTGGCGGTGCTGTTCGCTTCTGCCAATTGGCGAGTAAGGGTTTTATTGGCTAATTGAATGCCATCTGCATTAATTGATTGAGTTAGTTCTACTAGAGCAATGTCATTATTGATTGCGTCAGCATCATACTCTGGATGAATGAAAGTATTGGCTATGGGGATCGCGTTATCCGCACCGTCAGATAAATCGTACTCTCCAACATTCATTTGGAATAAGAAAGCGTTTGGAGAATCCACGCAGTGGGCAGCTATGAGTACCCATTTGCCACCCAAAAAACTCGCTCCACAGCTTGCTTCTTGGCGAGTATTGCTGACCGATGCGACTTTTATTTCTGCTGTTTCACCTATTAATGTAAGTAATTTATCTCCATCTGATTGAGTGATAGCCACCAGTGGAATTTTTCCGCTGAAATTATTACCTACAGTGCCAGATATAATGCCATTTTCATTGTTATAAATGATCGCACCACTACCACCTGCATTTTCACAATTTAACGCTTTGTCGGCAAAGGTAACTCCTTCGCCAGTGTCGGGATGAATTCCCCCTCGTTCAATTAGACAAATTTTATTTTGTACGTTAGTACAAAGTTGTTGTCCATCTCCACATGAAACTATTTCTGCTGTGATCGAGCCGTCTGGTCCGGCAGTGAAATGTTGTGTGTCATATCTTACTTGGTTAATGATTAATGAGGTGTTTACCCCTTGATATGTCACCACATAAGCTGTCATCCAAGGCCAGTCTTGTGGGTTGGCTATTTCACCACCCACTATTTTAGGAGTGATAATACTGTTATTAGATTGAACTGTTGCACTAGTTGACTCTTTTTCGGCGATAGCAGGTAAAGAAAAAATAACGATAAGACCTGTCACAACAGTCGCTAGAGTATTTTGCAGATTAAGAAATTTTTTCATAAGTTCCTGAATATAATAATTAAGGTCTTGCCATCAAATGGCTAATATATTTTGCTGGTTACGCTAAACAAGATAGCAGTCAGTTTTGTTGCCCAATCGTCATAGAAGCGAGCCCTTGTGTCAAATGAATCTAAGCAGAAATCGACAATAGTGAGCAAATTGTTATAAATCCTGAAATAGATTCAAGTCTTAGCAGAATATTTCGATAACCTAGTTAACTAGGTTTTTTGGACAATTCTATTGCTCGACTCCACACATCAAGCTGAACCATTTTCTTCTGGCGGGGTTGATCCCGTTAATCTTGTTGATCGTGAGTTAAATGGGGAAATTAATCGGGCGGCGACTCAAGGCGCTAAATTTTCCTTACTATTAGCCATGTTAGAGCAGAATACTCTAAACCGTCCTCAATTAGAGGCTCAAGTTGAGGTTAACCAAGATGAAAAGCCTATTTTACATTATTATCGTTCTCCACCATTGGTGGCTGAAGTCGAGAGTTGGCAGCATTTTCAACAAACTAGCGAGCTGGTGAACTCAGGACATGTTCAAAGTGCGCATTTATGGTTAATGATGCATCCTCAACCACTTTCTCGACGTAATGACCCTCTGCATGTAGACGACAATATAGTAGCAAATTGCAGTTATCCTACACAAATACGTTTGCAACAAGAACAACAAAGGTTACTCAAAATTGATGAGACTGGGTTATACGATATTCTGCAAGAACTGACGCCTAGTGCGGCTTAAGGATTGGTTACTATGAGTAATAAATACCCCCGACAATTAGACGGGGATAATTACCGTTAATGTTTCGCAGCGTAATCTTCGTTAATTTTCCACACTCGTAAAAAGTTTTCTCCTAAGATCTTAATGATGTCTTGATCGCTATAACCTCGGTCTAATAACCCTTGAACTAAGTTAGGGTAAGTTGATACATCTTTTAGGTCGGTTGGTAAAGAGTCTCCTACACCATCGTAATCAGAACCAATTCCAACGTGATCTATACCAATTAATTTAACCACATGATCAATATGATCCAGCACACTTTCTAAAGTGGCATAGGGAAAGGGGCTTTTGCTACGATACGTGTCGTCGAAAGTCTTTATCTCATCACTGTCTTTACCATACTTCTCTTCTATTGCTTTTCTTTTCGTACTACGTTTTTTGCCCCAACCATTGGCTATCCCTGTGACAAAGGTTGAACCAAAGTTAATTTGGATGACACCACCATTTTTACCCAATGCTTTAATCATGTCATCGTCCATGTTGCGTTCAAATCCTGGGGTAAAGCTACGTAAAGATGAATGAGAGGCAATAACCGGAGTTTGACTAATGTCGATGGCTTGATAAAAAGCATCATCCGAGACATGAGAAATATCCACTAATATCCCTAACTTGTTCATTTCTTTGACTAACTCTTTACCGAAGGGACTGAGACCTTTCCATTGTCTACGAAGATCATAAGAAGAATCAGCAATATGATTACTTTGCGAATGAGCTAGAGTGATGTACCTAATTCCACGATTATAAAAGTGATGTAAATTGTTTAAATCACCTTGGATAGGTGAACCATTTTCCATGCCAAGTGGCAGTGAAATCAATCCCTTGGCAAATTGTTGCTTAACATCGCTAACACTGGTGGCGATGGCAAATTTTTCAGGAGCTCTACCTACTATGGCCTCTACATAATCAATTAATTTGTCGGCAAGTTCTATGGATTTGTCTGATTTATCTAGGCTGGCTGGAATATAAATAGACATAAAAGGGGCATTTAACCCGCCTTTAACTGCTCTTGGATAATCAAAATCTCCACCTTCAGTGGCTTGAGTGACATCTTGCCACTTTTGATTTAAGCGGTAGGGCACATCAATATGTGAATCAATTAGAATGTTATCGTGAGCTAATTTAGTGGCTTTATCGCTTACTGTTATAGCGTGAGACTGACTTGTTACAATAATGGCAATGACAAATAAGCCACTGTTCTTTATTTTTTTAAACATACAATTTTTCAAAATAATTGTCTCCGGCTAGATTTGTAAGTTATTAATATATACAGGGCTGCTATTGATCGGTAGCCCATGCTATTTCAGTCTATAGAATAGGCTCAAAAAGTAAATGTGGGATTTTTGTCTAAAACTGAATATATAGGCAGACTAGATTTGATCTGAACCTGAAGTGATACTATGTCAGATATCTTGATACAGTGAGTACGACAAAAGTGAAAATATGCAGGCGCATTTATAGGAGCACGTTTATAATACTTGACTAGAACTCATGATAGAAATGAAAAGCTTACTTTTATTAATTGTAAAGTAAGCCCTATTTAGCGTAATTATCACAAAAAAACTCAATGTGTTTAATAATGGCGAAAGGCCAATTAATCAAGCAAGTTAATCCTTGGCTTTTGCGTCTTTGTGTAATATTTGCGCAAGTTCTTCTGCAGTCGCTCCACCGTTAATTGCATACTCTTCTATATGAACTAAACTTACGCCCGAATTTTGAGCTGTGTGTAGAATATCCGTCATATCTTGGTTCTGAGCTTTAGACTCCTTGATTGCGGTAGTAATAACTTCTTCAGCATCATTCGGGAAAATAGCCAATAATGCCTCCACTGCATACTGTCCTACAAAAGGAACGGCGCCAATCGCTGACTGTAATATATCTACTATTTTATTAGGGTGTGCGATAGCTAACGATTGAACTATATAGTCAGCTGAGTCAGGTTCAGTAATTACGGCTATTCGAACAATCTCCTTTAATTGCTCTGGAGTGGAGTGAGCTGCTGCTGTCACCACAAAATCAACGTAGCTTGGATCTGCGCTGATGGCTGTTTCAACAATATTGCTGCAACTTGTTATGCCTTTCTCAATTGCTATAGTTACAACTTCTTGGGCTAATGTTGGTTGAGCAGATATTGCTGAATGTATTATCTCAACATATTGTTCTGGATATAAATCCAAAGCCGTACCAACAATGGCTGCTGCTTGTTGAGGGTAATGATTAACTATGCTTTTGATCGCTTGACCAATAGTTGAATTGTTCTGAACTTGCATTTGAACAAACTTCTCATTGATTTTGTTTGCTCTGGAAGTATCAGTACTTTCATCTGTTATTGTTGAGCTTAAAGTGGTGAAAGAGGTTGCAACTAAAAGCGCTCCTAAAAAAACCTTCATACAAATACACCTAATGATTGACGACCTAAGTTAAGACAACTCAGACCCAATAAGTTCAAAGTTAACAAAAAATTAACTAAAACGATAGTTAAATAGCCAATTTGAATGAAAAGTATGCAGTGAATGAATTAATTAAGATTATTGCAAAAAAGGGGTTGCAAGGTGGGAGGTTATCTCTATAATGCGCCTCTCGCTTCGGGGAGGTCAGTTAAAACGACTTACCGAGACAGGATTTATCAAGTATAAATGTTGTGGTTGTGATGCTCTGAGAGTGTTGTGGTTAGCGGGATGCAGCAGGATGTTTAGTTTAAAATAAATTAAATTATTATGTTGACATTGAAATAAGAGAGCGTATTATACGCCTCCCGCTTAAGAGGGTCTTCGGACAGTATCTAAAGCGAGACTTCTTCGGAAGTGGCTACTGAGGTAGCAATGTTCTTTAACAATTAATAACAAGACAATCTGTGTGGACACTCACGAAGTGAGCGTTCACCAAAAAAAATTCATATTTTCAAAAATATTTAATTGAAGAGTTTGATCATGGCTCAGATTGAACGCTGGCGGCAGGCCTAACACATGCAAGTCGAACGGAAACATGTCTAGCTTGCTAGATGATGTCGAGTGGCGGACGGGTGAGTAATACTTAGGAATATGCCTTTGTGTGGGGGATAACTATTGGAAACGATAGCTAATACCGCATAATGTCTACGGACCAAAGGGGGCTTCGGCTCCCGCGCAAAGAGTAGCCTAAGCGAGATTAGCTAGTTGGTGTGGTAAAGGCTCACCAAGGCGACGATCTCTAGCTGTTCTGAGAGGAAGATCAGCCACACTGGAACTGAGACACGGTCCAGACTCCTACGGGAGGCAGCAGTGGGGAATATTGCACAATGGGGGAAACCCTGATGCAGCCATGCCGCGTGTGTGAAGAAGGCCTTCGGGTTGTAAAGCACTTTCAGTTGTGAGGAAAGGTTTGCGGTTAATACCCGTAAGCTGTGACGTTAGCAACAGAAGAAGGACCGGCTAACTCCGTGCCAGCAGCCGCGGTAATACGGAGGGTCCGAGCGTTAATCGGAATTACTGGGCGTAAAGCGCACGCAGGCGGTTTGTTAAGCTAGATGTGAAAGCCCCGGGCTCAACCTGGGAATAGCATTTAGAACTGGCAGACTAGAGTCTTGGAGAGGGGAGTGGAATTCCAGGTGTAGCGGTGAAATGCGTAGATATCTGGAGGAACATCAGTGGCGAAGGCGACTCCCTGGCCAAAGACTGACGCTCATGTGCGAAAGTGTGGGTAGCGAACAGGATTAGATACCCTGGTAGTCCACACCGTAAACGCTGTCTACTAGCTGTTTGTGGATTTAATCCGTGAGTAGCGTAGCTAACGCGATAAGTAGACCGCCTGGGGAGTACGGCCGCAAGGTTAAAACTCAAATGAATTGACGGGGGCCCGCACAAGCGGTGGAGCATGTGGTTTAATTCGATGCAACGCGAAGAACCTTACCTACTCTTGACATACAGAGAATTTAGCAGAGATGCTTTAGTGCCTTCGGGAACTCTGATACAGGTGCTGCATGGCTGTCGTCAGCTCGTGTCGTGAGATGTTGGGTTAAGTCCCGCAACGAGCGCAACCCTTGTCCTTAGTTGCCAGCCTTAAGTTGGGCACTCTAAGGAGACTGCCGGTGACAAACCGGAGGAAGGTGGGGACGACGTCAAGTCATCATGGCCCTTACGAGTAGGGCTACACACGTGCTACAATGGCGAGTACAGAGGGAAGCGAACCTGCGAGGGTAAGCGGATCCCTTAAAGCTCGTCGTAGTCCGGATTGGAGTCTGCAACTCGACTCCATGAAGTCGGAATCGCTAGTAATCGCAAATCAGAATGTTGCGGTGAATACGTTCCCGGGCCTTGTACACACCGCCCGTCACACCATGGGAGTGGGTTGCAAAAGAAGTAGCTAGTCTAACCTTCGGGAGGACGGTTACCACTTTGTGATTCATGACTGGGGTGAAGTCGTAACAAGGTAACCCTAGGGGAACCTGGGGTTGGATCACCTCCTTACTATTACGGCGAACCTTGCTTCGTTGAGTGTTCACACAGATTGTTTTGTTGTTGATAAGAAAGAGCAAAAAGAAGTGCTTGGGATATTCAAGCAATTTCTAGCGCTGTAAAGTCATCGTTTATTGCGATGATTTTTGTTCTAGGCAAGGCGGCTTTGGAGCGAGCGAGGGCGTGTACAAGTAGTACATAACCGAGTGAGTGACAAACAAAGGCGCAGCATAGGGCAAAAAGCAGAAGCAAGAAAGGCTTGTAGCTCAGCTGGTTAGAGCGCACCCCTGATAAGGGTGAGGTCGGCAGTTCAAGTCTGCCCAAGCCTACCAAATCTTTCCTACTCTGCGTTGAATGACGCGTTGTGTGCGGTGCACACGGCCTAATCATTCGCCTTGATTAGAAAAGATTAGTAAATACCTGCTTTATGCGGGGCCATAGCTCAGCTGGGAGAGCGCCTGCCTTGCACGCAGGAGGTCAGCAGTTCGATCCTGCTTGGCTCCACCACTTTATGTGGTAAATGATTTGCTCAAGAGATTAAGTAACCTTAATCAATGAATGTTTTTAGTAATGTTTATTGATTAGGGTTTTTTAAACCTTAAATGTTCTTTAACAATATGGAAAGCTGATAAAAAAGTAATCGAAAACTAAAAGAGAAAGCTCGAAAGAACTTACTCTATCTGATTTTTATGATTAGTACTTGTCACGCATACAACAGTGAGACGTCTGTTAAAAGAGTCTTACACCTAACTTTGGATAAAAGGCCAAAGGGTGGACGAGTTGTTTGATTTATCTCTGACGTTACTGAGGTGAAAAAAGCAACGTGTCATTACGTCAGTAATGAAGAGGTCATTTGGGGTTGTATGGTTAAGTGACTAAGCGTATACGGTGGATGCCTAGGCAGTTAGAGGCGATGAAGGACGTGTAAGTCTGCGATAAGCTGTGGGGAGCCGACAAAATGCTTTGATCCACAGATTTCCGAATGGGGGAACCCAGTCCTTAGGGACTATCTGCAACTGAATACATAGGTTGTAGAAGCGAACGAGGGGAACTGAAACATCTAAGTACCCTTAGGAAAAGAAATCAACAGAGATTCCCCTAGTAGCGGCGAGCGAACGGGGAGTAGCCGAGTAGTAATGAAGTAGCAGAATGTGTTGGAAAGCACAACGATACAGGGTGATAGTCCCGTATGTGAAGCGTCATTATTGCCATATTAAGTAGGTCGGGACACGTGTTATCTTGACTGAAGATGGGGGGACCATCCTCCAAGGCTAAATACTCCTAACTGACCGATAGTGAACCAGTACCGTGAGGGAAAGGCGAAAAGAACCCCTGTGAGGGGAGTGAAATAGAACCTGAAACCGTATACGTACAAGCAGTAGGAGCAGGAGTTTACTCTTGTGACTGCGTACCTTTTGTATAATGGGTCAGCGACTTATATTTAGTAGCAAGGTTAACCGAATAGGGGAGCCGTAGCGAAAGCGAGTGTTAACTGCGCGTTTAGTTGCTAGGTATAGACCCGAAACCGGTGATCTAGCCATGGGCAGGTTGAAGGTTGAGTAACATCAACTGGAGGACCGAACCGACTAACGTTGAAAAGTTAGCGGATGACTTGTGGCTGGGGGTGAAAGGCCAATCAAACCGGGAGATAGCTGGTTCTCCCCGAAAGCTATTTAGGTAGCGCCTCGGACGAATACCACAGGGGGTAGAGCACTGTTAAGGCTAGGGGGTCATCCCGACTTACCAACCCTTTGCAAACTCCGAATACCTGTGAGTACTATCCGGGAGACACACGGCGGGTGCTAACGTCCGTCGTGAAGAGGGAAACAACCCAGACCGCCAGCTAAGGTCCCTAAATATTACTAAGTGGGAAACGAAGTGGGAAGGCTAAGACAGCTAGGAGGTTGGCTTAGAAGCAGCCACCCTTTAAAGAAAGCGTAATAGCTCACTAGTCGAGTCGGCCTGCGCGGAAGATGTAACGGGGCTAAGTAATATACCGAAGCTGCGGACGCAAACTTATGTTTGCGTGGTAGGGGAGCGTTGTGTAAGTGGCTGAAGGTGAACTGAGAGGTTTGCTGGACATATCACAAGTGCGAATGCTGACATGAGTAACGATAATGGGGGTGAAAAACCCCCACGCCGGAAGACCAAGGTTTCCTGTCCCATGCTAATCAGGGCAGGGTAAGTCGGCCCCTAAGGCGAGGCAGAAATGCGTAGTCGATGGGAAACGGATTAATATTTCCGTACTTGGTATATCAGTGAAGGGGGGACGGAGAAAGTTATGCAAGCCTAGCGTTGGTTGTCTAGGTGAAAGTGCGTAGGGTTGAATTTTAGGTAAATCCGGAATTCTACATGCCTGAGACACGAGACGAGACACTACGGTGTTGAAGTTGCAAATACTCTGCTTCCAGGAAAAGCCTCTAAACTTATGATATCGAGACCGTACCCAAACCGACACAGGTGGTCAGGTAGAGAATACTAAGGCGCTTGAGAGAACTCGGGTGAAGGAACTCGGCAAAATCGTACCGTAACTTCGGGAGAAGGTACGCCGCTGATTGTGATTGGACTTGCTTCATGAGCGATTGGCGGCCGCAGTGAAATGGTGGCTGGAACTGTTTATTAAAAACACAGCACTGTGCTAAATCGAAAGATGACGTATACGGTGTGACGCCTGCCCGGTGCCGGAAGGTTAATTGATGGGGTTAGCTTCGGCGAAGCTCTTGATCGAAGCCCCGGTAAACGGCGGCCGTAACTATAACGGTCCTAAGGTAGCGAAATTCCTTGTCGGGTAAGTTCCGACCTGCACGAATGGCGTAATCATGGCCACGCTGTCTCCACCCGAGACTCAGTGAAATTGAAATCGCAGTGAAGATGCTGTGTACCCGCACCTAGACGGAAAGACCCCGTGAACCTTTACTATAGCTTGGCACTGAACATTGACCCTACATGTGTAGGATAGGTGGGAGACTTTGAAGCGTTGTCGCCAGATGACGTGGAGTCTACCTTGAAATACCACCCTTGTAGGTTTGATGTTCTAACATTGTTCCCTTATCGGGAATGTGGACAGTGTCTGGTGGGTAGTTTGACTGGGGCGGTCTCCTCCCAAAGCGTAACGGAGGAGCACGAAGGTTGGCTAATCCTGGTCGGACATCAGGAGGTTAGTGCAATGGCATAAGCCAGCTTAACTGCGAGACAGACACGTCGAGCAGGTACGAAAGTAGGTCATAGTGATCCGGTGGTTCTGAATGGAAGGGCCATCGCTCAACGGATAAAAGGTACTCCGGGGATAACAGGCTGATACCGCCCAAGAGTTCATATCGACGGCGGTGTTTGGCACCTCGATGTCGGCTCATCACATCCTGGGGCTGAAGTCGGTCCCAAGGGTATGGCTGTTCGCCATTTAAAGTGGTACGCGAGCTGGGTTTAGAACGTCGTGAGACAGTTCGGTCCCTATCTGGTGTGGGCGTTGGATGATTGAGGGGAGCTGCTCCTAGTACGAGAGGACCGGAGTGGACGAACCGCTGGTGTTCGGGTTGTTTTGCCAAAGGCATTGCCCGGTAGCTACGTTCGGAATCGATAAGCGCTGAAAGCATCTAAGCGCGAAGCGAGCCCCAAGATGAGTCATCCCTGTACGTTTAACGTACCTAAAGGGTTGTTGAAGACTACGACGTTGATAGGCAGGGTGTGGAAGCGTAGCAATGCGTTGAGCTAACCTGTACTAATTGCCCGTGAGGCTTAACCATACAACGCCCAAGTGGCTTTTTAGCACTAAGCGTGTATTGAGTGACAAGACAACATCATAGAGAGAAGAGTAAGACTAAGAGCTTTTTAGCCTCGATTATTTGGTCAATAAGACCTCAGCTTTTACATATTGATAAGAACATACCAGTTTTTGTCTGGCGGCCATAGCGATGCGGTCCCACCTGATCCCATTCCGAACTCAGAAGTGAAACGCATTAGCGGCGATGGTAGTTTGGGGTTTCCCCATGCGAGAGTAGCACACTGCCAGACTCCTATTCAGAAGAAAGGCCACCTTAATAGGTGGCCTTTTTTTTGTGTGAAAATTAGTGACAGTAAAATATCAATTGGATTGGGAGAAGGTGACCGTTCATCTGAAAAAGTGCGGCATGCTACCCCGCGGTCATCCTTCACGAAGTGGATTATCCGGACCTAAGCGTAGCTTAGCTCGTTCCAGCGGCAGGAACTGCGTTCCTAAAAGACCCGCTTCCACCCCCATGCGAGAGTAGCACACTGCCAGACTCCTAT